>CAZSLT010000093.1:0-3898 GCA_964607595.1 uncultured Phycisphaeraceae bacterium
CCCGGCCTCCTCGCACGCGTCGAGGCTGTTGTCCACGGCCTCCTTCACCGTGGTCAGCAGCGCCTTGCGCGGGCTGTCGAAGCCGAGCAGGTGGCGGTTCTTGGCGAAGAACTCCGAGACGGAGATCTCGCGCTGCTTCTCGGCCATCGACTCGGCGGTCGCGGTGTTCCCGGCTTTGCCCTTCCGCGGCTTGGGCTCCGGGGTGGGGCGTGCCGACGCGGCGTCCTGCGGCGGTGATTTGGCTGACTTGGACTGCTTCTTGCCCATCGCGGGCGAGTCTAGCAGCAGGGTTTGGTCGCTCATGGGATCGCGCCCTCCGTGGCGGTTCGGCCCAGAAGGTAGCGGGCGGGGGCGGCGGAAGCGAGAGGCGCGGCCGGCTATTCGGCGGCGAGCAACGCGTCGATCGCGGCGCGGAGTGTGGACTCCGCGTCCGGCCGATAGCCGAGCTGCGCGTGGGCGATGCGGCCCTCGGGGTCGATCACCAGCACGATCGGCAGCGCGGTGACGCCGAATGCCGCGATCTGGTCGTCATCGGCGACGCCGCTGGAAACATCGCAACCGGCCTTGGCGAGCGCCGAACCGATATCGCCCTTGTCCCAGCAGTTGACGCCCATGAAGGCGACCCGCTCATCGTCGGCGAAGTCGTGGCGGAGGTCTCCCAGCGCCGGCAGCCCGGCCACGCATGCGCCGCACCAGGTCGCCCAGAACTTGACGACGACGACCTTGCCGCGGTGGTCGGCGAGTGACACCTCGCGTCCGTCGGGCGTGGTGATCGTGAGGTCCGGGGCCTGGCCGCCGACGGCCGGCAGGCGGGCGGGGTCGAAGGACTTGACGGTGAAGGAACCGGCGTGGTCGAGCGACGGGAACGGTACGCCGCGTCGATGTCCGGTGATCAGAGTCGTCGTGGAGACGGCGTCGGGGCCGTGGCCATCGATGACATCCACGCGACGGGGCAGGTGGTCGTCGGCGTCGAAATACCAGGTGACGCCGGGGGCGTCCTCCGTCGCGCCGAGGTAGATCCCATCGCATAACTCGCCGCCGACGATGCGGGGCGGGAGCAGCGTGGCGCCGCCCGCGGCCGAGCGGAGCATCGCGGGGTCGATGATCGCGTCGAAGAGCGGGCTGTCATAGCCGATGCCGATCAGCGCCAGCCCCATGTTGGCCGGGTCCCCGGCGATGACCACGCCGCCCCGCTCACGGACGGAGAGCGCCCGCTCGCCGTCGTAGCGGAGAAGCATGGGATCCGGCGCGGGGCTGGTGGCCAGGGTGTAGGTGCCGCGGATGTCGAGGTGGGCGCCGAGGTGGGGGTCCTCGGGTGTGCGGACGATGACGGCGTCGGCGTCGAGATCGATGGCCACCGCCGCGCCGGGCCCCGAGGAGCGGCGCTCGATGTGGAATGACCACGATGGATCGGCTTCGAGGGCGGCCGCGGCACGGTCGAGGATGTCCGATGCGCTCGGGTCGGCGTCGGCCGCGGTGGAGGCGATCGTCAGGACCGTGGCGATGAGAAACGGCAATCGCGTCATCGGGGCGCTCCGTGGCGGGGTGGGTGGCCGTGGTTCTACCGGGAGGGGGGTCGGGGGAGGCGTACGATGACACGATGGGCGAAGCGCCGAGCATCCTGCCGCGGGGGGTGGAGTGCCCGGGGTGCGGGTACGACATGGGCGGGCTCGCGCCTGGGGCGTGCCCGGAGTGCGGCAATTCACACCCGCACGCGGACTTTACTTGGCAGATCAAGAACCGTGCGTGGGTGAAAGAGACACTCCGGCGCGGACAGTTGCTGTGCGCGGTTCTCGCCGCGGTCGTGGTGTTGGGTGCGGTTGGCTTGTGGCTGAGTGGCGGCGGTTTCGCGGCCGCGGTAGGACTCGGGATCACCGCGGCGGTCGGGGGGCTGATCGCTGTCGGCATGAACGGCGCGTGGCTTATTCGCCGTGGTGACCGTCGGCGACATGCGCTCGTATGGGTGCGGAGTCTGTGGATCCTGCTGTTGCCCTACGCGGCGCCGGTGGTGGCCGGCGGCCTGGGGGCCGCGTCCGGGGGGCTCGAGGGGCTTTTGTCCGGGATGATGGCGGGCGTGGCGATCGGCGCGTTGCTGGCCGCACCGACGCTTCTCGTGTTCCTTGCGATCACCGATCTCGACAACGCGAAGATCGTCGGGGCAGGCAGGGTGGGGGGCCTCGCGAGTTTTCTCTCGGTCGCTTGTGCGCTCTGGGTCGGATTCGCAACCCCGATGTGGCTCGCGATCATGGTCTGCGGGGGTCAGATGGGGTGAGTGCATCTGTGCTGTTGCCGCCTGGCTCTGCGAGGAGTGCGTGAGCCCGATTTCACGGGGTGTTCATGCCGCGTTCACCCCGCATGGCCATGGTTCCTTCGGACCACGAAGGAGCCCGACCATGAACAACGAGGACATCCGCTCATGCATCGAGGCGTGCTTCGCGTGCGCCCGCGACTGCGAAGTCTGTCTGCACGCGATGATGGGCAAGAAATCGCACAATGAATGCCCGGCGTGCTGCCGCGAGTGCGTGGAGACCTGCATTACCTGCGCGCTGGGGATGTCGCGGGAGAGCCGGTTCTGGCGGAACTATTGCGCGATCTGTGCGGAGGCGTGCCGCTGGTGCGCGCAGGAGTGCGGCGAGCACGAGCACGACCATTGCCAGAAGTGCGCCGAGTCCTGCCGGAAGTGCGCGGAACTGTGCGAGAAGGTGGCGTCGCGGTAGGACAGTAGAATCGAGGAGTGGATACGCCAATTCAGCCCGAGACGCTGCCGAACGGGGTGCTGTGCCCGAAGTGCGGGTACGACATGGGCGGGCTCGCGGCGGGCGTGTGCCCGGAGTGCGGGACCGAGAACAGACTCGATCGCCTCATCCGGTCCACAGATCACCGTGATGCAATCTTGCATCGCGCAATGATGTGGAACACGGTCCATTTGGTTCTGCTCTTCTTGGCCGCGATCGCCACTGGACTGTTGGTTGTGACACATCCCTCTCCATCGATGGGGATGTCTGGAGCCGAGCATCAGGTGTTGCTCCTCATGGGATGGCTCGTGGGTATTGCGATCTTCGCCGCAGGGCGCCGCAAGCCGGATCGCTCGCTCACTCGGACGATTCTGATCCGCAGGCTATGGATCCTCCAGATGCCATGGATCACGCTCATGGTCATCGCCTGGCCAGCGCGGTTGATTCCGATGGACGAAATTGATGCACAACTTCTAGCCGGCAGTGCAGCACCTTTGTGCATCTTGCTTGCGGTGGTGGGGTTACCAGCCTATCTCTACCTGATTCGCAGGACTTTCCGGCGAACCGGATCCGAACTCACCAAGAAGGAGTTCGCCAACATCGCTGCATTTGCGGTGGTTGGATGGCTGCTGGGCATGGCGAGTTGCATCTATCCGTCAAACACCATGCCGATCTACTAGGCCGTGGCCGATTCGAGTCCCCCTCCGCTATCATCCCCGCCCCCTCGGCCTTCCCGGTCGCGGGCCAAACACACGCCAATCGACTTTCAGGAGCGACCGATCATGGAAACCACACTGATCATTCTCAAGCCCGACGCCGTCCAGCGGGGGCTCATGGGCCGGATCATCTCGCGGTTCGAGGACAAGGGCTTGCAGATCGTCGGCATGAAGCTGATGACGATCTCGAAGCAACTGGCCGCGACGCACTACGAGGCGCACAAGGGCAAGCCGTTCTACGACGGGCTTGTGCGGTTCATGACCAGTTCGCCGGTGGTGGTGCTGGCGGTGCGTGGGATGGGGGCGATCGGGATCAGCCGAAAGATGATGGGCGCGACCTTCGGGTCCAAGGCGGAGCCGGGGACGATCCGCGGCGACTTCGGCGTCTCGAACTCGTTCAACCTGATCCACGGGTCGGACAGCCCCGAGGCCGCGGAGCGCGAGCTG
>CAZSLT010000093.1:3908-11180 GCA_964607595.1 uncultured Phycisphaeraceae bacterium
TCTTCGCCAAGGGCGAGGTGCAGCCGTGGAGCCGCGCCGGCGAGGTGTGGGTGTACGACATGTCGGGCGGGAAGCCGGAGTAAGAGAAGGCATCTGCTTGGGTGCCGTGGTTCGGCTCGGTGAAGCCGAGCGAACCATGTCGGTGTCCACACATGGCTCACCCCTCGGGCTGAGCCATGGCACCCGAAAGCGATTGGCGGCACAGCCGCGTCGAAGGATGCGGCATTTTGATACCCCCTCCGTCACACTCCGTCTGACACCTCGCCCGGAAGCCCGGGGGAGGGAGCCATCCGGCCCTTCTCGGCCACGCGGCGCGTCCACGCGAAAACAACCGCGCTCGAGGCGATAAGCAGGGCTCCGAGGAATTGATGCGTCGTGGCGATCAGCATGGAGGGGATGTGTGTCGGGTTGTCCTTGTTGGGCAGCACGACGACGAGGGCCACGAAACCCAGAATGAACTGGACGCCCACGCCGTGGGCCATGAGCGTGCCGAAGAACTTGAGCGGGCGGATGTCGGCGTGGCGGGACCGGGCGCGCAGCCCGGCGAGCAGCGAGAGCACGACGACCACGATCGAGAGCGCGATGTGCGGGTGCTGGAAGCCGGGGTGGCCGGTGTGACGCAGCCCCGCGCCGAGGAAGAGCTGGAGCAGATACGCCAGCAGCGCGATCAGCGCGAAGGTGCGAACGAGTGAGTCCGGTCGCTTGCGCGAGGCCGCGCCGATCCACACCGGGCTGAGCATCGCGCCGACGACGCAGAGGTACGCGAATGTGAGCTGGCCGACGACGCCGTGGAAGATGGCCCACGCCACAGCGGGCGCGGTGTCGACATCCTTGTTGAGATCGAGCGGGACCTCGGTGCTGGTCACTTCGTTGAGCTCGGTGAGCGGGACGATCGCGCCCCCGACGCGTCCCAGCCCGCCGGCGAGGCCCTGGGCGATGACGAGCAGGAGCGCGATGACAGCCGCGAACTTCACGAGGTTGCGCGGGTCTTTGATGATCACGGCGATGGTGAGCACGAGTGTGCAGAGCCCGACGAGGGAGCCGAAGAGGCGGTGGGCGTGCTCGTAGTAGATGCCGCCGGTCATGTGCTGGAGCGGGAAGAGGAACATCGGGTACCCGTAGGTGCCGGGGTAGTCGGGCACGGCCTTGCCCGCCTCGACGCTGGTGACGATGCCGCCCGAGAGGAGCACGGGCAGCGCCGAGATCGCGGCCACGGCGCCCAACCGCGACAGCCACGCCTGGGGCGTCGCGGGGGCGAATCGTCCGAGGCGGGAGCCGATCGCGGCGCCGACGGCGCTGACGATCGGGCCGAATGCGAGCGTCGCGCCCACCATGAGCCACCAGTTCTCGCGGACGGCGTCGGGCTCGTCCGGCGAGGAGATCACCGACCCGATGATCAGCAGATTGACCAGACTGGCGACCAGGCCGGCGATCGCGCCGCTGGGGATGGCCGGGGCGAGCGCGCGCCCGGCGATCACGCCCGCGGCGAGCTGCACGCCCGTCATCAGGCCGGCGGTCATCGAAAGCGGTGTGCGGAATCCGGGCAGGTGGGTGAGGTACCCGACCACCCACATGGCCACGGCGGCGCCGAGCCCGATCGTGATGCAGGCGATCATGGGGATGCGGCGGGAGGACTCGAGTGCGTTCATGCGTGGTGTCCCTCGGTGCCGATGTGCTGTCTGGCAAGAATAATTCTTGCCAAATCAGATGTGATTGCGTACAGTCTACCCGGTCTGGGGGCGAGAAGTGAAGAAACGACGCTGCTGAGAATGAGTATCAATTACTGTCAAACGCGAAGCCGCCTTGACGAACAGCACGGATTCGGGGATTCCTACTGCCTGACCGGAGCCGGGACAGTTGGGACGGTATTGGGGAGATTCCCCAGTGTCCCATCGGGAACGGCCGCGGATGAGGGCGGCGGCGTGTCGCCGGGCCGATCGGGATTGCCACGCGGAGACAAGCATGTCGCTCCTGTTTCCTGAATGGACCAACACACTGCCGAAGGTCGTGGGCGCGGTCGGCGCGCTGGCGACGGTGTCGGTGGTCGCGGGCGTGACTTATTACTTCACGCCGAAATTCTGGGAAGTCGGGTACGAGCCGGCGCAGCCCGTGAACTACAGCCACCAGATCCATGTCCAGATGCTGGGCATGGACTGCCGCTACTGCCACTCGCATGTCGAGGAGTCGCCGCACGCGAACATCCCCGACACGGCGACATGCATGAACTGCCACACGGGCGATGTCGCCTCGAGCCAGTCGTACCTCAGCAGCCGGCTGTGGGAGTCGCACAAGGACAACGAGAATCTGATCAAGGTCCGCGACGCGGCGATGAGCGGCGAGCCGATTCAGTGGCGCCGCGTGCACAAGCTGCCGGACTATGTGTATTTCAACCACGCGGCGCATGTGAACTCCGGCGTGAGCTGCTACTCGTGCCACGGTCGCGTGGACACCTTCGCGGTTGTGCGCCAGGAGCACTCGCTCTCGATGTCGTGGTGCCTGACCTGTCACCGTGCGCCCGAGGGGCATCTCGTGGCGGTGAACGAGGACAACCCCGGGGTCGCGCCGGCCGAGATGCTCAAGGTGACAGACCTGGAGCGGATCTCGCGTCTGCTGGCCGCGCCCGAGCAGATGGAGCGTGGCGCGATGCTGGCGGAGGCGAAGAAGATCGAGCCGCCGCAGAACTGCGGCGCGTGCCACCACTGACCTGATCTCTGACGGACGAGTTGACCACCTTCCGGCGGCCGAGCGCCGCGGGACGAGGACGGCAAGACGATGAGCAACATCGACCAGTGCCCATCCACGGCGAGCAAGACGAGCGCGGAGCCGGCGCGCGCCGAGACCTCGGCGCGCGATCTGAGCGCGGCCACGGGCAAGGCGTTCTGGCGTTCGATCGACGACCTCGTCGGCACGCGCGAGTTCAAGGACTTCGTGCAGCGCGAGTTTCCGGCGTTCGCCAGCGAACTGCTCGACGGATCGCGTCGCCACTTCATGCGGGTGATGGGCGCGTCGCTGGCGCTGGCGGGCGTGGCGGCGCTGCCGGGCTGCCGCCGCCCTGACCACAAGATTCTCGCGTACGCCAAGGACCCCGAGAGCATCATTCCCGGCAAGCCGCTGTATTACGCCACGAGCATGGCGCTGCCCGGCGGCGGCGCCGTGGGCCTGCTGGCCGAGACCTTCGAGGGCCGGCCGGTCAAACTCGAGGGCAACCCGCTGCACCCGTTCAACGCGGGGACGAGCGGCGCACGCACGCAAGCCGCGATTCTCGATCTGTATAACCCTGATCGCGCGCCGAACGCCGAGATCGTGATGGCCGGCCTCGAGGGCGAGCCGATGGCCCCGGTCCAGACGATGGGCGCCGAGGCGTTCCGCGCCGCGGCCGCGGGCCTCTTCGAGCCGTACACGGCGTCAGACGGCGCGGGGCTCGCGTTCCTCGTCGAGAAGTCGGCGAGCCCGTCGCGCGCCAGTCTGAAGGACCGCATCACCAGCCGGTTCCCGCGGGCAGCGTGGTTTGAGTACGAGCCCGCGGATGACGACTCGGGCATCGAGGGTACGCGGATCGCGTTCGGCGCCCCAAGCCGCGAGGTGTACTCGCTTGAGAAGGCGAAGGTCGTCGTCAGCTTCGATCGCGACTTCCTCGGCGTTGACGGCGATGTGAGCGAGCAGCGCGGGTTCTCGCGGGCGCGGTACACGCCCGGCGCGGGCGGCACGGCCTCCGGATCGACGATGAGCCGGCTGTATGTCTTCGAGTCGGGCATGACGCTCACGGGCGGGCAGGCGGATCACCGCTGGGCGCGCAAGCCCTCGTACCTGGCGGCGATGGTCGCGCACCTCGCGGGCGCGGTCTTCGAGCGGATCGGCGGCGGTGGCGGGATGCGGTTCGTCGGCGCGGCGCGCGAGATCGCGGCCGGAGCCCACCTGACGGCCGAGGACCAGACGCGGCTGGCGCAGGTGGCCGAGGATCTGGCGGCGCACCGCGGCCAGGGCGTGATCATGGGCGGTCGTACGCTGCCCGCCGATGCGCGCGCCCTGGTCCACGCGATGAACGCCGCGCTCGATAACGCCGGCAAGACGGTCCGCTACGCCGCGATGGCGGGCGCGACGACCAGCGAGTCTGCGATTCGGGGCCTGTGCGCCGCGATCGACGCGGGCGCGGTCGAGACGCTGGTCATTGTCGGATGCAACCCGGTATACGACGCGCCGGCGGACCTGAATTTCGGCGACAAATTGCGTGCCAATGGCGTGCGGCACACGATCCACCTCGGCGACCGCTGCGAGACCGCGGTGGCGTGCGAGCACCATGTGCGCCGGTCGCACTTCCTTGAGAGCTGGGGCGACACGCTCGCTTCGGACGGGACCTACTCGGTCGCGCAGCCGATGATCAAGCCGCTCTTCGACACGATGAGCGACATCGAACTGTTGGCGCTCGCGGTCGGTGACGGCGTGACGGACGCGTACGATGTCGTGCGTCGGACGATGCGGGAAGTCGTCAAACCCGCGGGCGACTTCGAGCGCGCCTGGCGTCGGGCGCTGCACGACGGGGTGTCGCCGGGCTCGGTGATGACATTCACCACGCCGCGTGTGAGCGACGGGGCGATCGCCGAGGCGCTGGGCGTCTGGCGCGGTCGTCCGGCGGGTGTAGATGGCGGGATCGAGGTGGTCTTCCGTCCCTGCTCCAAGGTGTACGACGGCCGCTTCGCCGACAACGCGTGGCTGCAGGAACTGCCGGACCCGGTGACCAAGGCCACATGGGACAACCCGATGCTGGTGAGTCTGGCGACCGCCAAGCGTCTTGGGCTGAAGACCGACCGCCACCTCCGCGGCCCGCAGTACAACTATGTGGATGTCGCGACGGTCACGATCGACGGCCGGAGCGTTGACATGCCCGTGTGGGTGCAGCCGGGCATGGCCGACGACTGCGTGGTGCTCACGCTGGGGTACGGCCGTTCGGTGTCGGGGCGCGTGGCGCATGAGACCGGGGTCGACGCCTACCCGCTCCGCGGCGCGCGGTCGTGGTGCGTCGGGGTCGGCGCGACGGTGGAGCGCGCGGGCAAGCCCTCGTACCTGATCGCCAACACGCAGGATCACTGGTCGATCGAGGGACGCGGGCTGCTGCGCGAGGTCGATCTGGCGGCGTGGCAGAAGCACGGCGACATCGATATCTCAAAGGACAAAGCCATCCAGGTCGATGCCTATGGGCGTGATCGGGATCTGTCATTTGGCCAGCGCCTGGGCATCGAGAGCCACGCGCCCGCCAATGTGAATTCGTACAACCAAGCGGGGAACGGCGGGATCACCGGGCGCGCCGCCGAGCATGTGTATTACGAGATCGACGCGCACGGGAACCCGAAGCGCGACGCCCGCGGCCGGATCATCGGCAGCCAGAACAAGTACGGCCGGCCGATCCAGCAGTGGGGGATGTCGATCGACCTGACCAAGTGCACCGGCTGCGGAGCGTGCACCGTGGCGTGCCAGGCCGAGAACAACATCCCGGTCGTCGGCAAAATGGAAGTGGCCCGCGGACGCGAGATGCACTGGATCCGCGTGGACCGCTACTACGCCAGCGAGAAGATGGACGAGTCGGCGTTCGCCGATCCGGACATGGGCGTGCAGCCGGTGCCGTGCATGCAGTGCGAGAACGCGCCGTGCGAGGTGGTGTGCCCGGTCAACGCGACCACGCACAGCCCCGAGGGCATGAACGACATGGCGTACAACCGGTGCATCGGCACCCGGTACTGCTCGAACAACTGCCCGTACAAGGTGCGCCGGTTCAACTACTTCGATTACGCGACCAAGGAATTCAAGGGCAAGTACGCGGGCCAGGCCCTGCTCGAGGGCGTGGCCAACCCCAGCGAGGCCATGGTCCCGCCGCGGCTGCGCGAGAAGATCAGCGAAGTCCGCACGATGCAGTACAACCCGCATGTGACTGTCCGCTCCCGCGGCGTCATGGAGAAGTGCACCTATTGCGTTCAGCGGGTGAACCAGGCGCGGATCGAAACCCGGGTGGACGGGCTGGAGCGCATCCCGGACGGGTATGTCGAGACGGCGTGCCAGCAGGCGTGCCCGAGCGAGGCGATTGTCTTCGGCGACATCTACGACAACGACGCCAACGGCGGCGACGGATCGATGGTGAGCCAGGTCAAGCGCGACGGTCGGACCTACGCGATGCTCGGGTACATCAACGCCAGGCCCCGCACGACCTACATGGTGCGGTTGCGGAATCCCAACCCGAAGATCCGCAAGCCGAACGACGATCCGTTCCATCACGACGGCCACGACCACGGTCACGAGGAAGTCATCGACCCGAACAAGCACGACGACGCCAACTTCGGCGAAGGCCATGTGATGCGGCTGCCTGTTCTCAATAACAAGATGGGGGTGCTCTCGTGACCACGCTTCATCCCGACGAGGCCGCGGCGTGGGGCATCTCCGGCAGGGGCCGGGGATCGTTCGAGCCGGGCAACCCCGACGGCACACTCGTGAATGATCCCGCGGCCCGGCCCGAACTGGTGCTCGGCGGGCGCGATTTCCACTCCGTGACCGAGACGATCTGCGGCTGGAACGAGGCCAAGACACCCAAGTGGTGGCTGGGCGCGTTCGGTTTGAGCTCGGCGATCGCCGGCATGGGCACGGTGATGATCCTGTATCTGATCATCACCGGCGTCGGCGTGTGGGGTCTGCAGAACCCGGTCGCTTGGGGCTGGGCGATCGTGAACTTCGTGTGGTGGGTCGGCATCGGCCACGCCGGGACGCTCATCTCCGCGATTCTGTGCCTCTTCAAGCAGAAGTGGCGGACGAGCATCAACCGCTTCGCCGAGGCGATGACGATCTTCGCGGTCATCTGCGCCGGCACCTTCCCCGGCATCCATGTCGGGCGCGTCTGGATGGCGTGGATGCTGTTCCCGCTGCCGAACTCGAACTGGATCTGGCCGAACTTCCGCTCGCCGCTGCTGTGGGATGTGTTCGCGGTCGGCACCTACTTCACGGTGTCGCTGCTGTTCTGGTACATGGGCATGATCCCGGACCTGGCGACGCTTCGGGACCGGGCGACCCTCCGCGTGATCGACAAGATGGAGCGGGGCGTGCAGGGGGCGGCGCTGCTCTTCGACAAGATCGCGGCGTACGCGTACGGGTTCCTCTCGATGGGCTGGCGGTTCAGCACGCGTCACTGGAACAACTACGAGAAGACCTACCTCATGCTGGCGGGCTTGGCCACGCCGCTGGTGCTCTCGGTGCACTCGGTCGTGTCGTTCGACTTCGCGGTGTCGATCGTGC
>CAZSLT010000094.1:0-9518 GCA_964607595.1 uncultured Phycisphaeraceae bacterium
GGTTCTTGATCTCGATGATGTTGATCGAGACCTTGCGGCCCGTCATCAGCTGCAGCTCGTGCTGGAGGCGGTCGACCTCGGCGCCCTTGGGGCCGATGACAAGCCCCGGACGAGCCGTCTTGATGATGACCTTGAGCTCTTCACGGGTACGCTCGATGTGGATGTCCGAGACCGCGGCGAACGGGGGCGTGCGGTTCAGTCGCTTGTCCACGAACTTGCGGATCTTGTAGTCCTCGACGAGGAGCTCGCCGTACAGCGCCTTGGGGGCGTACCAGCGGCTCTTGTGCGCCTCGGTGATCCCGACTCGGAGGCCAAAGGGGTGTGTTTTCTGTCCCATTAGGCGACCTCCTCCAGGCCCACGGTGATGTGGCTGGTGATCTTCTCGATGCGGTGAGCGCGCCCGCGATCCTTTGGCTGGAAACGCTTGATGATCACGCCCTTGTCCACGCGCGACTCGGTGACAAACAACCGGTCAGGCGAGGCGTTGTACGACTGCGCCTCGGCCAGCGCGGCCTCGAGCGCCTTACCCACCATGACCGCGGCACGCTTCGGCGAGAACGCCAGCAACGCCTGCGCCTCGGTCACGCTCCGCCCGCGGATCAGCTCCGCCACGAGGTCCGCCTTGCGCGGGGCCGATCGGGCGAACTTATGCACCGCCTGGTACCGGGCGATCTGGCTTGGCGAGCAGCCGAGCACGGAGGCCATCGCCTCGATGTCCTGCGCCTTGGCCCGCGGATGGTCGCGGCCGGCCATCCAGTTGCGGACCTTGGACAGCGACAGTTCCTTCTGCTTGCGGCGCCCGGAAGACGGCAGGACCTCGGCCAGCTGCGGCTGGGTGACGCCCGTCATCTCGGCGATCTTTCGAAGATTCTTGGAGTGGATTCTCACGGTTCGTGCCCTATCTGGTGTTCAGCGTGCCGGCCGCATCAGCCCTTGGCGCCGCCGCCCTTGATGCCTTCCTTCTTGTTCGTGTGCCCGCGGAAGGTCCGCGTGAGGGCGAACTCGCCGAGCTTGTGCCCGACCATGTCCTCGGTCACGAACACATCGATGAAATTGCGCCCGTTGTGCACCTGGAATGTCGACCCGACAAACTCGGGAACGATGGTGCAATCGCGAGCCCAGGTCTTGATCGGAGCGCGCTTGCCCTGCTGCGACTGCTTCTGAACCTTCGCGTACAGACGCTCCTGAACAAACGGGCCTTTTTTGAGCGAACGAGCCATGCAGATACCTCCCGCGCCGGTTTACTTGAGCTGGCCGAAGCGCTTGCTGCGCCGGCGACGGATAATGAGACTTGACGAATGCTTCTTGCGGTTGCGCGTGCCGCCGCCCTTGGAGAACACGCCCGAGCGGCTGACCGGGGCGCGGTTGCCCTTGGAGCGGCCCTCGCCGCCGCCCAGCGGGTGAGCGTCGTGGTCCATCGCGACGCCGCGGGTCTTGGGGCGACGCCCCAGGTGCCGCGACAAACCTGCCTTGCCGATCCGACGCTGCGAATGGTCGAGGTTGCCGACCTGGCCGATCGTGGCCCGGCACTCAGAGAGCACGCGCCGGATCTCGCCCGAGGGCAGCACGAGCGTCGCGAAACGCCCTTCCTTGTTGGAAAGTCGGGCGTAGGTCCCGGCGCTGCGGCACATCTGCGCGCCCTTGCCGGGCTGCAGCTCGACGCAATGCACATCGAGGCCGGTCGGGATGTCCTTGATCTTCATGCAGTTGCCGACCTTGGCGTCGATCGGCGAGTCGGCGGTCTCGATCGCGGCGCCGTCGGTCAGGCCCTTGGGCGCGATAATGTAGCGCTTGACGCCGTCCTCGTACTGCACGAGGGCGATGTGCGCCGAGCGGTTCGGGTCGTATTCGATCCCGACCACCGTGCCCTTGATGCCGACGCGGTCGGCGCGCTTGAAATCGATCTGGCGGTACATGCGCTTGTGACCGCCGCCGCGACCGCGGACGGTGATCACGCCGGTGTGGTTGCGCCCGCCGTGCTTGGTGAGCGGGGCCAGCAGGGACTTTTCGGGGGTCGTCTTGGTGACCTCCGCGTGGAGGTTCACCGAGGCGTTCCGCCTGCCTGCGCTCGTCGGTCTGTAAATGCGGATCGGCATCGGGGACTCCCTGCGGTCAGAACAACTCGATGGTGTCGTCGGGGTGAATGCGGACAAAGGCCTGCTTGCGGACGGGCTCGGTGATAACGCCGAACCGGGTGCGACGCGTCCCGCCCTTGCGGTTCTGCGTCGAGACGCTCAGCACGCGGACCTTGTAGAGATCTTCGATGGCGCGACGGATGTCGTCCTTGCGCGCCCTGCGATCGACCAGGAACGCGTACCGGTTGTGCTCGCCGGACGCGAAGGTCGACTTCTCGGTCACGATCGGCTGCTTGATGACGAAGTGAGACTCCATTAGGCGCCCGCCTTCCCGGCCTTGGCCGACTTCCCGGTGTTCGCGCTCGGGCCGTTGATCCAGGCCTCCAGATCGCTCCGGGAGATCACGATGTAGCGATGATTCAGCAGATTGAAGCAGGTCAGTGCGTCCGCGGGGCACACCGTCACATCCTCGATGTTGCGGGCGCTCAGCCGGACATTCGTGTTGTCCGCCTGCACCGCGACCAGGCAGGTGCGGTCGATGCCCAGCGCCTTGAGGACCAGCTCCATCTCACGGGTCTTGGGGGCGCTCAGCGACAGGTTGTCGAGAACGCGGACCTCGTTGTCGATGAGCTTGGCCAGCAGCGCGTTGCGGTTGGCCTTGCGACGCATCTTGATCGGCATGTCCAGCCGGAACTCTTCGCGCGTCTTCTTCTTGGCGAAGGCGCGGCCGCCGCCGCGACGGGTCAGCGATCGGATCGAGCCCGCGCGGGCGTTGCCGGTGCCCTTCTGGCGGTACAGCTTGCGGGTCGAGCCCTCGACGCCGGATCGGCTCTTGGTGCGCGCCGACCCCTGACGCTGATTCGCGTGGTAGCGGACATACGCCTGCTTGATCAGGGCGGGATTGACCTCGCCGCCCAGGGCCTGCTCGTCGACATCCATGGTGCCGACCGTCTGGCCTTGCTTGTTCAGCACGGGGACTTGCATCTTTCTAAGTCCTTTCCGTCATCGCCTGGCGGTTTCCCGCACCCGCGCCTCGCCCGGACAGCCCCGATCACTCATGGGGCTCACCGGGTCTGACTCGGCGAACTTGCCTTCTTGTCCCTGCCCGCCGGTTTCCGCTCTCACGGACCCTGCGGACGCGGCGATCCACGCGACGCCGCTCTGATATCTACCAACAGGTCACTTCTGACCCATCGCCTCTTTCTGGCGAACGCTCTTTGTCTTGAACAACCGGACCGATGTGCGCACCTCGACGAGCGATTTGTTCGCCCCGGGCACGCACCCCTTGACCAGCAGCAGATTCCGCTCGGGGTCCAGACGGACCACATCCAGCGACCGCACCGTCACGCGGGAGTCGCCCATATGGCCGGCCATCCGCTTGCCCTTCTTGGGCTTGGGGCCGGTGCCGCGGTTGGTCGCGTGGCCACCGATCGAGCCCGGCGAGCGGTGCTTACGCTCGGTGCCGTGACTGGCGCACAGACCCTTGAAATTGTGCCGCACCATCGTGCCCTGGAAGCCCTTGCCCTTGCTCGTCCCCGCGACATCGACATACGCGTGGTTCGCGAAGGAGTCGACGGTGAGCGTCTGCCCGAGCGTGTACCCGGCGATCTCCGACTCCTCGACGCGGAACTCGGCGTGATGGCGCTTGGGCGCCGTCCCGGCCTTGGCGTCGTGACCGATCATCGGCATCGTCGAGCGGCGCGGCTTCACATCGTCGAAGCCGACCTGCACGGCGTTGTAGCCGTCGGTCTCGGTGGTCTTGATCTGTGTGACAACACACGGGCCGAGCTCGATCACCGTCACGGGCACAGAAGCCCCGGCGTCCGTGAAGACGCGGGTCATTCCCAATTTGGTTCCCAGCAGCGTGATCGCCATCGCTCGTCGCCTTTCTCACCGCCCGCATCGCTGCGGTCGGCGTGGGCCGGGTGGGTGGAGGGGGGCCCGGCGGCTCGTGCCCCGTTGCGTCGAACGCCGACGCGTGAGTGCGGGGGGGGTGGGACAGAGGAGCCAAACAGATCAGATTGAAGAAAAACCCGGACGCTCTCTCGAGCGCCCGGGTCGGATATCAGGCCTTGATCTTGATGAACACACCGGCGGGGACGACCAGGCGGTTGAGCGCCTCGACCGTGCGCGCATTCGGCTCGGTGATGTCGATGATTCGCTTGTGCGTCCGGATCTCGAACTGCTCGCGCGACTTCTTGTCGATGAACGGAGAACGAAGCACCGTGTACCGCTCGATCCGCGTGGGCAGAGGAACGGGGCCGGCGACTTTCGCGCTCGTACGCTTGGCGTGCTCCACGATCTCACGCGCAGACGCGTCGAGCGCCTGGTGGTCGTAAGCCTCCATCCGGATTCGAATCCTTCCACCGCTCATGCTTGACCTTTACCAGTCCTTCGCGGCAATCCGCGTCGCGTGACAAATCGTGCCGTCGGTGACATACCGCCGGCGGTTTCGAGAAACACACCCGCCCGGATCCGTCCGGGTCCGCCTCGACCACGCGGAACCGCCGCGTGAGCCGTGGGACATACCATCTCGGGGCGGGACAAAGGGCCCACCAAAGCCCCCGTCCCGAGGAGGTGAGCGGCAGAGGATACGGAGTCTCACGCGGGTGTCAAGCAGCGGGGCCGTTCCCGACCCGACCCGACCCGCCCCAGACCGGGGGGGAACGATCCCCATCCCCGCTTCAAGTCCGGCCCCCGCGCGGCCGATGCTGGTCCTTGAAGCGACCATAGTTATAGGATCGAGCCATGAACATGCACCACGCCCTGAACGCTTTTTTTGTTAGCATTCTGATCGGATTCGCGCCCGCGGTGCCGGTCCAGGCCCGCCAGGACGAGGCCCCGAACCCGCAGGACGCCATGATCCCCCTCTCCGACGAGCCGTACGACGCACCGGCGCTCGGCCTGTCGCTCTACCTGCCAGAAGACTCCGTCATCACCTCACAGGCGATCACCGTGGGCACTGGTCGGCTACAGGTCCAGCCACGCGGCAAAGAATGGCTCCTCCAAGTCTACAACCAGCGATCCACCAACAAGCAACTCACACTCACCGAAGTCGTCGATAGCATCATCAAACAGCGCCAGGAGGCCGAACTCAAGGCCCCGCTCGAGCACAGCATCGTCGACCCGCGCACCCGCAAGGCCATCGCCTCGCAGCCGTTCGAGCGGACCGACAATCTGAGTATCGCCGGCGTTCCCGCGGCCCGGGTCTACATGGGATTCCGCCAACTCGCCGGCAGGAGTCTCACGACGACGGGCTACACCGTGTTCAACACCGCGCCGGGCGAATTCCTCATCGCGCAGTTCGACACGCCCGACAAGGAGTTCGAACGCACCCGCCGGCTTTACGAAACAATCCTCGCCACAGTCGTCTTCCGTGATATGTCCGGCCTCCAGGCCGAGCGCGCCGCGGGCCTGCTCACCGGCATGCAACTGCTCTCATCGATCACGCAGGAAGACCTCGAGTCATTGCTCGACTCCAGCGACGCGACATTCCTCCGCCTCTACGAGCCCTCGCCCACACGCGCCCAAGAAGACGACACCGAGGTGGCCTGGCAGCGCGTGGAAATCCGCAAGGGCCAGTTGGGCGAGCTCAACCAACGCAAGCAGCCCGTCGACTGGTCGCCCAGCGAGCGGGAATACGGCTTCCTTGCGCTCGTGACCGCCGCGTATGTCTCGCCCGACGGATCCTCCGTCCAGATGGAAGCGCGGTACTTCCTCTCGATGGATCGTCAGCGCGAGACCTGGTTTGTCCAGAATGTCGTGCGGCACAAGTCAGAGAAGGACGGCAAGCCCGTCCAGGCCGACTCGAAGTTTGAGCAGACCGTCGTCCGCCAGGGCAACAGATTGACCAGCAGCGTGGTGCATCCCGCCGGGGCCCCCACCATCACCGAATTCGACCTCCCCGAAGAGGGCTACATCTCGAAAGTCGAACTGATGCTGCTGCCGCGAATCGTCGCGATGCGCGGCACCGCGGCCGTCTTCGGCTTCTACGCCTACGACTCGCGGCTTGACCAGGTCGTGCTCCGGCGCGACATCTTCGACCGAAACGAACTCGGCAACTGGTCGTCGCGCAGCCGGGACGCCGAGAGCGCCCGCGAAGTCGTCTCGACGTACGACAAGACCGGGCGACTGCTCAGCCAGGCGTTGCCCGAGGGCCGCGTCATCGAACCGATCGACCCCCAGCGGCTGCTGAAGATCTGGCGCGACAAGGGCCTGACCGAATAATCATCCCTGATTCGGCGCGTCCTCGGCCAGACCGGGGTCCGCGGGCTCCTCGGCGCCTCCCTCGGGAGTGTCCTCGGTGATCGCCGGGTCGCCGCCGGAGTCATTCCCGCCGGAACGGGAGTCGTACCAGTCCGCGATGCCCGAGAGCACCTCGGCCGAGTCGCCGCGAGCACCCGATCCGCGGAGTGACGACGCCGCCTGCTGCGCGAAGCCCTGGAACGCGTTGCGCGCCTCCCGGCTCATGGCCTCGTATCCAGACTCCCGCTCGGCGAACTTCTCGCGTCCCGGCAGCGAGGGCTTGACCTGCGACAGTTCGCCCATCAATCCCGCGAGGTTCCCTGCAATGTCCGCCTGCGACTGCGCTAACGCCGCCGCGGATGTCGCGATCGAGCCCGCCAGGAGCGACACCGCGCCGCGTTCGCCCGCCGCCCGGGCCCGACCGACATCGGACGCCGCCGCGCCGTACTTGGCCATCGCCGACTCATACGCGGGCACGAGTTTCTCTTCCACCAGCGAACGCAGCGCCTCGGCCCTGCGGGCGATCTCCGTAGCCACTTCTTCCGCCTGACCCCGGGCCGCCTCCGACTCGCGGGTGAGCGAGCGGTCCATCTCGCGCACCGTCGCACGCGCCGCCCCAAGCCGGTCGAGCTGTCGCTGCAGCCGCGTGATCTCCTCCTCGGCCCCGTCAGAGATGGGCGTCGCGCGATCGATCTCGATCTGCTTCATCGACTGCAGCCGCTGATACTTCGCGGCCTCCAGCCGGTGACCCGTCTCCTGCTCGATCATCGCGGAGCGTTCTTGCCCCGTCACCGCCATCGCTTCCATGTTGAGGCGGGCGGCTTTGTCGAGCTCGCTCTGGGCCATCGCGCCCAGTTCGGCCGCCTCCGCGATCATCGCCGCCAGCGCCTGGTCGTTCTCCGCAAGGAGGCGGCGCGTCTCGGCCATCCGCTGCTCGATCATCGCCGTCTGCGCGTCAAGTTGCGAAAGGTCCTCCGCCGGCGAGTAGCCGAGCATCGAGTCGGCCAGCGCGTTGTGCGAGGAATACAGGTCCAGCGCCGATCGCACCGAGGAGATCCCGACCGTGACCTCGGCGATCAATCCGTTGACGGTCTCGGCCTCGATGTCCGCCAGGCCGCTGTTGACCTGCCCCTGGATCAACGCGAGCGATGCCTTCTGAGACTCGCTCCCGCTCTCTTCGATCAGACCGCGAAGCGTCGCCAGCGTCTCGGTGTAGACCTTCTGACGCTGATCGGCCGGGGCCGAAACGCCGCCCGCGGTGTGCATCGCCTCGATCTTCGTGCGCAGCAGGTCGATCTGGCCCGACAACGCGTCCGACCCGCCGTCGCAGCCCCCGAGCCACACCGCCGACACCATCACAGACGATGCGAACAGGCGAGTGAGTCCGGGTCGGACGAGGGGGTGATGGTCATGCTTCGATCGCGTCACGGTCGTGCTCCGTCGATGGCGGGGGATGGGTCCGACCCGCGGTACCGGCGTCTTGGCCCGCTCAGAATGAGCCGGGCCGGGCAGTCTAACACCACTCGGACGGCCCCCAAACCGCCCCGAAGATCCCCGCCCCAGGACGCCCGCGCCCCCTCTCAAGGCGCCGACGGAACATTCGTCTCGTCGCCCGCCCCCGGTTCCCCCGACGGGTCGTATTCGATCGGGTATTCCGGCCGCGGGCGGTACAACGAGTTGATCCATGCCACCGCGGCCCGGTACCCGCGATCGAACCGATTCCGGAACACCGGGCGCCACCCGCGAACATCCGGGTGCCCGCGCCCCGCGTCGTCCCGCGGCAGCCCCATCTCGAGCAGGGGCGAGGCCTCGGGGTCGTTCTCAGAAATCAGCGTCCGCCCGTCGCTCATCACGAACCGATTGAGAATCAGGAAATTGGTGTAGACCGCCTCGGTGCCGCCCGCACGCTCGTTGATGAGCCGCAGCCGGCCCGCGGCCGCGCCGCCATGACAACGATTCGTCGCGCACGCGTTCACAAGCCACCTCGTCTGCACATCGTCGCGGAAACGCGTGAAGGTCTCCGGATCGCCCCCGACACGGACCGACCCGTACAACTCGCGCGCACGCAGACGGAACATGATGTCGAGAATCTTCCACTCAGGCAGCCGCAGAAACTCCTCCCGCCCCACTCTCGTCGACGGGATGAAGGGACTGCCTTGGTAGGTGTCCAGCAGGCGCTCGATCGTGTCGCGATCGATCTTGAGCGGCGGCGGACTCGCCAGATCAATCTCATAGACACGCAGCAGGTTGACCTCGTCGGGCGTGAGCGCCCTCGGGGGCAGGTACTCGACCCGTGGAGCATCCGGCGCCCGCGGCGCGGCCGGCCGCGCTTCTTCGGGGACCGGGCGGGCCCGCATCGCGTCCCGCGCCGCGATCAGCGACTCCACCACCTCCAGCAGCCGCGCGGCACGCGGGTACGAGGCGTCCTCGGCCAACACGCCCCGCAACTCGGCCGCCGCCTCATCGAACAGACCCTGTGCCCGCATCCACTCCGCCAGCACCACGCGCCGGGCCAGATCGCGGTCATCGATGTAGCCGCGCATCATCGCCGCCCGCTCGGCCGGCGGAATAAGCACGATCAGCCGCTGTATCGACGACTCTGGCCATGTGGTCTCGACCCCGTCGATCCGAACGGTCAGGGTGCCGATCCCGCGGCGGAGGAACACCCCCTGCATCGGCGGGCGCTCGACGAAGACCAGTTCCACTGGGTCGCCCTCGACCGGATCGACATCGCCGCCCCGGGCCTCGGGGACAATGGGCAATCCCGAAGCGTCCAGCGGCACGCCGAGCGCTGGCTCGTCCCCCTCGATCGCCTGCGCCGACACGCCCGCGACCGGCCCGAGAAGCATCGACGAGGCCGCCAATACCAAACAAATTCCGATCTCTGATTGGCGGCGTGTCCCGGTCATCAGGACTCCAGAGGCGTGTGAAAACGCGGTTCGTGGCCACCCCAGGGACGAATCTTACGCATTCCAGGCCTTCACGGGGCGCGTCGTGTGCCCGAACCGGCACCGGGGCTCGATTCCGGGGGGAGCGGACGGGGGGTTAGACGCCTGGGACCACCGAGATCCGCCTGACCTTGAAAAAAATCCGACTCCGGGTCTTGGCTCCGCCGGGACTGTGGTATACTTCTGGCGACGTGTTTCTTCCCTCCTACCCACTGTACTTCCCCCGGTACGGTGGGTCTTTTTATGCGCC
>CAZSLT010000094.1:9618-11140 GCA_964607595.1 uncultured Phycisphaeraceae bacterium
GACCTGCACCTCGATGTGATGGGCGCGCCCCTCCGAGTCCAGATCAAAGAAGTGGCTCGATCCGCCGACCCACCAGCCGTACCGCTTGACGGAAACAACACGCCCATCCACGAGCACGATGTGCTCGCCGAGATCGCTCTCGCGGACCTCCAGCAACCGACCGAGCAGCTCGTGGCGCGCCAGACGCACCTCAGGACTCCTGTGTCTCGCGGAGCCGCGCCAGCACCGAGTAGTCCTCGAGCGTGGTCGTGTCCTGGCCGGTCTGCGTGTTGCCCGAGGCGATGTCGCGCAGCAGCCGGCGCATGATCTTGCCGCTCCGCGTCTTCGGTAACGCATCCGTGAATCGGATCATGTCGGGCTTGGCGATCGCGCCGATCTCCGACGCGACATGCTTCCGCAGCGACTCCTTCAGCGAGTCATCCGCTGTGAATCCGGGCGCCAGCGTGCAGAACGCCGCGATCCCCGTCCCCTTGATCTCGTGCGGCATCCCAACCACCGCCGCCTCAACCACCGCGTCGTGCGACACCAGCGCGCTCTCAACTTCCATCGTCCCCAGCCGGTGCCCGGACACATTGATCACATCATCAATGCGCCCCATCACCCAGAAGTACCCGTCCTCGTCGCGCCTCGCCCCGTCACCGGCCTTGTAATACCGCGTGCCGTCGGGCGTGATGATGTCCGACCAGTAGGTCGTGATGAATCGCTCGCGGTCCCCGAGAATCCCGCGGAGCATCCCGGGCCACGGCTTGCGGATCGCCAGCAGCCCGCCCTCATTGGGCTTCTTCTCCACGCCCTTCTCGTCCACGATCGCGGCGTCCACCCCGAAGAACGGCAGCGTGCAGCTCCCCGGCTTCGTCGGCGTGCAGCCCGGCAGCGGCGTGATCATGTGCCCGCCCGTCTCCGTCTGCCACCAAGTGTCCACGATCGGGCAGCGCTCCCCGCCGATCACGCGGTGGTACCACATCCACGCCTCGGGATTGATCGGCTCACCCACGGAGCCGAGTAGGCGCAGGCTCGAGAGGTCGTGCGCGTTCGGGTGCTCGTCGCCCCACTTGATGAACGCGCGGATCGCCGTGGGCGCCGTGTAGAGCGTCGTCACGCCGTAGCGCTCGATGATCTCCCAGTTGCGATCCTGCTTCGGCCAGTCGGGCGCACCCTCGTAGAGCACGCTCGTCATTCCCATCGCCAGCGGGCCGTAGACGATGTAGGAGTGACCGGTGACCCAGCCGATGTCAGCCGCGCACCAGTACACGTCGCTGTCGGGCTTGGCGTCGAAGACCATGTCCATCGTCGCCGTGACGCCGGTGAGGTAGCCGGCGGTGGTGTGCATGAGCCCCTTGGGCTTGCCGGTGGTGCCCGACGTGTAGAGCAGGTACAGCAGCGCCTCGGAATCCTGCGGCACGGCCGGCTGCGGCTCGGTCACCGCGTCCATCAGCTCGTGCCACCACTTGTCGCGCCCGTCGACCCACCCCAGCTCGTGGTCGATCGCATCGCCGAGGCGGCGCACCACGACGCAGTGCTC
>CAZSLT010000095.1:0-11095 GCA_964607595.1 uncultured Phycisphaeraceae bacterium
GCCATACGCCTTGTCCTCGTTTGACTCGGACGAAGGCGTGGCACCCGGCGGGCGGGTGGTGGGGGGTGGGGACGAGAAGTTGTGGGATCGGCTTGACTCGGCTCAAGGGGTTGATACGCTCTTGCCGACAGTGACCCCACGGAGAATGTGGACCCATGCGGTTTGAGTTCCTGAGCAAAGCCACGAAAGCCAAAGCCACCGGGCATGCCCGGCGGAGCTTTGTGGCCGCGCTCGGAGTCACGCGGGGGTAAACGACCCCCCGGCCCCCCCAAGGGGACCCCGAACGAACGAGCGACACAAGCGCCCCCGAGCATGCCTGCCGGGGGCGTTTTCGTTTTTGACCAGTTTCATCGAGCACCGCGCCGCGAGGCGCCCAGAACAGAAGGAACCCGAGGAATGGCGGCAGAGACAACAACGGTTCGACAGGCGACCTGCCCGGAGTGCGAGGGGCAGACGCCTCTGCAACGAAGGCCGGTGGCGGGGGAGATCATCGTGTGCGCGGGATGCGGGGCGGAGCTGGAAGTCCGCTCGGCCGAGCCGCTGACGGTGGCGCTCGCCCCCGAGGTCGAGGAGGACTGGGGTGAGTAATTCATCGTCGTCTGAAGGCGCGCCCGAGGCGGGCTTGGGGGGGGTGGAGTCGTCCGCCCCCGGGGCGCGGATCGCGCTGCTGCACACGCGGGTGCGTGTGGAGGAGCGGATGCTGCTCGATGCGTTCGAGTCGATGGGTGTGCCCGTCGACCTCATCGACACGCGGACAATGGTGTTCGACGCGGCGGACCCCGGCCGGTGGTCGGGGTACGACGCGGTGCTGGACCGCTCGCTGAGTCTGACCTGCACGCTGACCTCGACGCGCCTGCTCGAAGGGTACGGGGTCCGGTGCATCAACTCGTCGCGGGCGGTCGAGGTGTGCAGCGACAAGCTGGCGACCACGATCGCGCTGGAGCGGGCGGGCGTGCCCACGCCCAGGGTGTGCGTGGCGGTCGATGAGGAGTCGGCGCTGCGTGCGATCGAGAGGATCGGCTACCCGGCGGTGCTCAAGCCGACGGTGGGGTCGTGGGGCCGGCTGGTGGCGCGGGTGAACGACCGGGACGCGGCCGAGGCGATCGTCGAGCATCGCGCGACGCTCGGGTCGGCGCAGCAGGGCGTGTTCTATGTGCAGGAGTTCATCGACAAGCCGGGTCGGGACCTGCGGGTGTTCGTGGTGGGGGGCGAGCCGATCGCCGCGATCACGCGGACGAGCGAGCACTGGGTGACGAACACCGCTCGCGGCGCCCGGGCGGAGGGGCTGGCGTTGACGGAGGAGCTGCGCGAATTGTGCCGGCGTGCGGCGTCGGCGTGCGGGGCGGATGTGGTGGCGATCGACCTGCTGGAGTGCCCGCGGCGGGGGCTCATGGTGAACGAGATGAACCACTCGATGGAGTTCCGCAACAGCGTTCAGGCGACGGGCGTGGATATCCCGCGCTTGATCGCCGAGCACGCGGTGCGGCTGGCGTCGGAGCATCGGGCGGAGGTGGCGTCGTGCCGGTGAATGTCTCCATTGTCGGGGCCAGCGGCTACACGGGGGGTGAGCTGTGCAGGTTGCTGCTCGGCCACCCCGAGGCACGGCTCGTCCAGGCGACCTCGCGTCGTCTGGCGGGCCAGCCGCTGCACCGTGTGCATCCGAATCTGCGCGGTCACTCGGCGCTGGCGTTCAGCGGGCCCGAGGAGCTGGAGCCGTGCGATGTGCTGTTCCTGTGCATGCCGCACGGGGAGTCGTCGAAGCAGATCGGGCGGTTCATCGAGCACGCGCGGCTGGTGGTCGATCTGAGTGCGGATTTCCGGCTGCGCGACGCGGGGGCGTACAAGAAGTGGTACGGGCAGGAGCACCCGACGCCGGAGGCGGCGCGGACGGCGGTGTACGGGCTGCCGGAGTTGTGCCGCGGGGAGTTGCCGGGGGCGCGGCTGGTGTCGGGTGTGGGGTGCAACGCGACGGCGATGAATCTGGCGCTGCTGCCCTTGGCGCGGGCGGGGTTGATTGAGCGGGCGGTGGCGGATGTGAAGGTGGGCTCGTCGGAGGGCGGCGCGGAGGCGTCGCAGTCGTCGCACCACCCGGAGCGATCGCGGGCGGTGCGGACCTACAGCCCGTTCGGGCATCGCCACCTGGCGGAGGTGCGCCAGGCGCTGGGCGATGTGCGTGTGGACGCGACGATCACGGCGATCGAGATGGTGCGGGGCGTGCTCTGCACGGCGCATGTGGAGCCGACGCGCCGGGTGGATGACAAGGAACTGTGGCGGATGTACCGCGACGCGTACGCGGATGAACCGTTCGTGCGGATCGTGCGCGACCGCGCGGGGATGCACCGGCTGCCGGACCCGAAGGTGCTGGCCGGGAGCAACCACGCGGATGTTGGGTTCGCGGTGGACGAGGAGTCGGGCCGGATCATCGCGCTGTGCGCGATCGACAACATGATGAAGGGCGCGGCCGGTTCGGCCGTGCAGTGCATGAACATCTCGCTGGGCCTGCCGGAGACGGCCGGGCTGACATTCCCGGGTCTGCACCCGGTGTAAAGGATGAGAGTGATGAGCGGATTGATCGTGATCAAGATCGGCGGCGGCGCGGGCATCGAGCTGGCGCCGGTGATCGAGGAAGTGGCGGGGCTGGTGCGGGGCGGCGCGCGGGTGGTGCTCGTGCACGGCGGCTCGCACGAGACGAACGAACTGGCGGCGCGGCTGGGGCACGAGCCGCGGTGGATCACCAGCCCGTCGGGCCACACGAGCCGGCGGACGGACCGGCGGACGCTCGAGATCTTCGAGATGGCGTACTGCGGCAAGGTGAACAAGGGGATCGTGGAGATGCTGCGCGGGGCGGGCGTGGACGCGGTCGGGCTGTCGGGCCTGGACGGCGGGATCTGGACGGGCCAGCGCAAGGACGCGATCCGTTCGATCGAGGACGGACGGACGGTGATCGTGCGCGACGACCTGTCGGGCGTGGTGAAGCGCGTGGACGCCTCGCTGCTGACGCTGCTGATGGAGGCGGGGCGGACGCCGGTGCTGACGCCGCCGGCGGTGACGGTGGAGGGGGTGGCGATCAATGTGGATGCGGATCGCGCGGCCGCGATGACCGCGGCGGCGCTGGGCGCGGATGAACTGCTGCTGCTCTCGAATGTCCCGGGCGTTCTGGCGGACCCGCGGGATGCTTCGTCTCTGATCGCGGGGACGGGCGATGGCGGGATCGATCGGATTCGCGAGGCCGCGTCGGGGCGGATGAAGAACAAGGTGCTCGCGGCGGAGGAGGCGATCGACGGCGGCGTGGGCCGTGTGGTGATCGGCTCGGCGAACGGGGTGGGTGCGATCCGGCGTGCGCGCGCGGGCGCGGGGACGGTCTTCGAGGCGGTGACGGCGTGAGGATCGAGATGTGCGAGATCGGAGCGGGCGGGGCGCGCATCGATGAGGCGCGCCGGGTGCGGATTCTTCACGACCTGGTGGGCACGCTGAGCGTGTCGGGGTCGGAGCGGGGCGCGGTGGAGGTGTTCGTGCGCCATGCCGCGTCGCTGGGGATGCGCGCGGGGATCGACAGCGCCGGCAACGGCGTGGCGCGGCGGTCGGGCGGCGGGGCGGTGAAGCGGCGGATCGCGCTGCTGGGCCACAT
Source organism: uncultured Phycisphaeraceae bacterium (assembly GCA_964607595.1). GTDB lineage: Bacteria > Planctomycetota > Phycisphaerae > Phycisphaerales > UBA1924 > JACKHC01. The sequence goes on from CAZSLT010000095.1 coordinate 3,629, forward strand.
CGATACGGTGCCGGGGGAACTGCCGGTGCGGATCGAGAACGGCGTGCTGCACGGGCGGGGCTCGGTGGACGCCAAGGGGCCGCTGGCGGCGATGCTGGTCGCGGGCGCTTCGGCGGAGCTGGAGGATGGCGTCGAGGTGCTGGTGATCGCGGCGGTGGGGGAGGAGACGGCGTCGTCGCCGGGCGCGCGGTTCGTGCGCGACCAGTTTCGTCCCGACGCGTGCATCATCGGCGAGCCCAGCGGGTGGGACGGCGTGACGCTCGGGTACAAGGGCCGGCTGGTGGTGACGGCGCGGCGGGTGCAGGACGGCGCGCACAGCGCGGGGCCGGAGTCGTCGCCCGGGGATGTGCTTGTGGCGTGGTGGCGGCGCGTGATTGAGTTCGTCGACGGGCTGAACGACGGGCGGTCGCGGGTGTTCGACCGGTTGCAGGCGACCGTCTCGGGGATGCGCTCGGGCGGGGACGGGGTGTCGTCGTGGGCGGAGATGTCGGCGGGGTTCCGGTTGCCGCCGCGACTGGACCCGAAGGATCTGGAGCACCGCGTGCGAGGGTACGCTGAGGAGCTCGGGGTCGAGGCGTGGTTCGACGGGCATGAGCAGGCGCACGCGACGACGCGGTCGGACCCGGTGGTCGGCGCGCTGAGCGCGGCGATCCGCGCCGAGGGCGGGGAGGCGCGCCACAAACTTAAGACCGGGACGGCGGACCTGAATGTGGTGGCGCCGGTGTGGCGGTGCCCGATCGCGGCGTACGGGCCGGGGGACAGCGCGCTTGATCACACGCCGCGCGAGCACCTCAGTCTGGATGAGTACCTGCGGTCGACGCGTGTGCTGGAGCGAGCCGTAGCGACGCTGTCGCACCGGCTGATGTCCGAGCCGGAGACGCGGTCCGCACAAGATCCATGATCTGGATGGCGTTGAGCGCAGCGCCCTTGCGGATCTGATCGGCGCAGAGCCAGAGCGAGAATCGGTAGTCACGGCTTTCGTTGTCGGCGCGGAGCCGGCCGACGAGAACGCTGTCGCCATGCGCGGCGGCGAGGGGTGTGGGGTGGCGCGGGCCCTCGGCGGGCCAGTAGTCGATGCCGGGGGCGTCGCGGAGGAGCGCTTCGATCTCATCACGCGTGGCTGGGGTGTCGAGCTCGATCGTGACGGACTGGGAGTGGGCGCGCTCGACGGGGACGCGCACACAGGTGGGCAGCACGGAGAGCGCGGGGTCGCCCCAGATGCGGCGTGACTCGGCGATCATTTTGCGCTCCTCGCCGTTGAGGCCGGTGTCGGCGTCGAGGGGTGACTCGTGCGTGAAGACATTGAGCGCGCAGGGCTCGGGGAAGAGGGATGGTGTGGCGCGTGACGATGACGCGGCGGCGCGGGTCTGATCGCGGAGTTCATCCAGCCCGGCCTGGCCCGCGCCGGAGACGGCCTGATAGGTGGAGACGATGATGCGGTGGATGCCGTAGCGGCGTCGGATGGGTTCGAGCGCGGCGAGCAGGATGATGGTCGAGCAGTTGGGGTTGGCGATGATCGGCGCGCCGAGCGCCGAGGCGCCGTTGACTTCGGGGATGACGAGTGGAACCTCTGGGTCCAATCGGAAGGCGGAGGAGTTGTCGATGACGACCGCGCCGGACGCGGCCGCGGCGGGAGCGAAGGCGCGCGCGACCTCGGCATCGGCGCAGAAGAGCGCGAAGTCGATGGAAACGAAGGCGTCGGGGGTGAGGGGTTGGACGCGGAGCGCGGCGTCGGCGTAGGGGATGTCGGAGCCGGCCGAGCGGGATGATCCGATGGCTGTGATGCGATCGGCGGGGTGGGCGCGGGCGGCCAGGATCGCCAGCGCTTCGCGTCCGACGACGCCGGTGGCGCCGACGATGGCGATGCGCGGTTGTGTGTCAGCCACAGTTCACCTCCTGTGGTTCGTTGATGGCGCCGGCGGCGTGCGAGGCGCGTCGGCTGAGTTGCAGGAGGTCGGCGATGACGGCCTCGGCGGTGGGCCAACGCCCGGCGCCCTTGCCGCGGACGAGTTCGGTTGAGCCGTCGCGTCGCTCGATCGCCGCGGCGTTCCACTCGTCGGGGAGTTCGAAGAGCGGGTCGTGCTGTGTGACGGCTTCGAGCGTGACGGATGCCGCGCCGGTGTCGCGGCTCCAATGCGCTACTTGGCGCAGCCGTGCGCCCGGCGGAGGGGCGTTGAGGGATAGGTCGATCACGCATTCGCGCCGGATATCGGAGTCGGAGAGCGCGAGTCCCAGGGTTGCCGCGATGACGCGGAGTTTGTCCGCGGCGTCGCGCCCGTCGAGGTCGCGGGAGGGGTCTTGCTCGGCGAGGCCCAGTTGCTGAGCGCGGCGGATGGCGTCGTTGCAGGGAACGCTGCCTGAGAGTTGTTCGAGCACGAAGTTGGAGGTGCCGTTCAGCACGGCGCGGATGGAGGTCACGGAGTCGGGGTTGGAGGCGACGCGCTCGAGGATCGGCGCGACGCCGCCGACGGAAGCGGAGGCGAGGATGGGGATGCCGTTCTGGAACGCGGCGGCGTGGAGCTCCGCGCCGTGCGCCGCCAAGACGGCCTTGTTGGCCGTGATGACCGTTGATCCGTTCCGCAGCGCGACGAGCAGCGCGGTGCGAGCGGGTTCGAGGCCGCCGATGGCCTCGACGACGACATCGGCGCTGGACGCGGCGAGTGCCGCGGCGTCGGTCGTGCGCGGGATTGCGCTGTCAATTGAGGATCGCGGTGTGCGCGAGGCGACGCCGGTGATCTCGAAGAGGTCCGGGAGTTGTTGCGCCAGTTCGAGCACACCGCCGCCGACGGTCCCGGCGCCGAGCAGCGCGACTGTGAGGCGGCGAGGTTCGTCGGGCCGGTCGGTGAAGGATGAGCGGGGCGCACCGATGGTGGTCGGGCGCGTTCCGTTGAAGCGGCCGAGCTCGAAGCGGAGCCCGGCGTTCTGCGCGAAGCGGACGGCTTTGTGCTGGATGATCGAGCCGTCGGTGGCCAGCGCATCGTCGTAGGTCGCGTGGTCGTAGCGGAGGGGCGGCGGTCCGAGTCTGGCGGGGTCGTGGGTGTAAAGCCCGTCCACATCCTTGATGAGGCGGCAGCGCGCGGCGCGGAGCCGGTGAGCGAGATACAGCGCGGTGAGGTCTGACCCGCCGCGTCCGAGCGTGACGGTGCGCCCGGCGTCGTCGAGGGCGGCGAAGCCGGGGAAGACGACGACGCCGTCGCGGTCGAGTCCGCGGCGGATGACGGCGGTGTCGATCGAGACTGGCCGGGCGTCGAGGGCCGTGCCGTCGGCGCGGAACCGTGCCGCGGCGTGGGAGATGACGGAGGCGGGGACGCCGGCGCGGTCGAGGTGGAGCCCGAGCAGCGCGGCGGAGTGGAGTTCACCCCGGGCGATGAGCGCGGCGACGGAGTGATCTGAGGCGCGCGGCGAGAGGCGGCGGCTCTGGGCGAGCAGTTCATCGGTGACGCCGGCGAGCGCGGAGACGACGGCGATGACGCGCCGGCCCCGTCGACGCCAGCGGTAGATCTCGTGCACGGCGATGCGGAGGCGGTTCTCGTCGAGCAGGACGGAGCCGCCGAACTTGAGGACGATCAGCGGAGGGCGGCGCATGTGTCGGCCTCCTTGTTGGCGTTGGTGGCGACGGCGAGTGCCTGTTCGAGGTCGTCGATGATTGACTGAGCGGGTTCTAGTCCGACCGAGAGGCGCAGGAGACCGTCGGTGATGCCGACGGCGCTGCGCGTCTCGGCGGGGACATCCGCGTGCGTCATGGTGGCGGGGTGGGTGACGAGGGTGTCGGTGGCGCCGACATGCTCGGCGAGCGTGCAGCGGCGGAGGGCCTCGACGAAGCGCCGCCCGGTGTCGATGCCGCCGTCGATCTCGAAGGAGATGACCGCGCCGTGCAGCCCGTCGTGTTGCGCCTCGGCGATCTCGCGTGCGACGCCGGTCAGAAGGGACGGGTAGTACACCGCCGAGACGCGGTCGTGACCGGCGAGCCACGCCGCGATCGCGCCGGCGGACTGCGACTGATGGCGGATGCGCAGCGGGAGCGTCTTGAGGCCGTTGAGCGTGAGCCAGGCGTTGAAGGGCGTCTGGATCGCGCCGGTGCACTTGCGGATGAAGCGGAACCGATCGAGCAATGCCGCGTCGCGCGTGACGAGCGAGCCGCCGAGCGCGACGGAGTGGCCCTCGATGAACTTGGTGGTGGAGTAGACGCTGATGTCGGCGCCGAGGTCGAGCGGACGCTGGAGGACGGGCGTGAGGAAGGTGTTGTCGACGGCGAGCAGCGCGCCGGCGTCATGGGCGATCTGCGCGACACCCCGGATGTCGGTGATGTCGAGCGTCGGATTGGCGGGCGTCTCGACGAAGACGAGGCGCGTGTTCGGGCGGAGGGCGGCGCGGACGGAGGCGAGGTCGGTGGCGTCGGCGAAGGAGGTCTCGACGCCCAGACCCGCGAGCACCTGACGGAGCAGGCGCGTCGTGCCGCCGTAAACCGTGCGCCCGCAGACGACATGGTCGCCGGCGCGGAGCAGCGCCAAGAACAGACCGGTTTCCGCGGCCAGGCCGGAGGCGTAGCACACGGCGGGCGGGGCGTTCTCGAGCGCGCCCAGCGCGTGTTCGAGGGCCGCGACCGTGGGGTTGGAGACGCGCGAATACTGGTGATCCGGCGCGCTGCCGACACGGTCGCGGGCGAAGGTGGTGGACTGGACGATGGGCGTGACGAGCGGCTCGCCGTCGCGCGTGGCGCGGCCCGCGCCGGGGCAGATGAGGTCGGGAACGATGGATGCGGATGGACGGTGTCCCATGCTGTGAACCCTTCACAGCATCAAGGAGCATCCAGTGCTGGCGTGGAAGGCGGCGACGATCGCCGCTGAGTTTGATGAGCCCCGTTGCACGGTCTCATCCGCATCGTTCCCCACGCCGGGGCTGGCCTCGGCACCGTGACTGGATTGACCAGTTCGGTTGCCGCCCGGGACCAGAGAGGCATCCCGGGACTCTTGATGCAATGGCGGGAGTGTACGCGCGAGCAATGGGCTGTCAAGCGTCGCGGCGGGATCGCGAGCCCGGCGGGATGCCGCCCCGTTGCCCCCCCTACACTCCGGCTGCCCCGGAACACTGGAGTTTCACCACTTCCCGGAGCACCCTTTCGATGAGCCACAAACACGAGCAGGTTCTGCGTTCACTCTTTGCGCACCCGGTCAGCATGAACATCAAATGGGCCGATGTCGTCGGGATGTTCGAGCATCTCGGCGGCGAGGTGGAGGTCGTCCACGGCGGGCGGGAGAAGGTCCGCCTGAACGGTCACGAGCACACATTCCATATCCCGCACTCGAAATCCATCGAGTCGAAGGATGAGATCGTTCAGATCAAGCATTTTCTGGAGCAGTGCGGGATTCAGCCCGGATGAGCACATCCGGTTGAACTCAAGCGCATAAGAAAACCCGCGGATGGCCGCGGGTTGGTGAGTGATCAGTTTGAATTTTGCTGCGCCGTTCAGCGGCGGCGGCGGGCGCCGATCATGCCGAGCGCGCCGATGGCCAGCGCCGAGGCGCCGGGTGAGGGCACGGCGGGGACCTTGTCGGATCCGCCGTCGGCCAGGCCGCGAAAGCGGACGATGAAGTTGTGATCGAACGGGCCGTCGAGGAACGAGGCGTCGGTGAGCGCCGCGGCGTCGAGGGCGTTGATCGCGAAGGTGAGGGTGGCGCTGCCGCCGATGGGGATGCCGCCGTTGGGCGAGCCGCCGCCGAGCCAGTTGCCGCCGAGGGCGGCGCCGCCGATGAAGGGGTTGCCGAACGGCGCGGCGTTGACCATCTGGGCGTCGGTGAATCCCGCCTGGGTCGTCGACTCGAGGATCGCGACCGCGGCGGGGTCGGTGGTGCCGAAGTTGAATACGAGGCCGGTGATATAGCCGCCGACGCTGCCGGGCGTGGTGTTGGTGAGGTCGATGGTGAGCGTGCCGTTGCTGCCGCCGTTGAACTGGTAGTCGAGCGCGGCGCTGAAGGCCGCGCCGGTCTGCTCGGTGGAGGAAGCGATATCGGCGAAGAGCAGCGTGCCTGCCGAAGCTTGAGACGCGACACCGACCGCCGCGACGAGCGCGACAGCGCAAGAACGAATGACATCCATTTCTCTGACTCCTTGATTTCCCTGACTGACTCCGCCCCGGACCGGCATCCCTGTGAAGCGCTCCTGTGCGGGGAGCGTCCGAATACGCGGGGCTGCGAGAAAGATAGCCCCCAACCCATCGAATGCAAGCGGATTCGAGGATGCTCGGGCGTGGCCGGGGCGCCTTTGCGGGGCGTGACGATCGCGGGAGGGGCCGGCGCGATGGCGGGGCGGTATCGGACCAAAAAAAGCATGACCCGCGCCGGAGCGCGGGTCACGCGAAATCGTAGAGACCGATCAACCGCTGACGCTTAGCGCCGGCGGCGGGCGGCGGCGAGGCCGCCCAAGCCGAACAGAGCCGCGGCGGCGGGCGCAGGAACAGCCGCCATCGCGGGGACCTTGTCGGAGTTCACTTCCGCCATCTTGCGGAAGCGGACCACGAAGTTGTGATCGAAGGCGCCGTCGGTGAACGACATGTCGTTCAGCGAGGCGGCGTCACTGGCGGTGATCGCGAACACAAACTGGGCGCTCTCGCCGGGGAGGATGCCGCTGGCGGTGGTGCCGGAGTGGTTCCAGTTGCCGCCGATGGCGGTGCCGCCGTTGAAGGGCGTGCCGAAGGGCGCGGCGTTCACGAATTGCGCGTCCTTGAAGGTGCCCTTGTCCGTGCTGGTGAGCTGGGCCAGCGCGGTCGGATCGGACGAGCCGATGTTGAACACCAGCGCGGTGATGTAGCCGCCGATGTTGCTCGGCGTCTCGTTCGTGATGTCGATCGTGAGCTGGCCGGTGTTGCCGCCGGTGTGCGAGTAGGTCAGAACGGCCGAGAAGTCGGCGCCGCTCTGGTCGGTCGCGGCCGCGGCGTCGGCGAAGGTCGCCGTGCCACCGAGTGCCGCCGTAGAAAGCCCCGCCACTGCGCCGAGCGCAATAGCGCACATACGATGTGTCTTCATCTCTCAGACTCCTTGTTATCAACCCTGTGCGAACATGCCGGCTGTGCGGGCCGGTCATGAATGATCATGACACACGGCAGGACCGTCGCAAGCGCAAAGTCCATCAAGATCCGGACTTTTGCGATTGGACCGGTCGAGTCATTCGGGTTGTGATCGGGGATGATCCGCGGGACCGATGAGGTCGAACCGGGAATGGGCCTGAGAGGAGTCGAACCTCTGACCTCACCCTTATCAGGGGTGCGCTCTAACCAACTGAGCTACAGGCCCGGGTTTTCGGCCGGCCCGGGGGTCTCCCGGTCCGGGGCGGAGAGTATAGCGGGGGCATCGCGGCCCGCCACGGCGGATCGGGTCAGCCGGGCATGAGGTCACGGCGCGTCCCGAAGCCCAGTTTCATCGCGTCCTTGGCCATCGCGAGGGTTTCCTCGGCGACGGCGTTGGCGCGCTT
>CAZSLT010000096.1:0-10823 GCA_964607595.1 uncultured Phycisphaeraceae bacterium
GAGTGCAGTGTGACCGGCGAATACGAGGCAGACATCGGCCCCCTCCGATGTGCTGCGCACATCGACTCCCCCGCCGGGGACGGGGGAGTAAGCGGCCACCTCCCCGGCCGGCGGCGGGGGAGGGAGAGCCGAGTCAGTGGTGCGCGCCGTGTTTGCGGGCGTCGTCGATGAGTTTGTCGACCTGTTCGGGCTTGATGAATTCGTGGAGGGTGTGGTCGACAAGAGCCGCGGGCGCGCCGCCGCAGGCGCCGAGGCATTCGAGTTCGATGAGTGTGAACTTGCCGTCCTCGGTGGTTTCGCCGACATCGATGCCGAGTTTCTTTCTGCAGGCGTCGGTGATTTCCTTCTGGCCGCAGAACTCGCAGGCGATGGAGCGGCAGACGGCGATGACATGCTCGCCTTTGCGCTTGAGCCAGAATTCTTCGTAGAAGGAGGCGCAGTCGAGGACATCGGCGGGCTTGAGGCCGAGGAAGTCGGCGACCTCCATGAGTGCCTGATGGGGGAGCCATCCGTGGGCTTCCTGGACGGCGTGGAGCGCGGGGATGAGGGCGCCCTGCTTCGTTTCGTAGCGGGGCAGGTAGACCTCGGTGATCTTCTGCCGGAGCTGGGGCGACAGGTAGGGCTCGGCGCGCTTCTCGACGGGCGTCGTGCCGGACTGTTTGGTGATCCACGCCATCGGGCGTCTCCCGGGTCCTGGGGGGTTGCTTGAGACTCGCCCGGCCTTCGCCGGGGAGGGCATCCTATTCCATGGAGCGGGTCGGGGTGGCGGGGATGGTGGTCAGTCGTTTGGGATCTCGCCGGGGCTGAAGGGCTGGCCGCTGAAATCCTTGTTGGCGCGCCACGGTGAGTCGATCTTGACGCGCTGGACGCTGCCGCCGGGGCGGATGGAGGCGAGGTCCTCGGTGCGGGCGACATCGCCGGGGGGCGCGGGGTCGCACTTGCCCCATGTGATGCACTCGACCCGCGTGCCGTCGGGCGCGGTGAGCAGGACGAAGTCGCCGTCGTTCTTGAGGGCGACATTCTGCGCGGTCGTTTCCATCGAGAAGACCCACGCGTCGGCGAAGCCGGGGTTGGGTTGGTCGGGCGCGGCCTCGGAGTTGCCGACGGGGCCTTTGATGTGCGCCTTGTAGCCGTTGAAGACGACGGCGACGCCCTTGGGCGGGAGTTCGAACTCGGGGAAGATGAACCGGATGCCGTAGCGCGACTCGGCGTCGAAGGTGCTGAGCCGACTGGAGAGGCGGTAGCCCTTCATCTGGATGGGTTTATTGGTCGGGTTGAAGAGCTCGACGAACTCATCGCCGGTGGAGTCGCGGGCGCCGTCGCGGTTGGCGTCGCCGGCGGCGCCGGTGGGCACATGGAAGAGGACTTCCATGATGACGGGGTGGGGGGATTTGTCGGCGGGGTCCGCGTGGCCCGGCGAGATCGCGCCGCACAGCGCGACGGCCGCGACGAGGATGATGGTTTTCATCCGCCCAGCTCCTTCCGATAGAGATAGAGGTCGATGCCCACGGCGATGAGGACGAAGAGCAGCGAGCAGAGGTTCGCCCACGCGAGGGTGCGCATGAAGCCGTCGCGCCCGCGCGAGACGGTTTCGAACATGGCGGAGACAGCCGCGAACGGGAAGAGCAGGGTTGCCAGCGCGATCATGCGCACGCGCGCGCCCGTCGATGTGCGGTGGATGAAGCGTTCGGCCAGGTCGTACCCCAGCACGGCGACGGAAGCGGCGAGCACCATGCCGACGCCCATGGGCACAAGGAAGAAGTTCCGCATGATCGCGGCGTCGAGGATCGGGAGTACGCCGAAGATCGCGATGTAGGCCAGCCCCATCCTGCGGAGCGGCCGGTCGCGGTCGAGGAACGCGGGGACCTCGACGCCGGCGTCGGCCAGGACGCCGACCACGCCGGGGCGCACGACGCGGCGTTCCTTGACATCAAACCCGCAGGCGGCGCAGACGGTCGCGTCGGCGTTCATCTCGTTCATGCACTCCGGGCATTCGTAGACGCGGTCGGACTCTTCGATCGTCAGGAGGTCGTCGAGGAGTTCGTGATCGAGGGTGCTGTCGAGGCCGGCGGTCTGCTCGGGGTTCTGGGCCGCGAGCTGCCCGCGCCGCCGACGGATCTTCATCTGGCGGAGTTTCTCGATGCAGACGAGGCAGACATACCTTCCCCGCAGGTCTTTCATGCGTCCGGCGGCCGAGAGATCGGCCCCGCACGCGACACAGACTTTATGGGCGGTTTGCTCTTCCACGGCCTCACCGGAGTGGTCGGCCGATGATACCCCGGAGGCGCGGGATCGAACATAAGAATCTTTGGGGAGGTGTGGGGCGCGGGGTTACCGCACGATCCAGCGGACGAAATCGGCGATGAGGAGGCCGGTGAGCGCGATGAAGCAGATGAGGTTGGCCCATTGCAGCGCGCGTGCGGCTGGGCGGGGGAGTGATCGTGCGAGGTAGATCATGGCGGCGCACGCGGCCAGCGGCCAGAGGAAGAAGGAGATGACGAAGACGAGGCCCCCCATGAGCGTGCTGCCGGTGTCGGCGGCGATCTCGGTGGCCGCGATGATCCACGACGCGACGGCGACGGCGACAACGATGACGAGCGCGAACCAGTAGAGGGAGTGGAGATCCCAGAGGGCGCGGGCGATGAGGGGGACGGCGGCGAGTGCGGCGACATACGCGGCGCCGCTGGCCCAGAGCGGGGCGGGGCGCTCGGCCCAGGCGGGCAGCGCGACGCCGTCGAGCAGCCATCGCGCGAGGCGCGGGCGGGTGTCGGGCGCCAGGGCGATGTTGATGTTCAGCGCGCAGACGGGGCAGCGGTCTTCATCGGGGTCGATCTCGGCGCCGCAGGCGGGGCACTCGACGGGTTCGAGGAGAGAGTCGAAGGTGGGCTTCTCCCGGATCATCGCTGGCTGGGGGGGATGGGCCGATCGTTCACGGGCACCGTCTCCACGGGGATCAGTTGCTCGGTGAGCCCGCTGAAATTGGCGATCAGCAGAATCGCGCCGCAGATCAGCACTACGGTCGCGAACGCACGAATGAGTTTGTTCGGGCCTTCCCTGGCGAAATGGAATGCGCCGATGACCGATCCTACTGGGAGGATGAGCGTGACGATGCCGACAAGAACTGCTTTACCCACGGAGTTCTGGCGCGCGTAGTGGATCAGCCACGCGATCCACATGATGAAGCCCGGGATGCCGTTGAGGAGGCCGGCGATGAGCAGGATGAAGATGTTCTGCTGATCAATCGCGAGCCAGACGGGGAGCGCGAATGTCAGCGCGATCCACGCGACGGCCGCGCCCGCGGCGAGTGCTCCGTTATCAAGGATCGCTGCGCCCCCACCACTGCCGACGCCCTCCCCGCCCCCTCCGCCCTTGGGCGCGCGGGCTCTGCCGAACTTCGTCTGGATCTGGCCCTGGGTGCGTGAGTCGTAGCCGCAGGAGAGGCAGATGACGGCGTCGGGCGGCGCGAAGGCGCCGCAGGAGGGGCACTGGTTCCGCGCGGCCTGCTGGGCCTGGACCATAAACTCGCGGAGGTCGGCGCCCTGATCGCTGGAGGGTGGGATGCCGGCCGCGGTCGCGCGCGAGCCCTCGACATTGGTGACCCGTTTGGCGCCGGTCTCGCGTTTGCGGGCGCGGAGGCGATCGACGCACGGGATGCAGATGTAGCGTCCCTTGGCGTCCTTCATGCGCTCGCCGGTGGAGACATCGACGCCGCAGGAGCTGCAGACTTTGGGTTGTTCGGTCGGGCTCATTCGCTGGTCACCACCCTCGGGCGACCAATGTAACGGAGACCGGGGAGGACGCGGCGGTCAGGCCCCGGCGATGCCGCCGGCGCGGGCCCCTCGGACGGCGGCGCGGACGATCTTCTCGACATCGTCGGCTTCGAGGTTTCCCTCGCTGATGGCGCTGGCGAGCGAGGCCTCGACGGTCGGGGAGAGCCCCAGGAGGATTCCGGCGTCCTCGGGGGCGATGCTGCCCTCGGCGACATAGGCCGCGATCTCGCGCCGGGTGCGTTCGCGCTGCTTGGTCTGCGTCACATTCTGCCAGGTGTAGAAGATGATCCAGACGACGAAGACGACGACCATGCTGCCGAAGATGATGGCCAGGGCTTCGGTGTTGGCGGCGAGGGTTGTGGGCCAGCCGTTCATGGGGCACCTCCGTAGAGGAGTGGTTCCGGACGGGCGGCGGGGGATTTCAGGCCGGGGGCCGGTGTGAACCCGCCCCGGCACGGGGCGGCTCACTCATCGGTCGAGTTCGGCGGCGATGACATTGAGCGAGCCGAGGATGGCCACGACATCGGCGAGCATGTGGCCCTCGGTGAGTTTGGCCATGACCTGATAGTTGATGAAGGAGGGCGGTCGGGTGCGGGCGCGCCAGGGGAGTTTGCCGCCGTCGCCGACGATGTAGTAGCCGAGTTCGCCGTTGGCGGTCTCGTTGGCGCCGTAGGCCTCGGCGATGGGCGCGGCCCAGCCGCGGTTGTCCATGATGAGCTCGAAGTGCTGGATGAGCCCCTCGATGGAGCCGTAGACATCCTGCTTGCGGGGCTTGACGACCTTGGAGTCGGCGAAGGTGTCCATGGGCATGCCCTTGATCCACGCCCAGATCTCGTCGGTGAGGAGCTGGTTCACGATGGAGCATGACTGACGCATGTCCTCGATGCGGACCTGGAAGCGGGCGTAGACATCGCCGTCGGTGTGGACGGGGATCTTGAACTCGACGGGCTTGCGTCCCTGGCCGTCCCAGTTGTCGGCGTAGCAGAGGTAGGGCTCTTCCTTGCGGAGGTCGCGGACGACGCCCGAGGCGCGTGCGATCGGGCCGGAGAGCGACCACGCGATCGCGTCCTCCCGGTTGATGACGCCGATGCCGACGGTGCGGTCGAGGAAGATGCGGTTGCGGAGGACGAGCTTCTCGAGGTCGGTGATCGCCTGGGGGACTTCCTTGTTGACGATGTTGGACACCATCTGGCGGAAAGTCTCATCGTCGGGCAGGTCGCGCATCGCGCCGCCGACGCGGGTCCAGTCCGGATGGAAGCGCTGGCCGGAGATGTAGTCGCAGAGGTCGTAGATCTTCTCGCGGACATTGAAGGCGTAGAGGAAGCCGGTGAAGGCGCCCAGGTCGAGCGCGGCCGCGCCGACGCACAGGAGGTGGTCCTGGATGCGGGCGACCTCGGCCATGATGGTGCGGATGACCTTGCAGCGGGGCGTGATCTCGACGCCGAAGAGGGTCTCGACGGCGTGGTGCCAGCAGATGTCGTTGGCGATCGGCGAGAGGTAGTTCATCCGCGAAACGATCGTCACATACTGGTTGTAATCGAGCGCCTCGCCGATCTTCTCGAACCCGGAGTGGAGGTACCCGATGTGGGGCGTGCAGCGCGCGATGCGCTCGCCGTCGAGCTCGAGCACGAGGCGGAGGGTGGTGTGCGTGGCGGGGTGCTGGGGGCCGAAGTTCAGCGTCCAGCGGTCGCCGGTGTCGAGGTGGTCCTTGAGGTAGTCGGTGGACTCGACATCGACGCCGTAGCCCCCCTCCCCTCCCAGGTCCGCGGGCTTGATGGTGTAGGCCATGTGGTAGCGATCTCCCGAACGACGAGCGAACAATCGGCGACGGCCGACATTCGTGGCAGTATAGAGGGGCGTCGGGGGGCCGGTTGCGCGTCGGCGTTGGTGGAACCGGGGGCGGGTATGGCCCAACAACTCAGCGGGAACGGAGGTGCGCCATGTCACGACGGATGATTCGCTGGATTGATGTCGCGGCCGCGTTGCTGCTGGCGCTGGGGATCGGCGTATTTGCGCACGGATCGACTCCGCCGGCGGCGGATGGCGACCCGATGGCCGGGGAGCCCGCGCCGGAGGCGGAGGCGGGGGTCGGTGAGGACGACGCCGCGGCGTCTGGCGTGCTGAGCGGGCCGGGGGTGGGCAAGGCGGGTCGGAAGTCGATCGTGAGCCGGACCTTTGAGGGGACGCTGGAGCGGCTTGATGTGTGGCCGGAGGAGGCCGCGGTGGAGCTGCTGGCGTTGTCGGAGGAGTCGCGCCGGGCGATCAACGACATTCTGGCCGAGCGTGCGGCGGTGATCGACCGTGTGGTGTCGGAGAATCTCGATGCGCTGGTGAAGCTGGCGAACGACGGCGAGGGCGGTCGGTGGTTCGGCGCGCTGACGCACCTGCGCGCGTTCCAGAAGAAGATCGAGTCGCAACTGGAGGACACGCGCCCGCTGGTGGAGCGGTTCGCCGAGGCGCTGCCGCGTGAGCAGGCGGAGGAGCTGGAGCGGATGGTGGAGGAGTACTGGGAAGCGCTCGCGGCGGACGAGGTGGGCGGGGAGATCGAGAAGTTCGGCGGGCGCGTGAAGGCGGCGCTGGCGAAGAAGACGGACTCGCTGCGGCTCATGGGCGAGGAGCTGGGGCGCGCGTATCAGCGGATCGAGAAGTCGGCCGCGGTGTACGCGGAGTACTTCATCAACGAGCTGGGGTTCACCGGGGCGAACGCGGACGCGGTGCGGGAAGTGGTGCGTGAGTTCCTCTCGACGGTGGATGACCCGGAGGAACTGATGGAGGAGGAGTGGGTTCCGGCGATCCGCGCGCTGTACAAGAAGCTGGACGAGCAGGGGCGGGCGGTGCTGTTCGAGTTTGTGCTGGGGCAGGGGTGAGTGATCGTGGATGGGTGGCATGGCTCGACCCGAGCGGGGTGAGGGTGAGCCATGTCGGCGGCGGGCACACGCAACATGGCTCACCTGACTTCGTCAGGTTGAGCCATGGCACCCGGAGACAATCTCGTGCTCCCGCACTCGGGGCATTTCGCGTCGGGTTCGAGGCCGCGGAGGTCGTAGCCGCAGGACTGGCACGCGTGGGCGGGGAAGGGGTGGATGCGCTTGGGCACGGCCCAGTGGATGAGCGCGCCGATGACGATGGGGTGCCAGATCATGTCAACCCAGGGCGCATCAAAGCCGAACGCCCAGGCCGCGCCGAACAAGGCCGCGGGAATGAGCGTGAGCAGGAAGACGCGCCACGAGCGGGTGAGCAGTGTCAGCAGAATCGTGGTGATGAAACATGAGAGGATCAAGGTGACGGCCAGCTCATACCCAAAGTACGCCATGAACCCTCTGGAGGGGGCGATCGCGCTGTAGTACTCAAGCACAACAACAATCGTTTCCGCGACCTCCCACACCAGTTGAACCCAGTAGATCCACCCGAAACACCAGATGAGCGTGATCGCGCCCCAGAGCCAGCGTGGCGGTCGAGGGCGGATGAGGATCGCCGACAGAACGCCGAGACCGCCCGAGGCGCTCAGCCAGAGGAAGGGAAACCCGCTCTCCCAATCGTCGATCAAGAAGAGCAGCGCCGGTGCGACGCTGCACGCGAGCCAGGCCGCGGCGCCGATGAGCCACCATTTCTTCGAGCGTGGTGTCATGTGGTGGTCTCTTCATCGGCGGATCGACATGGCTCACCCGACTTCGTCAGGTTGAGCCATGGCACCCGATCTTTCTCTCCCGCACTCCGGGCAATTCGCGGCGGGTTCGAGGCCGCGGAGGTCGTAGCCGTAGGACTGGCAGGCATGTGCGGGGAAGCGGTGGATGCGCTTGGGCACTGCCCAGAGGATGAGCGCGCCGATGACGATGGGGTGCCAGAGACGATCGCTCAACGGTACGGCAATGTCCGAGACCCACTCTGCCGTGTACACCAGAACGGGAACAAAAGTGATCAGCGCCACGCGTGTTGACCGAGTCAGACCCGCCAACAAAGCGACCGTGAACACCGCGGACACAATTAAAACGATGGCGATCTCATGGCCAAAATTGCCGAGCGATCCCGTGGGCGGCGCTATCGTCTCGGTGTTGATTAGCCAAGCGACGACATGACCAGACACATTCCAAAGAATGCCGAACCAATAGAACCAGCCGAAGCACCACATCAATGTTGCTACGCTCCATGCCCATCGCCGTCTCCCGGGATGGATCAGGAGTGCCGAGAGCACACCCAGCCCACCGGCAACGCTGTAGGGCAAGAGAACCCAGTCAAGGTACTCCGCAAACGGATAGTATAGCACTGGCGACAGGCCGAACGCGAGCCATGCCGCGGCGCCGATGAGCCACCATTTCTTCGAGCGTGGTGTCATGTGGTGGTCTCTTCATCGGCGGATCGACATGGCTCACCCGACTTCGCGGGGTTGAGCCATGGCACCCGCTCGATTATCTCACTCCACCGGCTTCATCATCGGGAAGAGAATCACATCGCGGATCGTGCGCTGATTCAGAAGAAGCATGCAGAGCCGGTCGATGCCGACGCCCATGCCGCCGGCGGGGGGCATGCCGACCTTGAGCGCCTCGATGAAGTCGGCATCGAAGGTGCGGAAGGTGGACTCCTCGTCGTCCACGCCGGCCAACTGATCGCGGAACCGCGCGGCTTGGACATCGGGGTCGTTCAGTTCGGTGTAGTGCGGGCCGACCTCCATGTGACCGATGAAAAGATCGGCGCGGTCGGCGAGGTCGGGGTTCTCGCGGCTGGCGCGCGTGAGCGGGGACAACTTCGCGGGGTAGTGCGTGATGAAGGTCGGCTTGCCGGGGTCGATCGACTTCTCGGCGAACTCCTCGAAGAGTTCGTTGACGAGCAGGAGCGGGTCGATGTCGTTGACGGTGGGTCGCGTGGCGCGCCCGGACTTCTTCGCATCATCTTCGAGCTGCTTGAGGAACTTGCGGGCGATGCCGCGGGTTTCGGCTTCCTTGCGGACGCGCGCGGTGTCGCTCATCTCGAAGCCGAGTTGCTTCGCGAAGAGATCGGCGTAGGCGACGCGCGCGAAGGGCGACTCGAAGTCGATGGTCAATTCCCCGTACGGCATCGCACTCGCAGAAACCGCGCTCATCCCCCCTCCCTCCGGGAGGGGGTGAGGGGGGAGGGGCCGATCCGAATGAGACGCTTGAGATGAAACGCCATCCCCGCTCCCCGCCCCTCTCCCCGGCCCTCCCCCAGAGGGGGAGGGGGAGAGAGCGATCTCAGAATCAAGTGACGACGCCACGAACTTGGCCGCGTCGCGGACGAGTGACTCGGTGAGTTCCATCACGGTCTGGACATCGCCGAAGGCCTGATAGAGCTCGAGCATGGTGAATTCGGGGTTGTGCTGCTTGTCGAGCCCTTCGTTGCGGAAGTTGCGGTTGATCTCGAACACCCGCGGCATCCCCCCTACCAGAAGGCGCTTGAGGAAGAGTTCCGGCGCGATGCGCATGTAGAGGTCGATGCCCAGCGCGTTCATGTGGGTGCGGAAGGGGCGCGCCGCGGCCCCGCCGGCCTGGGTCTGGAGCATGGGGGTTTCGACTTCGAGGAAGCCGCGGTCGGTGAGCCAGGAGCGGATGAACGCGACGACGCGGCAGCGCATCTCGGCGGCGCGCATGGTCTCGGGGTTGGCGTAGAGATCGACATAGCGCCTGCGGTAGCGCTGCTCGACATCCTGCAGACCGCTCCACTTCTCGGGTGGCGGGGCGAGGGACTTACCGCCCATCTGGATGGAGGAGGCCCAGATGGTGACCTCGCCGGACTTGGTCTTCATGAGCGGGCCGCGTGCGACGACGAGGTCGCCGAGGTCGAGGAGCTTGGCGAGCTCGAAGCCGCAGGGGTCGCAGTCGCGGGCGCTGACGGCGACCTGGATGTCGCCGGTGTGGTCGCGGAGGTTCATCCAGATGAGTTTGCCGGTGGGGCGGCGGAGGACGATGCGCCCGGCGACGGTGGCGACGGGGCGGGTGTCATCCGGGAGTGTGCGGGAGGGGTCGGCCTTGCTCGCGGCGGAGGCGTCGTTCCAGCGGGTGTCGGCGTCAGCGTCGTAGCAGGCCAGGGCGTGGGCGGCGGGGGTGATGCCGTCGATGCGGACGCCGTGGGGGTCGATGCCGAGTGCCGCGATGGCGTCGCGCTTCTCGCGCCGTTGCTGCTCGAGGTGATGGGGCGAGTCCTGCTCGAGGCCGGGGTTGTGCGGTGTGGGGTCTGGGGTCGTCATGGGTGCATGGTACGGGGAGGGTGGGCGGTCGCGCGGCGCGTATGCTTGGGTCGTGGCGATGGCGGCACTCATCCTTTGGCTGGTGCTCACGATCGCTGGGATTATCCTGTTCGACCGACATACCCAGCCCCGATCACCACGCCGTCGTCAATTGCCGTTGTGCCGGGGCTGCCGATACGACCTGCGAGGGTTGCCCGTCGACGCTCGGTGCCCCGAGTGTGGGTCGTCCGCTCGCAGTTTGGGGCCTGTGCATCCCGAGTTCGTCCGACTTCGCCGCCGGTATCAGAAGCGGCTGCTCGTGGGCAGCGCGATCGCGGCCGTCATCGTGGTGACCGTCCAGCTCGCACGCGGCGATGACGGTGTGACGCTGATCCCGTTGATTTCGTTCGGAGTCCTCACTTCGGTGATCGCGATCATTTGTGCGCTGCCCGTCCTGTTCTTCGATCGGGCGTCGCACCCGACTCGACAATGCCTCGTGATCAGCAATGTGCTGCTCCCGGTACTGCTCATCGGCGTTCTCTTTGATCCCGTCTTGATCGGGGCCGACATCCCCGAGTGGACCATCAGTGTGATCGGGGTGCTCTTGCTTCCGCTGTTTGCGTTCGCGCTGCTTCCCATCGGGCTTTTCTTTGCGCACATCCGGGCCCGGGCCTCGGTGAATTCCCGCGTCCCGGGAGCTACGGACGGGGACACGCCGCCAACGGGTGGCGCGTCATAATCCAAGGATGCCCTCGTACCGAGCTTCCGTGACGCCCGAAGGCCTGCGTGTCGATGAATCGGCGCGGGTCCCTGTGGCGTGGCGTGGGCGGTTGGTGGTGTGGGATCGGGTGCGCGCGTTCCGGAAGGGGCGGTCG
>CAZSLT010000097.1:0-10772 GCA_964607595.1 uncultured Phycisphaeraceae bacterium
GACGGGGGGGCGGGGGGAACCATTCCTGAAGCCGGACAAGCTGACCGATCCGTGGGGCAACGCCTTCGTCTACATCACGCCGGGTCCGGTGAGCGCGTACCAGGTGGTGAGCTACGGCGCCGACGGCGCGCCCGGTGGCTCGGGCCGCGACGCCGACATCACCAGCGACGATCTGGGCAGGCGCAGCAACGGGGCGGGGCCATGAGCCGTCCCACGAGATATCGCGATGGTTTCACGCTCATCGAGCTCCTGGCGGTGCTGCTGGTGCTGGCCGGCGCCGCGACGCTGTCGGTGGGCGCGCTGGGAAGAACCTCCGGCGCGCACGCCGAGCGGCTGGCGGTGAGCGTCGTCACCGGGGCGCTGGAGCGGACGCGGCTGCTGGCCGAGGGCCGGGGCGGCGCGGAACTCCGCCTCGGCCCGACGCTCGTCGCGACGCCGCGGGACTCCGGGCTCGAGCCCGCGCGGATCGGGTTCACGCTGCCGCGCGGCTGGTCGGCGGGCCTCACCGACGCAACAGATCAGGACGCGACCCCGTCCGTCATCCGTTTCGACGCGGACGGGGCGTGCGCGGATGTGGAAATCATGCTCAAGGGACCGCATGAACGAATCCGCACGCTGCGCGTGCTCGGGCTGAGCGGTCAGGTGATCAATGTCCCCCCCACCGGAGAAGGGTCGAGGCTCCGATGATCCTTCTCTCACGCCGAGGGCTGACGCTCATCGAGTTGCTGGCGGCGACGGTGATTCTGTCGATGCTGGCCGCTGCGGCGGTGTCGGTGCAGCGCGACGCATCCCGCGCCGCGGCGCGTGCCCGTCTCACCGAACAGGCCGTCGATGTCGTCGAGCGCTGGCTCGGCCTGCCCACCGCCCCCCACGCCCCCCCCGATCAACGCGAGGCGGGGGACTGGAGCGGCGCTGACGAGCGGGGCCGGTGGTGGCGCATCCGCGTCGAAGCCGAGGTCGAACCAACTGATCTCACGGACGACAACCCGTGGTCACTCGACGGCCCGTGGGAGAGCATCATCGTCGAGACCGCCACGGGCCCGGACGAGGCGTTCGTCGAGGCGTTGCGCCTCCGCCGCTCAGCCCCCCCAACACCATCTTCGCAGAGCGATGCGATCAAGCCCGCGGCGAGCATGAACAGCGCCGGGGGGGCGTCATGAACCGCCGCGGTCTCACGCTTCTGGAGATGCTGGCGGCGTTGTCCCTGATGTCGCTGGTCATCGCCGGAGCGTCATCGTGGCTGGTGGGATCGACGCGAGCCGAACGGGCGCTGCGAGATGGCGCCGATGAACGCGCCTGGGTGACAAGAGCGGCCGAACGACTCCGCCGCGACCTCGACGAGGCGGTCCCCGGCAGTGTGGAGATCGACGCCGAGCGCAGAGTCGTCCGCGCCGTCGTGCCCGACGCGGCGTCCGAAGAACCGCGGTGGCGGCGCGTGGAATGGTCGTTCGATCTTTCGGGACATGCGCTGCGACGCGGCTTGATCGACCTCGACCACCGGCAGCGCGGTGCGACGCATCGGCGTCGGACCGTCCTGACCGGCGATGTGGACTGGCGGATCGAGCCGGTGGTGATTGACGGAATGGAGTCCAATCCTGCACCAAGGCCGCGGCGCGATCGCGGCGTCGGGGCCAACAAGGCCGCGTTCGACCTGATCATCGGCCTCGGGGAAGCAACAGCGACGGTGCGGTGGAGGCCCTCGTCATGACGCGGGCAATCGTCTCCATTGCTGATTCCCGCGCGCGCGGGGCGGCGCTGCTAATGGCGCTGCTGGTGCTCTCGGTCGTGAGCGCCGTCTCGGTCTCGATACTCCGCGCCGGCGCCGACGCGTCGCTGAGTTCCCGCGCCCGTGTCCAGCGGCTGGAGTGCCGGCTGCTGATCGAGGCGCTGGCGCACCGGCTGTTGTCGGCGTTGAGCGAGATTGATCAGAGCAGCGAGGACCATCCCCGCATCGGGCCGGGGATCAATGACCTGCTCGAAGAAGTCATCGGCGAAACTCGGATCACCGTGCGGGCGATCGACCTCTCGGGCCGTTTGCATGTCCGCTCCCTGGACAGCTTCGCGGCCGGCGGGCTCGACGGCTCGCCGCTCCGGCTGCTGCGTGCCGCGGACTTCGCGACTTTGACGAATACCAAAGACGACGATCCGCCGGTCCTGGAAGAGACGATCGCTGCATTGGCATCCGGACGGTCAGGCGAACCCGTGAACGCCTTCCCGTCGCGGCACAGCGAAGGGCCAAGCGAGCAGAACCGAGGAGAGGCTGACGCGTCCGTTGCCATGCTGCTCACGGGGCACGGCGACGGCGGGCTGAATGTGCGGACGGCGCCGCTGCCGATCTTGGAGGCGGCGCTGCACGGCCGCGATCCGGCGGCGGCCCATCGGCTGCTGGACCTGCGCCGCGCCGGGGCGCCGATCCCGGACTCGGTCGTCAACGCACTGAGCGGGCCGGCTCGCAGCGCGGGTACTGCGGGCGAGCAAGATCACGACCGCTTCGTGCCGCTCTACGGGGTGTCGAATGCGGTGGGATTCATCGTCGCGATCGAGCACCCAGGCGCACTGCGCCGCTGGTGGCTGGTCGCCGAGCGCGGACAGCGCGGTCATCGGAACGGCGCCAACGGCTGGACGCTGCGGTCAGCGCGGAGGATCGACTGATGCGCGTCTGGCCCGCACCCACGGTCGGTGAGCGTCTGTCGGCCCTGCCGTGGCCTGTCGTCGCGGCCGTCGCGGCGGTGTTCGTGATCACCGCGGGGATGTGGGGACTGACGCCCCCCCAACCACTCAATCATCTGTCCGCAGGATCGCCTGCTCATTCCGTCGCGACGGCGACGAACGCCGACGGCTTTGACGCGGCATCGGCCAAAGGAGTTCAGGGGGGGTTGGAAGTGCCCGCCGCGGCGCTCGTTGCCACACTCTACGACAAGCTCTTCCCCGAGCCTCCTGCCGCGGCGCCGCCCCCCATACCCGAGCCGCCCCCGACACTGGATGTGGCGCTCGTGGCGATCACCGCTGATGCCTCGGGGACCTCGGCGCCGGCGGGCCTCCGCGCCTTCGTGCGTGTGGCTTCGACCGGCGACTACCTCTGGCTTGGCGTCGACGATCAAACGCCCGGCGGCGCTGTGGTGACGCGGATCGACTCTGACGCCGTGGTGTTCACCCTCGGGCGGCGTGAGGTCCGCGTGGAGATCGAGTCATGAGCGCATCTGACACACGATCATCTCCGGGAAGGGTTGACGGTCGATCCGTCCCGGCGGATCGCTTCTACTGGGCCGTGCTCGATCCCACCCCCAGCCCGGCGACACTCGAGTCATTCCGCTACGCGTTCGAGCCCTTTGTGCCGTCCCCGATCGAGGGGGTCCACTGCCGCATTGTTCGTCCCATGAAGCGCGCCGGATCGCCGGTGATCGCGTGCGGAGTTGGTGCGTTCGCCTTGGACGGTGATGGCGGCGCCGCCATGATGCCCGACGCGCTCCCCGCCTTCGTGCTTGAGCGGTTCGACGGACTCGACGAGTCTGAAGTCCTCGATCGGCTCGCCTTCGGGGGGGGCGGGGACGGCGCCGGTCGCCGCGCGCATTTCTCCAAGCCCGCGGCGCTTGTGGTCGCCTGCCTGGTCTCGTGTGTGCTGCTCGGCATCGGGATGATTCGCCGCGCCGACGCCATGCGATCCCACCACGCCGAGGCCGAAGAGGCGCTGGCATCGCTGGTCGCGGCCGTGCTCGGACCGCCGCGGGGGGCTGAGGGGTCGCTCCCGCCGGCGGCGCGGCTGAACGCTGAAGCGCGCCGATTGGCGCTCACGCGGTCGTCAGGGGCTGAGAGCGGCGATGCCGCCATGATCCTTAAGTCCCCCGACATCGCCGGGGATTACATCGCGCTGCTGGAGAGTTGGCCCGCCGATTTACCGACTCGGGTCGAACAGATCGACCTCCGCGCCTCGGCGTTGACGGTTCGGGGCATGGTCCGCGACGCCGCGGACTTCGAGCGGCTCCGTCAGACGCTTGCAAGCTCGACCACATTGATCGGATACGACCAGCCCACCGGCAGCGCGGGGCGCGCCCGCGGGACGGCTGGGGGGGGCGGGGGGGGCGGGGGGGACGGGGGATTCACATTCGACCTAGCGATGCAGCGGACCGCCGGAGAGCGGACGCCATGACCGGAGCAACGACGCGAACCCGCGTTCTAATTGCAGTCGTCGCGACGGCGATCGTTTTTGCGCTGGCGTTGCTGTGGCAGGATCTGCGCGCTGCGCGGGCCGCCCGTGACGCCTCGGTAGTCGCCCTTGACGATGCCGAGTCCGTGGCGATGCGGGTGCGTGTGCTCCGCGCCACTTCGACGCGGATCACCGACCGGCCGCCGCCCGAGCCGGACTTGGTGGCGCGCCTGCATTCGGCGCTGCGGGCCGCGGGGATCGACGAGCGACGCCTCGCCTCGGTCAGCACCTCGCGTCCCGAGCCGGTGCGCGGGTCAGAAATCTACCGCCGGATCACCGCGCCGATTACCCTCGACAGCATGCGCCCGCCGGAACTGGCCCGCTTCCTGGCCGAATGGCTCGATGCGGACGACGGGGGTGGAGGGGATGGAGGGGGGTGGGGCGTCGCGTCGATCACGCTGAGCCATGAAGGCCCAACAGGTGGCGCACGCGGAGCGACCGTCGCGGCGGACGACCGCTATACGGCGCGGCTGGTGCTCGAAAACATCCATGTCGACGCGCTGGCGTCGTCAAGCCGGGGAGACACCCCATGAGAGCCGTGCCGCGTCGCGTGAAGATCGGTGTGCTGGCTGCGCTGCTTGCCGCGATCGCGCCGTGGCTCGGGGGATGCGCCTCACGCCCGACTCAGGCTGGGTCCTATACGGCCGACGCCGCATCGCGCAACCCGGCGCTGGCCCGTGAACTGCACGCCCGCGCCTCTGAACTCATGGCCACCGACACCGAGGAAGCCGAGCGCCTTCTCCGGCAAGCCCTCGACGTCGACCTCTACCACGGCCCCGCCCACAATAATCTCGGCGTGCTGCTGCTGACCCGCGGCGAACTCTACGCCGCGGCCGCCGAGTTCGAGTGGGCCCGCAAGCTCATGCCCGGCCATCCCGACCCCCGGGTCAACCTCGCCATGACGCTCGAACAGGCCGGGCGATACGACGAGGCGATCAACGCCTACGACTCGGCGCTGGCGGTCTACGACGGGTTCCTGCCGGCGCTCCAGGGCAAGACCAAGCTCCAGGTGCGAATGGGAGACACCGACGCTGCAACGCTCACGGCTCTCGATGAGATCGCGCTGCGGGGCGATGAGTCATGGAAAGAATGGGCGAGGATGTGGAGGGTGAAGCTGAACGACCGTCACGATTGACACAGACTTTCGGCCATAATCCGCACAGGCGCGGCCATCGCCCCGATCCTACATCGTCTATTTCCTGCCTTGCGAATGCGAACTACTCTGCATCATGGCGTTCGACACGCCATGACTTTGCCCCACACAGAATCACGCCTCTATCGCCCATTTGAGGCGAGTTGCCGTGCACAAGGCCTATAAACCTCTCGTGGGCATCGAACACGGGAGCGCCACTTGCCCCTTGCTCAAATCGATGATCCAGGACGATACAGACCGCGTCGCGGAGTACTACCTCCAATCGGCTTTGCCAAGCGAATCGGTGCGATCGCGCGACAATAACTGAGTGGACCGAGCATGCGATTGGGGCATCGTTGCCCTGAATCCAGGCACGCACGCTTGATCCCCGATCGAGTTCGGTCCAGTAAGTCGCGGGCTCGCACAATTCACGGGGCAGTATGTCTCGTGTAAGACAGACGGCGTCCAGCGCCGGCACCATGGCGATTGCGCGGAACTCTCGGAGAGAGGCCGACGAAGTCGAGCACCGAAGAACATGTCGATCCGAGGGGTAGTTCAGGACCGCGTGACCGCTGGTCCATAGAACACCTGAGTGCACGAAGCCATGACACAACACCCGATCCGACAGGATGTCAACGATGACGACCGGCTTCACAGTGTGACAAGTCGTGTTTGGCTGCCTCCGCCAGAAAGTCCGACGGATGCCCGCTGGACAGCAGTCTCCGAATGATGCCCCGTGCCATCCCGTAGGCCTCGACGATTCGGTCGATCGACATCTCCTCTGGCATCGCCGCTCCTAGTAGCCCGATCAGTAAGTCCCCAGCTCCTACATCGCAGAGCACTTCATGTGTGTCTATGGGGGCGGGCAACTCGACTTGAACCCCTTTCAGAACGACCCGTAGCCCATGCTCACCGCGCTTCACGACGAGAATCCCCTCGTCATGGGTGGATGCTTCCTTGATCTCCGGCCATTCTCCCAAGTCCCGTTCTCCGATCGTGACGATCCGTGCACGCCTTGCGATCTCCGCCGCGCTTCGGATCCGCGATGGTCCCCATGCAGCGTCCAGATCCGCGAAGATAGATCGGGGTCGATCTCGCAGCAGCATTGGCAAGGACCAATTCGGGTCGGCATTGGCCAATACGACTCGACCCGGAGAGGGGGGCGGTTCGGGATGATGCCACCTCTGTGGAGCGCCTAGCAGTTCTCGATGGGTGTGTTGACCACAGATCGCCGGACCATGCCATGCAAGCGGGGTCTCGTCGAGGGTAATGAGAGTGGACTCCGGGGCGGCGATCGCGCGAATCATCTCCATCTCTGAAGAGCTGCACTCAGAGGGAATCGCGCCGACCAAGACACCTCTGACGCCCAAACAGCGCGCACCCGCTCCCGCCATAAGGAGTGGGCCACCCAGTGTGCTGGCGCGGGGTCGGCCATGCACACACATCCGCATCACCACCCCGTGGATGTGCAACACATCAGGCATCGATCCACACTCTACATCCATATCCAACCGATTCATCACCGGATTGAAGAACAAAGCTGTCATCCACAGCCAGCCCCGAAACCAGTCTTGAAGCTAGCACGAGCGCAGACTCGATTCCCGGCGCTTCTCGCTTCCTCTCAGTAGGTCTAGACACGGGAACATGCTGGTATCTCCATCCATTCTCGTTCGGGCGAACCACAAGAAGTGTCACCGCTCCGGGCTTCATCACCCGTCGTTTGCCTAGGGCCTCCCAGGCACACGCTTGGATCTCCGACACCTCGTCCACTGCGATAATCAGGCACGCATCACACCGGTCGCTTCGCAAAGACCACTCCGCGAGCAGTAAGGCATCGATTACGCCAGTCGATCCGTCCAAGAGTGTCAGCGCAAACGCCTTGGCTCCGATGGTAGCGCTTGCATGAGTAGCGATCGCGGATGGAATGGTGGCAGGAACCAGCAATGGATTGGCCCGGTCCCATCCCTCTTGACACGCCCGTAACTCATAGTCCAGGGTGACTTGGGGAGTCGAGGTCGTGGTGACTACCACAATCCCGCAGCGTGAGGGCGAGAGGCCCCGTTCGGCGAGCAATGGAACAGAATGTGAAATACTCGCGCATGCCATCAATGTGGATGAAGCGCATGATCGAGGACGTGCGACCGCCCCGGACTCCCGGATCCGCGCGGCGATCGACTCATTCCGGGCCGTCTGAACGGCAGAGTCATCCCAAAGCCCCTCCGCGGTCCAGTCCAGGAGGCGGCCGCGGGAAGCGCGCGTTGCCAATTGCCCCAGGGGGAATTGGGCGTTGACCAACGACAAGCCTGCAATGACCCCGACACTCATCGTTACACCATTCTGGATCGGGGAGGTGCATCGATCACAACAGCGCCATTGATCCCGCCGAAACCGAGCGCGACGGTCAGAAGAGGGCCCTCACGAAGTTCCGTGGGTGTTCCGGGGGAGAACCGTAGTGCTCCCCGGCATTGGTCGCGGAGGCCCACCGCTGGCGGCAATCGGCCATCGCGTAGCGCCTGCGCGGCGCACAAAATCCCAAGGCCTGATGACGCACCCATTGTATGGCCGAACGCCCCCTTGATAGACGCACAATCAACGCCTGAGTCCCCCCAAAGCGTGTTTCCGACTTCCATCTCGACCTTGTCGTTCTGCACTGTTCCGCTGCCATGCCAGATCACCCCGGCCAACTGCGAGTGCGAGCGTAGTCGGCCTGTGCGGACCGCCTCCAGGATCGCGGAGCGCAGTCCTTCGGCCGATGGTTCGACTGGATGTCTCGCATCGCATCCCAGCGCTACCGATCGCACCGTGGCATGAACATCCTGACTGGCCTGATGGGGCACGCAGATCCAACCAGTCCCGGCCTCTCCAATCGTTGTACCGTCTCGGGATGCATCGAACGGGCGACACCCCTCAAGGGACATCGCGCCGATCTGCCGGAAGCCGTTATACGCGGTTCTCGATAACGAGTCGACAGATACAACAACGCATACATCGTCAATTCCCGACTCAATGCGCTGCATCGCGATCGCTAGCCCGTACACACCGGACGCGCACGCGGCACTGGCAGTTAGCACCGATGCGTTTGATAGCCCGTCCACCCCAATGCGCCCCAGTCTGCCTGACTCTTCCGCCAGGAGCGCTCGCCAGACTCTGTCATCGCGGACAGTGGTCCCCTCATGCAGAGCCGTCGCAATGGCTAACACCGGATTCGGCTCGCCGTGCGATGTCGCGACAATGACAGAAATGCTCCGGGCACCTTCGATCAGATCTCGTGCCGGCATGATCTCGTAGAGCTGGCGGATGACTTCACGGACGATCGCTCGGCTTCGCAAGATGTCATTCTCATCGACCCATCCCTCACCGATACGCGCGATCGGCGGACCGGCCGGCCAATCATCCCGAAATTCACGAGGCGAGAGAAACCTTCGCTCTCCCTGCATGAGTCTCTGCCACGACTCGCTCCAGGTTCGACCAAGGTTGGTGACCGCCACGGGACAGCAGATGTCTATCACGACAGCTCTCGCTCGTTACCAATGACCCCGATCGTTTGCACTTCGCATACAACAGTGTCGTTCGCGAGGATACGGCCTTCGGCGATCATCATGGCTCCGACTCGATCGACCAATCTGACCTCGATTCGAAGGGTGGCGGGCGGAGTCACAGGACACTTGAAGCTCGCCCGGCACTGCGCCAACAACGGCGGGCATACGGACTGTGCGACACTCAGAACCTGCAACGCGAGTGCCGCCTGCCCAACCATCTCGATCAGCAACACGCCGGGCATGATGGGATGAGCGGCTGCGAAGTGGGCTCTTACCGCTGGATGATCTTCACTGACAACGTACTCAGCGGAGAGTGACACGCCATGCCGCAACGAGATTACTCGATCCAGAAGCAGCCACGGCTCCCCGAATGGGAGTAGCTTGAGCAATTGGGCCCGATTGATCGGGAGATGCGGAGGATGATCAGGGGCGTCGACTCGCTTCAAGAATTGCCTCCGCAACGGCTTGAGGTGTATCGAGATTGGGAACTTGCTCGTCAGGGATCCTGACTCCGAACCGTCGCTGGACCTCAACGACCAGACTGACCATCGCCAGCGAGTCAACGCCCATCTCACGGAGATTCGAGTCGGGCGTGATTTCCGGGAAGGCTCGGTCGGCAGCGGCTTCCAGTAGCTCTCTGATCTCGGGGTGTGAAACCTGGGCCACGCTCAACTCAACCTCCTCCAGCCACCGTCCACAGCGATGACTTCACCGCTGATGAACTGGCCGTCGTGAAGCAAGAATTCGATCACCTTGGCTACATGCTCCGGGGAGCCCAATTGCTCGCCAATTACTCGCTCTCCGACAGACTCAAGGGCGGAACGACTCGTACCGATCATGCTCGGAGAGTCGATCGGTCCTGGCGCCACTACATTCACACGGATGCCGTACCGTGCGAATTCTGCCGCAGTACACTGGGCGTACGCCACGAGCGCGGCCTTCGAAGCGCAGTAGGAGGCGAGG
Source organism: uncultured Phycisphaeraceae bacterium (assembly GCA_964607595.1). Taxonomy (GTDB): domain Bacteria; phylum Planctomycetota; class Phycisphaerae; order Phycisphaerales; family UBA1924; genus JACKHC01. Next base: position 9,839 of record CAZSLT010000097.1, read on the forward strand.
CCGGGACTCCTTTCATTCCAAAGGGCCGACCCGACCAACACGATCGATCCCACGCCGGCACTCATCATCTCTCGGGCCACCGCACGGACACACAACACGGCCCCTCGCACATTCACCCCAAATTGTTCGTCCCACATCTCGGGGCTGATCAGGGGCACAGGTGAGGACGCATACACCCCAGCTGCGTACACAAGTCCATACGGCGGACCATGCTGTTCCACAATGTCGCCGAACACCTGCGATACCATTCCGGGGTCACGAACATCACATTGCACGACACACTCCGAACCCTGACCAATGGCGGGGCGTCGAGAGTGATAGAGACATACAAGCCGGTGCGGACCGATCCATTTTCTACGGACAGCTGCTCCTACCGAACCTGAAGCGCCCACCAAGATGGTCGTGCCACCAGTGGTCATTCACTCGTTCGTAAACCAGTCCGGCTGGTCAGGCTCGATACGCCGCCGACACTTCCTTCGCCGCGTCCGGGTGATGGTCCGAAATGAGGCCGCAGATCGGCATAGGCGCGTTCTGTCATGAATACGCGGCCTTCATTTGAGAGTGAGTTGCGTAGAGCCTCGCCAAATCGAGTACCGAGGCTGTCAAAGAAGCCTCCACCCCCTCCACCACCTCCCCCTCCACCGCCACCGCCGCCACCGCCACCCCCTCCACCGCCTCCGCCTCCGCCTCCACCTCCACCGCCGCCGCCACCACCGCCGGAACCGCAGCCTGCGTGTGTCTCGATGAAAGCAGCCTCAAACGAGGTACCGAAGGCCTCTGACAACGCGTGCGCGATGTGTGGATTTGATCCGCCATTCTCACGGTAGCGGCTGGACAGGTCTCCCACGGGATACCCGCTGAAGAGATCGAGTACCGCAGAGCCGATCGCGTTCTCCAAAGCTTCACGGTCAGGCAGCCGCACTCCGAAGTACGG
>CAZSLT010000098.1:0-1627 GCA_964607595.1 uncultured Phycisphaeraceae bacterium
CGCGGTCGCCGGCGTGAACATCGTCGAGGACGACCCGGAGGACATGTCCGTCGGGCTGGGCGGCCTGCCCAACGAGGAGGGCGTCGTCGAACTCGACGCCTCGGTGATGCACGGCCCGACGCACCGCGCCGGGGCGGTCGCCTCGCTCCGCAACATCCGCAACCCCTCGCGCGTCGCGCTCGAGGTCGCGCGCCGCACCGATCATGTCCTGATCGTCGGCGAGGGGGCGCTCAAGTTCGCCCGGCGGCTCGGCTTCCAGGAAGAGAATCTGCTGACCGAGAAAGCGCGCCAGGCGTGGCTCGACTGGCGCGCCACCCTGAGCCGCGACGATGACTGGCTCGACCCCGACCAACTCGACATCCCAGAATGGCAGGATCGCCTGGGCGCGCGCACGGTTCCATACACCACGGGCACGATCCACTGCTCGGCGCTCGACGCCTCCGGCGCACTCGCCGGTGTCACCACCACCTCCGGCCTCTCCTGGAAACTCCCCGGACGCGTCGGCGACTCGCCCATCATCGGCGCGGGGCTCTACACCGACAACCAGATCGGCTCGGCCGGCGCGACCGGAAGGGGCGAGGCGTGCATCCAGTCGTGCGCGGCGTTCTCCGTCGTCCAGCGGATGGAGGCGGGCGACGAGCCCGAAGCCGCGTGCCGGCATGTCCTCCGCAAGATCGTCGCCCACACGCCCCAGAAGCGGCTCCAGCGGGCCGACGGCAGCCCGGACTTCAATGTCACCCTCTACGCGCTGCGCAAGGACGGGGCCTACGGCTCGGCCTGCCTCCGCAAGGGCGGCACATTCACCTACCACGACGGGCAGCACTCCGAGGAACTCCCCTCGGCCCACCTCTACGATTGACCCGATGACCGACCTCTCCCGCTATCACCGACAAATGATCCTGCCCGTGATGGGCGTGGGGGGGAAGGCGGGGGATGGGGGGGCGGACGCCCAGCGCCGCCTCGCCGGTGCGCACGCGCTGATCGTCGGCTGCGGCGCGCTGGGGTGCGTCGTCGCCGATCAACTCTGCCGCGCCGGCGTCGGCACGCTCACGATCATCGACCGCGATGTCGTCGAACTCACCAACCTGCAGCGTCAGACGCTCTTCGACGAGGCGGACGCGAACCGCGGCACGCCCAAGGCCGAGGCCGCGGCGGCGCGGCTCGGGCGCATCAACTCGCAGGTCCGCATCCGTGCGCACGCCCGCGACCTGACCCCCGCCAACGCCGAGGCGCTGGGGGGGCTGGCGGGCCTGCCGACGCGCCAAGATGCGTTCCCCCCGGTCGGGGTGGTCATCGACGCCACCGACAACTTCGAGACGCGCCTGCTGCTCAATGACTTGGCGGTCAAGCACTCGATCCCCTTCATCTACGCGGGGGTCGTCGGAACGCGCGCGACCACGATGACCGTCATCCCGGGCCGCACGCCCTGCCTGCGGTGCGTGGTGGGGGAGGCGCCGGGGCCGGGGTCGCTGGAGACCTGCGATACGGCGGGGGTGCTGGGGCCGGCCGTCGCGATGATCGCCTCGGTGCAGGCGACGGAGGCGATCAAGATTCTGGTTGAAAAACGCGATTTGTCGGCGCGCCCGACGCTCGTCGAACTGGACCCGTGGCACGGCGTCTACCGACA
>CAZSLT010000098.1:1727-10703 GCA_964607595.1 uncultured Phycisphaeraceae bacterium
TGTCGGCGCGCCCGACGCTCGTCGAACTGGACCCGTGGCACGGCGTCTACCGACAAGTCGATTCGTCGGACGCGAAAGACAGCGAATGCCCGTGCTGTGCGCACCGACGGTTCGAGTATCTCGCCGGCGTCGCGGCCTCCGCCACCGCCACGCTCTGCGGGCGCAACGCCGTCCAGGTCTCGCCGCCCCCCGCCGCGTCGGATGACCGGGAGCCGCCGGAAGTGGACCTGCCCGCGCTGGCGGGCCGCCTGTCGGCGCACGGCGTCTTCGAGGTCACACCCTTCGCGCTGCGGGGCGTGCTGGCGGGCGAACGCGGCGACGCGGGCGACGAACTCCACCTGACCGTGTTCAAAGACGGACGCGCCATCGTGCGCGGCACGACCCGCGCCGAGCGCGCCCGCGCCGTGTGCGCTCGTTACCTGGGGTAAGGGCCCTCCCCCGTTCCCCAACGGGGGAGGTGTCACGCGAAGCGTGACGGTGGGGGTGATCAATCACGACCTCGACTCGGCGCCGAATGACGGCACATCAATCCCCGCCCGCGCCACAGCCGCTCAGATCGGCAGGCCGTCGATGTCCGCGTCGTCGTCGGAGATCGGCCCGCCGCCGTCGCGGAATCCCTGCTCGGGCCCGGTCTTGGGGCGCGTGCCGAAGGACGAGCCCGGCGCGGAAGCCGGCCGCTCGGGCTTGGGCTGATACCCCCCGCCCCCGCCCCCCCCGCTCGATCCTGCGCCACCACCCGCCGCGGCGCAGCGCCCGGGCGAACTGGTCATCGGCGCGTAGTTCTTGAAGCGGGTCGTCGAGCTGTCCCAGGTGAGCTGCACGGTGCCGGTCGGGCCGTTGCGCTGCTTGGCGACAATGAGTTCGGCCTCGTTGATGCGGGTGGCGTTCTCGGCGAGCCAGCCCTCGTCGCCCTGGTGGTAGTACGCCTCGCGGTGGAGGAGGATAATAACATCCGCGTCCTGCTCGATCGAGCCGGTCTCGCGGAGATCGGCCATGCGTGGGCGGTGGCCCTCGCGCTGCTCGGCGCTGCGGTTGAGCTGCGAGAGGCAGACGACCGGCACCGAGAGCTCGCGGGCGAGCGCCTTGACGCCGCGTGAGATCGCGCTGACTTCCTGCTGGCGTCCCTCGCGCGCCGCGCCCGGCGCGCCCATGAGCTGGAGATAGTCAATGACGATGCACTTGATGCCGTACTGCTTGACCATGCGCCGGGCCTTGGCGCGGAGCATGAGGACGGTGAGGCCCGGCGTGTCGTCGACATAGACGGGCAACTCAGAGAGCACGCCGCAGGACTGGTGGAGTTTGCGGAAGTCGTCGTGCCCGAGCCGGTTGGTGCGGAGGCGGTGGGAGTCCACGCCGGCGTGCGCACAGAGGAGCCGCTGCGTGATGCTCTGGCGGCTCATTTCCATGGAGAAGAACGCGACCGGCGCGCGTGTGCCCTCCTTGGCGTGGGGCAAGCCGTGCCCGGCGATCTGCTCGGCGAGGTTGAGCGCCAATGCGGTCTTGCCCATCGAGGGCCTAGCGGCCAGGATGATCAATTCGCCCGGCTGTAGCCCGCTCATCATCTCGTCGAGGTCGTAGAAGCCCGAGGCGATGCCGGTAATCGCCCGGCCCTCGTTCTGCATCAGCACATCCATCGTCTGCTGCAGGAGTTCGCCGAGGGTCTCGGAGTCGATCCCCGCCGACTGCTCGGCGATGTCGAAGATCTGCTGCTCGGCCTTGTCGAGCACCTGGCGGGCCGAGTCGTCGCCGAGTTCCGCGGCGTGGTACGCGTCGTAGAGGATCTGCCCCGCCGCGTCGATCAGCTTGCGCAGCTGCCCCTTCTCGCGGACGATCCGCGCGTAGTGCGGCGCGTTGACCGAGCTCGGCACCGACTGCGCCAGTTCGACGATGTACTCCGGCCCGCCCACCTGATCGAGCACGCCCCGGTCCTTGAGCGCCTCCAGGAGCTGCACCATGTCGCCGGAGTGACGCTCGTCGTAGAGACGCACGAGCGAGTCGAAGATCGCGGCGTGCGGCTCGCGGAAGAACATCGAGCCGCTGGACACCTGCGAGATGACATCCCCGACGACCTGATAGTCCAGGATCATCGACCCCAGCAGGCACATCTCGGCCTCGATGGAGTGGGGGGGCAGCCGGTCGAACAGCCCGGCCAACTGATGCGCCGACACCGGCTCACGCCGCCCGCCGCCCCGCGACGACCCGCCCTTGAACTCGAATGTGTTCTGCCCCGTCGCGCTCATCCTTGCACGCTACTCCCTTGGTCGCCCCGGTTATCCGGACCGGCAGCATCTTCACAGATCATCCCCACGCCCGTCGCTTCCCGGCGGGCGGAAAGGCCCGCGAGCCCGCTCAATGGCTCCCAAACCGCCTACCCTAACCTCCGCATGACCAAGCCGCCCCCCGCCATCACGCCCGACCAGATGCTCCCGGCCGACCTGCCGGCCGACCCCGTCCCGGTGTTCCGGGAGTGGTTCGACGAGGCCCACAAGCGGGCCCAGCAGCCGAATCCCAACGCGATGACCCTGGCCACGGTGGACCCGGAGGGGGGGCCGAGCGCCCGGATCGTGCTGTGCAAGGACATCGACGCGGCCCGCGGCTTCGTGGTGTTTCACACGAACCGGCTGAGCCGCAAGGGCCGGGCGCTGACCGCGCACCCGATGGCCGCGGTGGTCTTTCACTGGGACCACATGGACCGTCAGGTGCGGATCGAAGGCCCGGTGGTGGAGTCGCCGGAGGATGAGTCGGACGAGTACTTCCGCACAAGGTCGGTCAAGTCGCGCCTGGGGGCGTGGGCGAGTCATCAGAGCGAGCCGCTGGACAAACGATCGACGCTGGTGACGAACTTCGCCAAGGCCGCGGCCCGGTTCGGGATCGATGTCGCCAAGGAAGTCGTCGCCGGTCGGGGCGAGGGCCGGGGCGTACCCCGCCCGCCGCACTGGGGCGGGTACCGCGTCTGGGCGCGTTCGATCGAATTGTGGATGGGCTCGACGATCCGGCTGCACGACCGGGCGCGGTGGGAGCGGGACCTCACGCCGACCGAGGACGGTTTCGAGGGGGGGCCGTGGCGGTCGACGCGCCTGTTCCCGTGATCAGCGCGTGACCTTGGGCCTCGTGCCGAATCGCTCGAGGAGTTCGATGGGCACGCCGATGTCGCCGACGATGACCTCGCCGGTGTAAGCGCGCGACGCGGCGTTCTCAAACCCGAGCTTCAGCCCCGCGAGCGTGACCGTGTAGTCGGCGCGCACGACGGTGTCGGGCGAACCGATCGGCTCGCCCGTGTCGGCGTCCAGCCCGGTGGGGATGTCGTTCGCGCGCGTCTTGCCATCCTCGCTGCGGGGCTGTTCGTTGATCTGGTTGATGAGGCCGGTCTGGGGGGGGGCGGGCTCGCGGTCGGCGCCGGTGCCCAGCAGCGCGTCGATGATCAGCGTCGGGGCGCCGTGATCGACCTTAATCGCCGCGATGCTCCAGCCGGGGTGCGCGAAACTCTCGACATGGATCGGCAGGTTCATCCGGTCGGCGATGATCAGGTGCGTCCGCGCGTCTCGCCGGAGGGTCTCGCGGGGCGTGGCCAGGAGGATGGAGACGGGGATGCGCCGGTTGGCGAGTTTGCGGGCGACGGCCAGCCCGTCGCCGCCGTTGTTGCCCGGCCCCGCGCAGATGAGGACGAAGGGGTTGGGCTGCTTCTCGACGATCTGCAGGGCGACCTCGGCGATGGCCGTGGCCGCGTTCTCCATGAGCACCAGGCCGGGGATGGCGAATTCGTGAATCGCCGCGGCGTCCAGCGCGCGGATGGCGTCTCGCGCGAAGGTCAGGACCCGGGCCGGTCGGTGTTGGATGTGCATGGCCGCCATGGTACGGATACCGTGATCGGCGCGCCTATGGGAGCCGACCCCGCCGCCATCCTCGCGTCCTGCCTCGCCGCGGCTTCGCTGGTCGCGGGCGTTTATTACTCGGTGATCCTCCAGCGCATCATCTCGGCGCGTTCCTGGCTGCCCACCCTGCGGGACGCTCTCCGCCGGATGGCCGGACCCCCGGCGACCGGGGGCGTCTGCATCATCATCCCCGCCCACAACGAGCAGGCCGTGATCGCCGAGGCTGTCCGGTCGGTGCTGGCGCAGGAGGTCGATGACCTGCGGCTGGTGCTCGTGCTCGACCGCTGCACGGACGGGACGCGCGCCGAGGCGGAGCGGGCCGCGGTGGGCGATCCGCGGGTGGAGATCATCGAGAACCACGACTGCCCGGCGGGGTGGACCGGCAAGAACAACGCGCTGCGGCGCGGGGTGGAGGACTCGCGCGGGGCAATCGGCGCGGCGCGGCTGCTCTTCATTGATGCGGATGTCACGCTGCTGCCCGGCGCGATCAACGCGGCGGTGTGGCTCGCCGACGAGAAGCGTCTCGATCTGCTGACGCTCATGACCACGCTGACCAGCGATCGGTGGTTCGAGCGGATCGTGCAGCCGGCGTCGTGCTTCGAGCTGGGTCGGCTCTTCCCGCTGGACCGCGTGAACAGCGACCGGGCGCCACGGGCGCTGGCCAACGGGCAGTTCATGCTCTTCCGGCGCGAGGCGTACGACGCCATCGGCGGGCACGGACGCGTGAAGGATGAACTGCTCGAGGACATCGCGTTCGCCCGCGTCATGCGCACTCGGAAAGTGAACCGGAAGTTCGGGTGCTTCATGGCCGACGGGCTGGTGGTCTGCCGCATGTACCGCGACTGGCCGACCTTTGTCCGCGGATGGAAGCGCATCTACACGGAGCTGCTGCGCCGGCGGGTGGCGCGGCTGCGCCGGGCGGCGTGGCGCATCCGCATCATCGACCTGCTCTGCCCGGTGTGCGCCGTTGGCGCGGTGGCCGCGGGGGCGGCGGCGATCGCGAGAGGGCACACGGTGATCGGCGCGGTCGCGGCGGGGGTCGGAGCGGTCACGCTGGGGGCGATGCTGATCGTTCTGCTCATCGTCTACCGCAAGCAGCACACGCCGCTGGCGTGGCTGGCGTTGTACCCGGTCGGGGCGTGGATGACCTCGCGCCTCCTGCTGAAGGCGGCCAGCGACCTGCGCCGGGGCAACGCGATCTCGTGGGGCGGGCTGACCTACGCGCGGGAGGCCCGATGACCTGGCGTGGCGCGACCGAACTCGTTGTTTTCGGGCGGCGCTCCGTGCTCGAGGCGTTGGGCTCGCCCGGCGTCGAGACGCTGCGGGTGCGGTGCGATGAGCGCGCCCCGGCGAGTTTTCTGAAGGAGTTGAAGCAGGCGTGCCGCGAGCGGTCGGTGGAGCCGGAGCTCACCCCGATCGGTGCGGTCAGCGAGGTCTCGGGCGCGCCGCGCCACGATCAAGGGGTCGCGGCCAAAATCCGATTGACGAACATCGTCGAGCCGGAGGTCTTCGCGCAGGGGCTGACCGGCAAGCGGGCGGCGCAGCCGACGCGGCTGATCGCGCTGGACGCGGTGACCAATCCGCAGAACATCGGGATGATCGTTCGCAGCGCCGTCGCCTCGGGGATGACGGGGATTCTGTGGCCGACCGTCGGGTCGCCGTGGATCGACGGGCTGACGATCAAGTCCAGCGCCTCGACGATCTACCGGGCGACCGTCATCCGGTGCGGGTTGCTCCAGGAGGGGCTCTGGACGCTCAAGAAGTTCGGCTTCTGCGTCGTCGGTCTGGCCGGGGAGTCCGGGGCGCAGCTGTCTGGCCACACCCCGCCGCACCGCGCGGTGTATGTCGTGGGGAGCGAGACGGCCGGGATCACGCCGTCGGTCGCCGAGGCGGTCGATGAGTTCGTGTCGATCCCGATGCGCAACGGGGTGGAGTCCCTGAATGTGGCGGTGGCCGCGGCGCTGGTGTGCTTCGCGGCGGCGCCGCCCCCCGCGCCGTGATGGTCACGCGGGTTTCGCGCCGCTCGTGTACGCTTGGCCGATGCGCGTCTTGCTGACCAACGATGACGGGATCCGGGCGCCGGGCATCCGCGCGATGTTCGATGCGTTGACGACGGCCGAGGGCGGGTTCGACGGGCCGTTCGCCGATGAGATCTGGCCGGTGGCGCCGCTGACCGTGCAATCGGCCACGAGCCACGGGGTCACTTTTCACACGCCGCTGATGGTGTCGGATGAACGGCTCTCGGCGTCGATGGCGGGCGTCGCGGTCGATGGCCGGCCGGCCGATTGCGTGAAACTGGCGATCACCTCGCTGTGGCCGGAGCGCTTCGGCGCGGGTTCGCTGCCCGATATGGTCATCTCGGGGATGAACGCCGGGGCGAATGTGGGGATCAATGTCATCTACTCGGGGACGGTCGCGGCGGCGATCGAGGCCGCGTTCCTCGGGGTGCCCAGCATCGCGGTGTCGCTGCATCTCGGGTCGGGGCGGTCGAACTTCGCGCTGGCGGCGCGGTGGGCGCGGCGCGCGATCGAGCGGATCATCCTCGGTGGTCTGCCCGAGCCGCACGCGTGCATCAATGTGAATATCCCGTTGTGCGAGGTCGAGGACGGGCCGATGCCGCGGATCGTGGTGTGCCCGATGAACGCGCACGGGCTGGTGGACTCGTACGAGCGGCGGTTCGCGCCGTCGGGGGAGCCGTACTATTGGGCGACGGGGTCCGGGTTCGAGTTCCGCACGGCCGAGCCGGGGACGGATGTCGAGGCGCTGTTCGGGCGTGCGATCACGGTCACACCGCTGCGGTACGACCTGACGGATCACAAGTCGCTGGCGCGGTGGTCGGACCGGCTGGCGGATTGAGCGCGCAGGGCGACAGCGCACAGGGCGCTGCGCCCTTGAGAGCACGAGATTGGTGGTTGGCACGAGACGGGGGCCGAGCGGCGCGTCCCTGCGCCCGCCCGCCGCCCGAAGTTCGGTTACGCGAGCAGCGCCTCGATGTCGGCGACGCCCTCGGTGAGGTTGGCGCAGATCGACTCGGACTGATCGCGGGTCAGCTTGATCGCGTCCAGCACGGACTGATCGATGTCGGTGGTGGTCAGGTCCAGGCGGAAGCCGCCGACGGCGCGGACCGCCAGGCGGTCGGCGACATGGACGATGCAGGGGAGCATCCGGGCGCCGTCGGTCACCTCCAGGGGGTTGTGGTGGTGACCGGTGACATTGGCGAACGCCGCGGGGAACTTCCACTTCTTGGAGAGCCCCTGGCCGAAGTCCTCGTGGGTCGCGCCGAACACCTGCTCCTCGATGGCCAGCAGGTCCTTCGAGGGCGTGCCCTCGCTGTCGGGGGCGACCTGGTTGAAGGCCTCGATGAGCTTGTCGCGCTGGTACTGCATCTCGACCATGACGCCGATGTCGTGCATCAGGCCGGAGAGGAACGCCTCATCGCCGACGCCGAGCTTGAGCGTCTGGGTGATGAGCTTGGCGCCCGCGGCGGTGGTGACGGAGTGGTTCCAGAGGTCCTTGGCGGAGAACTGCGGGCAGAGCTGGCCGCCCCGGAAGAGCTTGGCGAGCGAGGCGCTGATGGCGATGTTCTTCACCGCGTTCAGGCCAAGCAGGACGATCGCGCGGTTGATCGAGCCGATCTGGCCGGGCAGCCCGTAGAAGGACGAGTTGACGACCTTGAGGATGCGGCTGCAGAGCGCCGGGTCGTTGCTGATGAGCTTGTGCAGGTCCTGCGCGGTCGAGGAGGAGTCCTCCACCAGTTCGATCACCTTCATGGTGATCTCGGGCAGCGTCGCGATGTGGCTGATCTCTTTGATCGCCGACTCGACGATCTGCGGCTTCCCGGCGGCGGTGGTGGTCATCTGGGGTCTCCGGCAGGCGGTGTCAGACAGGAACCCGCCCGATCCGGACGCGTCCCTGTCTGGCTCATCGACCGCAGAACGCCCCGACTTTCGTCACACCCGTGTCAATAGGCATTGCGCTTGCGGAGCCGCCCGGGCGACCGGGGATCGGACGCGGCGAGCGCTTCGGCGATGCGACTGGAGGCATGGCCGTCCCCGTAGGGGTGCCCGCGTCCGGATAAGTCCAGCCGGCGCGCCCGCTCGATCGCCGAGGCCACCGCGCCGGCGTCGGGACGATCGACATCCACCACATTCGGGCCCCGCTCGCGCCCGTTCTGACGCGGCCCCAAGTTGACCACGCCGATGGGGACCGCCGCGCATTCGATGAGTCCGGCGGATGAGTTGCCCACCACCACGCCGCCCGTGTCCCGGAGGTGCTTGAGCACGCCGATGAACCGCTCACGGGGCAGGTGCTCGATCCACGCCCAGGCGCGGCGGCCGGCTTCATCACGCAGCACCCCGACCAGCGCGTTGCGCCCCGCGTCGTGATTTGGTGCGAAGACCGCGACCGCGCCGCCGGGGAAGGCACGCCCCACGCCCTCGGCCGCGGCGCGGGCCCACGCTGCTTCGTCGGCGTCCGGCAGCCCGCAGGGGTGCAGCAGGAGCAGTGCGCTCGGTGTGCGGCCCAGGAGTTCACGGGCTTGCGCGGCGTCGAGGGGCGCGGTGGAGTCCAGCCCATCGATCGCCGGGGATCCGACAGCAAAGACGGCGCTCTCGTGCTCGCCCATGCGGAGGATGCGCTGGGCGCTCTGCTCGGTCGCGGCCAGGTGCAAATGGGAGAGTTTCGTGATCGCGTGGCGCATCGCCTCATCGGCGACGCCCTCGGCGCGGTCGCCGCCATGAATGTGTGCGACGGCGAACCCGGCGACGGATGCGGCGCTCGCGGCGGCGAACGCCTCGATCCGGTCGCCCAGCACAACCACCCAATCCGGGCGGGTCCGCTCGAACACCTCGGCGAAGCCTTGGATGCCGCGTCCGACTGCGATCGCATCGGCGGCGCGGCCGGTCCGGTCGGGGACCTGCATGGGGACGCGGTCGGCGATGGCGAACCGCTCGGCAATCTCGCGCCAGGTCTCGGCGGGGGGGAGCAGGTGCGAGCCGGCGACGACGACCGACAACTCGAGTTGTCCGTGCGAGGCGATGGCCTCCATGGCCGGCCGGAGCAGGCCGAACTCGGCGCGCGAGCCCGTGACGACGCACACGCGCCG
>CAZSLT010000099.1:0-5001 GCA_964607595.1 uncultured Phycisphaeraceae bacterium
CTGCGTGTCATCGAGCCCACCCCGTCGGGGTTCCTGATGCTGATGGATCAGATCGACGGCGTCCAGGGTCAATGGGACTCGATGGCCTTCACGGCCGACGGCTCGCGCCTGGTGGCCACCACGCAGGGGGAGTGGTACGAGATCGATCCGGCGACGGGCGCCAGCGCGCTCATCGTCGGGGCACCGGCTCACCCCGCGCCGCTCGGCGGGCTCGCCTCCATCGGCGTGCTGACGGACGCCGATGGGGACGGCGTCCCTGATATCTGCGAATGCCCCGGCGATCTCACCATGAACGGCGTGATCGATGTCGAGGACCTGAACCTCGTGCTCTCGAACTGGGCCCAGGTCGGAGGCCCCGGGCTCCCGGGCGACGCCACGCACGACGGCGTCGTGGATGTCGACGACCTGAACGCCGTGCTGAGCGGGTTCGGCGGGCCCTGCGAATAGCACAAGGCCGACGGTCTCATTGTATTCATCCGGGTCGGCTTGCGCCCTGTCAGAACCACTGCGCCATCGCCATCATCACCACGAACGCCACGCAGTTCGTCACGAAGGCGATCGCGAAGGCGTCGATGAAGTCGATATCGAGCCACTTGATGAGCAGGCCGAACATCACGAAGAGCGAGAAGATCCAACCCACGATCGGCACATACGGGAAGATCGCGTGGAACACCGCGACGGTCACGCCCGCCCACGCGTAGACCGCGGCCAGTCTCGCGGCGGTGATGCCCAGGGGCATGTCGAAGCCGATCCAGAGCGAGCAGCAGATGAGATAGGCGACGAAGGCCATCGGGGTGATGATCGCCAGCCCCAGGAGTTCGATCGGCACCTGCGGGGCGCCGGCGGTGAGCGTGACGACGGCGCTGAGGCAGAGGATGGCGAAGCCCATGACGACGAATGCGGCGGTGTATTCGTGCCGAAGCCCCTCTCGTGTCTTGGCGGCCCTGGCCGCGGCCGCGATCGCGGGCAACAGTTCGACGCCGCACTCGGGGCAGCGTGCCGAGGTGAGGCCGACGATGGAATACTTGCAGTTGGGGCACGCGGCGTTCTGGTGAACGCGTGCCTGGTCCTTGCGGACGGCGACGGCGCCGTTCTGCGTGAACACGATGCCCGGCGCGGCTTTCTGCGGCGCGTGCGGGGCCACTGTTCGGATCGGCTCCGGCTCGGGCTCCTCGAGCGGGATCGCGTCGTCGTGATCGTCGGGCGTGCCGGTCGGCTCGATGCGATGGATGGGCATGGCGGGCGGCTCCTGAACCTCGACAGTGATCGTAACACACCTCGTCGCGCCCGAACAGCATCGCTAAGGAGCGGACCAGAGGCCGAGAGATTCGGGTTCATGAGTTTTGGAGTCATGGAACAACCGCACTCGACCCCGGCCCTGTCACTCCTTAGGATTCGATCGGCCGGTCTGCTTGGGCGCGTGCTCCGAGGCCTTTGTACGGGGTCACGAGCCCCGGCCCAGGAGACGGCGTGCGGTTCGCGGCCCCGGAACGAGGAGCGACGTGTTCCGCTCGTAGGAAAGCCACTCATCTCCGAATCGCTTGATCAGCGCGGGGCGCTCGTTGAAGCGGTGATTCCACAGCACGAGCAGCGCGTACCCCGGCACCTGAAGCAGCAGCGACCATGTGCTGTTGGTCAGGCCCGTGATCGCGCCGTAAAGCAGAAGATCGCCGAACCCCATGGGGTTGCGGCTGAGCCCGTACACGCCGGTGGTCAGGAGAACCTGCGTCGGACGGGAGAAGGACTCCCGGCCCGTCATGTCGAACGGATGGCCGCGGCCCCGCGTCACCTGCGCTCCGATGCTCGCGGCCACGAACCACAGCCCCGCGGCCGCGCCGGCGATGAAGAGCGCCGACTTCCAGGGCCCGTTCATGCTCGGCGGATCGAGCGGGATGAGCGTGCGGAGCAGCCGATCGGAGGCCACGAGATAGACGGGAATCAGGATGTAGAAGATCCCGATCGATCCCGCCCAGCGGAGCAGTTCCTTTGGTCGCATGGACATCCCCGGAAGGCGGGCTCGACGGGCTTGAGGTCCCCGCGGAGCGGCCGGCCGGATGGCATTTTAACTGTGACCCGATTGCCGATCGGTCGCACTGCGTGATCGGCGATGCCCGCACGACTTCGCGGAGACTCGCAGAGAATTGTGGCGTTCAGTCGTCGGCGGGTCCGCTGCAGGGCTCGATGGTCATCGTGGCCGGCGGGGGAACGGCGTCATCGGCGTCCGGGGACTGGGGGAACTCCTCATGGGCGTCGATCTGCCACGAGGCGCCGCGTCCGATGAGGGCGACGATGCTGGTGAGGAACACCACCACGGAAGCGAGGAACGCGGCGTGCAGCCAGAGATTCGTGCCGCGCCGAAATCCGAAAATGATCGCGCCGGACATGATGGCCGCGAGAAGAGCCAGGATACAGATCAAACGCATGGAGCCGCCGCTGGCGAAATGGCCGTTTCCCCGGAGAATGCCGGATAGGAACCCTTGGGCTCCGCGCGTGAACTGGCTCTGAAGCTCACATGAAAATGAGTTCATATTGGAGTTTGTCAGGGGGCGAGGTATGATCCGGGCCTCGCGGGGGCGGGATCGGGTCCGGGTGGAGATCGCCGGTATGGCCAGTCTGACCAATCTGTTCGATACCACAGGATTCCCCCCTCGCTGGAAGTGCGGCACTTGGTCGCCCGGCCTGGGCTGGACGCACATCATCTCCGATCTGGCGATCTTCGGGGCCTACATGGCGATCCCGCTGTCGATTGGGTACTTCGTGCTGCGGCGGAGGAATGTGCCCTTCCCGCTCGTGTTCTGGCTCTTCGTCGCCTTCATTCTGAGCTGCGGGATCACCCACCTGCTCGAGGCGATCATCTTCTACAAGCCGGTGTACCGGCTCGCGGGCGCGGCCAAGGCGGTCACGGCGGTGGTATCGGTGGCGACGGTGATCGTTCTCGTGCGCGTGATCCCCGGGGCGCTGCGATTGCCCGACATCAAGGCCGCCAACGAGCGGATGGTCGCGGAGATGGAGCGACGCCAGAAGGTGCAGGAGGAGTTGGAGCGGACGCGGAGAGAACTGGAGTCCCGCTCGGGCGAGCTGACGGTGCAATCGCACCGGATCCGCCACGCGATGGAGTCGGCGTCGGTGGTGGCGTGCCAGTGGGTCGCCGAGACCGGCCAGATCCTCTGGGAGATCGGCGGGCGGTCGTGGCTGCGGATCTTGCATCCCGACTCAACACATACGAGCATCGGTTCATGGAGCGAGATCCTGCCTCCGGAGGAGTTTCAGCGTTTCGTGCGCGAGACGCGCAGCGCGGTCGAGTCCGGGCGTGAGCTTGAGTTCGAGACGGTCATCGCCTTTGACGGTTCCGAGCCGGTGCGGATGCGGCTCGGGGCCACCCCGGACCGGCGCGTCACGGGCAGCCCGGCGACGCTGACCGGCATGGCCCGGCTGATCTGAATTTGAACGCGGGCCGCTGATCGGCGTTGTCTGAACACCGCTGACGAGCGCCGAACGGCCACCGGCAAAGAATGAGCACGCATTCACGGGCGTTTCACGCTGCCGCCATGCGCGGGCGTCAATGTTCCTCCGTGCACAACACAGGCGTGGGGTCACACCTGCAAGGAGGAACACCATGAATACCGACACCATTGCGGGCAACTGGAAGCAGCTCAAGGGCAAGGTCCGCGAGCAGTGGGGCAAACTCACCGACGATGACATCGATGTCATCGACGGCAAGCGCGAGCAGCTTGTCGGCAAGGTGCAGGAGGCCTACGGCAAGACGCGCGACGAGGCCGAGCGCGAAGTCGATCAGTTCTGCTCCCGTTGCAAGAGCTGATGAGCAACGCTCGGCGCTCGGCGCCGGGGGCTCGAATGAACCTCAACCATCCGGCCCCCGACCCGACCCGGGCGCGGGCCGATTGAAGGAGTCAAATCCATGAGCAAGGTCATCACAGGACTGTTCAACGACGGGCTCGACGCGGCCCGCGCCATCGACGCCCTGCAGGAGCGGGGCATCGCCTCGAGCGACATCTCCGTGCTGTCGTCGGACCCGACGGCCAGGGAGAACTTCGGTCTTGAGACGCATTCGAAACTCGCCGAGGGCGCCGCGATCGGCGCGGGTGTCGGCGGCGCGATCGGCGCTGTCGTCGCCGGGTTGACGGCGGTGGGAGTGATCGCGACGGGCGGAGTCGGCTTGGTCGCGGCCGGGCCGATCGTCGCGGCGCTGGCCGGCGCGGGCGCGGGCGCCGCGGGCGGTTCCGTCCTCGGCGGTCTGGTGGGGGTCGCCATCCCCGAGACCGAGGTCCACTTCTACGAAGACGCGATCGGCAAGGGCGCCGTGCTGGTCGGGGTGCATTCCCGCAGCTCCGAGCTGCGCGACGCCGCCAAGGAGATCTTCAAGGTTCACAACGCGACGAGCACCAGCGCCCGCTGACGGCGCGGCGGCGCCCGCCCTCACCCGGGCGGACGCCGATTTTGATCCCTCACCCCGCAAGGAGAGTCACCCATGAATGTCGACCATCTGTCCACGCTGTTCGTCACGCAGTTGAAAGACGCGTACAGCGCCGAGCATCAGTTCCTGGAGTTGCTGCCTGCGCTCGAGAAGAAGGCGCAGTCGGCGAGTCTCAAGGAAGCGATCCGTAAGCACATCAAGGAGACCGAGGGCCACATCGAGCGGCTCAAGGGGATCTTCGCCCGCATGGAGTACGAGCCGGGCGGGCAGCGGTGCAAGGCCGCCGAGGGGTTGGTGCACGAGGCCAAGGATCTCTCGAAGGATGTCAAGGAGGCGAGCGTGATGGACGCCGCGATCATCTGCGCGGCGCAGAAGATCGAGCACTATGAGATCGCCACCTACGGCTGCCTGCGGAGTTACGCGAAGATGCTCGGGGACGACGCCTCGGTCAAGGTGCTCGAGCAGACGCTCGACGAGGAGCACAAGGCCGATCATCACCTCACCGAGATGGCCGAGCAGTGGGTCAACGCGTTCGCGATGCGCGGCTGATCCCCCCTCCCCCCGCT
>CAZSLT010000099.1:5101-10683 GCA_964607595.1 uncultured Phycisphaeraceae bacterium
TGAGCGGACGACGCGGCCCGCGACCGGGAGCATCACGGTGAAGCAGCACCCGCGGTCGGGGCAGTTCTCGACGGAGATGTTCCCGCCGTGGAGTTCGGCGATCCCCTGAGCGATCGCCAGTCCCAGGCCGTGGCCGCGCCCCCGCCGCTCTTCGGACTCGGCCTGCGCAAAGCGGTCGAAGACCTTATCGATGAGCGAGGGCGGGATCCCCGGGCCCTCGTCGCGGACGACGAAATGCACCCGTTCGCCTTCGCGCCCGGCGCTGATCGTGACGCGACCATCGGCGGGGCTGAACCGGATGGCGTTGCGGACGAGATTGTCGAGCATCGTCCGCAGCAGGTCGGGCACGCCGTGGATGCTCAGGTCGAGTTGATCCTCGTCGCTGATGAGCCGCGGATCCAGGACGACGGAGTGCTGCCCGGCCATGGGCGCGCAGCTCTCGACACAGTCCATGATGAGCTCGTTGACCTGATAGGCGCCGGCGATGGCCGTGAGGGGTTTGCCGTCGCGGACGCGGGTGAGGAGCAGGAAGCTCTCGACCATGCCCCCGAGCCGGCGGAGTTCTTCACGCACGCTCACGACGAACTCCTGGACTTCGGGCGGTGACTCCTTGATGGTGGGGATGGTCTGCATCTCGGTGAGCAGCACCGAGATCGGCGTCTTGATCTCGTGAGACACATTGGAGATGAAGCGCTCTTGCGCCTTGAACCCCTCCTGCATTCGGGACCGCATCGCGTCGAGCTCCCGCCGGACGACCGCGAGTTCCTCCGAACCGCCCCGCATCTCGACGGCCGTGCCCACGGTGTCGGGGGACATGGACTTCATCGACTCCAGCAGGCGGCGCAGCGGCGCCGTGGCCAGCCCGGAGATGAGCCAGCCGCCGACGCTGGCGCCCACCAGACCCGCGAGGATCGAAGCCAGCAGCACCTCGCGGAGCCGCGCCAGCATGCGCGTGGCGTAGGTATCGGTGGTCGCCGCGAGGAGCCGGTACCGGACCGTGCCGTCCATCGGGACATCCACCAGGATCGCCCGGGGCGTGGTCCGGCGCTCCTGCTGGCCCAGATCGAAGACGGTGGTCCGGAAGGGGCGAGCGGACTTGACGGGTCTCTTGGCGTCCGCCGCCAGGGCCTCGATCGAGGGCACCGGCCGGTGCGTGGACGCCACGACCTCTCCGCCCGGTGCGTAGAGCACGAGCGCGAACTGCTCGTGGAGCACCATCTTCGAATGCCGCGCCGCGATCATCTCGAGGTCATCGTCGGTGATGCCGGGCAGTTTCGGCTTGACCTCGGCGAGGATGTCAATGATCCGGAACTGGAGGCGCGAGTCGAAGAAGTCGTTCACCGAATTGCGCTCGTAGAGCAGAATCACGAGCGCGAGCGTGAAGTGGATGACCCCCCAGACCGCGACCATCCAGATCGTGAGTTTGAGGCGGAGTGATTTTCGGCGTTTGGGCACAGCGCACTCCGGTTCGCCGACGCGGGGGGGGTGGCGGGGGGGGCCCCGTCGCGGATCAGTCGAGGGGTCCGAACCGGTAACCCGCGCCCTTGATCGTGTGGATCAGCGGAAGGTCGTGATCACGATCGAGCTTCTTGCGCAGCGCCGAGATGTAGACATCGATGACATTGCTCGACGGCTCGAAGTTCATGTCCCAGACTTTCTCGCCGATCTGGGTGCGTGAGAGGACGCGGTTGGGGTTCCGCATCAGGTATTCGAGCAGAGCGAACTCCTTGTTCGAGAGATCGATCTTCTCGCCCTTGCGCGTGGCGGCGCGGGTGTAGAGGTCGAGCTCCAGGTCCTCGCACTGGAGCAGGCGGCCCTCGGAGGCCTCGCCCCGGCGGAGGATGGCGCGGACGCGGGCGAGCAATTCCTCGAACTCGAACGGCTTGGTGATGTAGTCATCGGCGCCGGCGTCGAGGCCCGAGACCTTATCGTCGGTCGATGACAGCGCGGTGAGCATGATGACCGGCGTCGCGACGCATCGCCGCCGCAGATTGCGGCACACCTCGACGCCGTCCCGGTCGGGCAGCATCAGGTCGAGGATGATCACATCGTAATTGCCCGCGGCGCCCAGGTCCTCGCCCTCGAAGCCGCTGTGCGACACATCCGCGGCGAAGCCGTTCTCGCAGAGCCCACGCTGAATCGCGGAAGCCATCTTGGGGTTGTCTTCAACAATCAGTACACGCATCGCATCTCTCCGGGGGCACGGACCGCGTTCGGCCGCATTCAAACCGCACCCCATTGTATCTCTTCCGTCGTTCTGAGAATGAGCGGGGATTCACCGCGCCTTCAGACGCCGCTCACGGCGGGCTCGCATGATTCCACAGTCATCCGAACGGGCCGAACTATGCCCGGCCTGTACCGGATGTTGCACGAGGAACTCTAAGTCGGAGGACACAACCATGCGTATGAAAACTCTTTCACTTTGTGGCGTCGTTTGCGCCTTGGCGGGCATGCCCATCGGGCTGGCCCATGCGGATCAGCCGGCGACCACCCGCCACAACCAGCCGGATCGTGGCGCGACCGCGAGCGTCAACTTCGAGACTTTCGGCGACATCAAGGGCCGCGAGGTGTACAACAACGCGGGCAAGAATGTCGCGACGATCGAGGACCTGATCGTCGATCGCGGCAGCGGCGACATCATGCATGTCGTCGTCAAGACGGGCGATGTCCTGGGCTTCGGCGGCAAGAGCGTCGCCATTCCCTACAGCGAGTTCGACTGGAACGGAGCCGAGCAGCGGGTCATCCTCGACTACTCGAAGGACTCCGTGAAGGACATGGCCGAGTTCCGCGCCGACTCGTGGGCCGGCCTCCTGACCGAGGAGAACGCCGAGACCTACGACGCCGCGTACAAGCAGCTCCGCCAGGAGCGTGAGTCGTGGCAGAACGACCCCTACGCCGACGCGGCCCGTCAGGCCCCGACCATGACGCTTGAGGGTACGGTCCGCAAGGTCGAGCGTCCCTCGTCCCGTAGCGGCGAGCCCGCGTACATCATGCTCGACACCGAGCGGAACGGCACGGTCAAGGTGCTGCTCGGCCCGTCTTGGTACGCGATGGGTTACTCGGGCGCTCCGGTCCGCGGCGAAAAGGTCACGGTCCGCGCCTTCGAGGTGCCCCGGGCCGATGAGCGGATGTATGTCGCTCGCTCCATCAAGGGCGATCGCGGCGAACTGACGCTGCGGCGCACCGACGGCCACGCGATGTGGGACCAGTCGGCCCCCGCCAGCAGCGGCGACCGGGTCAATATCCCCTTCCGTTATGTGCTGCTGAGCCAGGTCGTCGGCCAGGACTGCGACGCCCGCGCCCAGGAGTGCGGCGAAGTGCAGACGGCGATCGTCGAGTGCACCTCGGGCCAGGTCGCCTTCCTGGCGATCGATCCCAACGAGAACTTCCTCGGCATCGGCGACGAACTGCACCTCGTGCCGTGGTCGGTGGCGCGCATCTACGCGGACGGCGTCTCGATCGACGCGTCCAAGGACATGATCGTCAACAGCGCCGAGATGCCCGACGATCTCAACACGCTCGAGGGCTCGATGGGCTGGCAGCCGGCCTACCGCGCGTTCGAGGTGGACGCCCCGAAGTTCAAGCACGACTACACCAAGGACTCGCACTACAACAACAAGGACTCATCGACCGGCATGGACGGCACCCGCTGGTACGAGCGGGCCGACATGCGGGACATCATCAAGAAGGGCGCCCACGAGACGATCTCGGGCTCGGTCAAGGAGGTCTCGACCTCGAAGGCCGGGCGTGACCTGGCGGACACCTCGACGATCATCGTCTCGACCCCCGGCGGCGAGCAGGAAGTGATCGTCGGCCCCAAGTCGTATGTCTCATCGAACCGGATCGACTTCAAGAAGGGCGAAACGGTCACCATCGAAGCGGTTCGGGCCGTGATCGACGGGCAGTCCGTGTGGATCGCCAAGTCCATCACCACGACGGGCGGCCGCACACACACCCTCTGGAACAACGATATCCCGGCGTGGCACAAGCCGTAACGCCGAACAGTCCTCACGTCCCATGAGTGCCCCGGGGTGACTGCGAAAGCGGTCGCCCCGGGATTGAGAAGAGAGAGTCACGCGTTCCCGTTCCACAACCTGTAATCCCAGAAAGGATCTGACCATGGCCACGGCAGTAAAGTCTGTTTCCGCGCAGATCGGTTCGCTCCTGGCCGCCCGGCTCGTGCTGCTCGGCGCGATCGCCGGCGCCTGCCTGTTCCTGATGACGGCCTGCAACACCGTCGAGGGCGCCGGCAAGGATGTCGAGGCCATCGGCGAGGGCGTCCAGGACGCCGCGGATTAGCCGCAGAATGAGACCGGTTTCATCGGTCGCTCATCGGCGCATCACGGCGCCGAGCGAAGATGACCGTGTTGACTGATACACAGCGCCGCGCCGCACGAGCGGGTCACCCGAGGGGGAGCGGCCTTACGACAAGGAGTTCGACATGCTTGGCTGGGCACTGACATTCTTCATCATCGCGATCATCGCGGCGGTCTTCGGCTTCGGCGGCATCGCGGCCGGCGCGGCGTCGATCGCGAAGGTCCTGTTCTTCATCTTCCTGGTCCTCTTCATCATCTCCCTGATCATGGGCATGGTGGGCCGGGGCAAGGTCCGCGCGTAGACGCAGGCCCTTTCGTTGGCCATTGACACACACTCCGCGGACGCCCCCGCGACGGCGGGGCCGCGAGACACCGAACCTGAGGAGAAACGCCATGAAGCGAATCGAAGACAAGGAACGGTTCCGTCTGCTCGCGTCGCTTGTCGCCTCGTGCGTGGTCGGCATGTCGGCGGCGACACTCGTCGGCTGCGACCGCAACGACACGCCGGGCGAGGCGATCGATGAGGCCATTGACGAGGCCGGCGACGCCCTGGAAGACGCCGGGGAGGAGATCCAGGACGCCGCGGACGATGTGGCCGACGGGATCGACGACGCGGCCGATGAGGTGGACGACACCATCGACGACGACACCCCGGGCGTCTGACGCCGAGGCCGCGACAGACTGCTGAATCACTGCAAGGAGACCCACCCATGCTCGAAACACCCGACAGACTGAGCAAAGAAACGATCACCGGCCTCCAGGACCTCATCCAGATCAATCTGGACAGCAGCAAGGGACTCGAAGCCGCGGCCGATCGGATCGAGAACGAGCGTCTGTCGCGCCTCTTCCGCACGATGGCGCCGGAACGGCGGCAGTTCGCCACGGAACTCCAGGAATTTGTTGCTCTCAACAATGTGGACCCCCAAGACCATGGATCTGTCAAGGGGACTCTGCATCGCTGGTGGCTGAATATCCACGGCGCCATCCGCGCTGGAGACGAGCACGCGGTGCTCTCCGACGCGGAAGCGGGCGAGGACGCGATCAAGCATCGGTACGAGGAGGTGCTCAAGAGCACCGCCGGCAGCCCGTTGCAGCGGATCCTGACCGAGCAGTACAAGCGCGTCAAAGCCGGTCACGACACGATCCGCGACCTGAGAGACGCGATGAGCTCCTGAGTGACTCGGAGCGCATCGCGCGGGCCGTACGGTGAAAGCCGTGCGTCCCGTTTCTGCCACCCATCGCCCGTGTCGTGCCACACACCACGCA
>CAZSLT010000100.1:0-10680 GCA_964607595.1 uncultured Phycisphaeraceae bacterium
AGCGTCACATGCTCGCCAATGAGGCGCACGATGTCCGTGGCATCGAGCACCTTGCGGCGATCATCGCCGGTGTCGGGGTGGATCGTCACGACTTGTCGGCATCCCGTCACTAGGCCCGCAAGATCACCCATCCGCGAGCGAACCATGCACGAAACAACACGCCGACCGCTGAACCATCAGCGCGGCCCTATGAGAAAAGCGCAACCGCCATACAAAAACGGGCTGTCGGCTCGCCGCTTCCTCCGTGTGTTGATGGTTCGTTCGGGTATTGTCTGGAGGACCCCGAATCAAGGAACCCAGTCGTTTTGAGGAAGGCGAGCGATCTAACCAAACGCTAGCACGGGACCATGGACCGTCAAATCCTGCGCGCATGAACCGTCACTAATCGAGAAGATTCTTACCCGAAATACCCTTGACAGCGACATCGACGCTGACCTGACTACGATCCCCGCCTCCCATGAGCGACCTCCGCTGCCAGACCGACTACTCGGGAAATGTCCAGGGCGTCGGCTTCCGCGCGACCACGCTGCGGATCGCGCAAACCCTGCGCATCACCGGGTGGGTGCGCAACGAACCCGACGGCAGTGTGCGGCTCGTCGCCGAGGGGCCCGAGCAGGAGATTCGCACCCTGCATGAGCGCATCAACGACAGCATGGGACACCTCATCCACCGCCAAACCGACACTTTTTCCACATCGCTCGGCGAGTTCGAGCGGTTCGAGATCCGTCGCTGAACTCCTTCAACCCGAGGCACGCTTCATCCATGCTGCTGCTCTTCGATGTCGACGCCACACTCATCACGACCTCACGCCTGGGCATCCGCGCCATGGGCGACGCCGGGCGCGAGATCTTCGGCCCGGAGTTCGACGAGAGCCGCGTGGAGTACGCGGGTCGGCTGGACCCGCTGATCATCGGCGACCTCCTCCGCGCGCACGGGCAGCCCCCCACTCCCGATCATGTCTCGCGGTTCCGTGATGGCTACCGATCCCATCTATCCCGCCTGCTCGGCGAGCGGAACACCGCGCGAACCTGCCCCGGCGTGCCGCAACTGTTGGACGCACTCTTCGCGCACACCGACCTCGCCATCGGACTCCTGACCGGCAATTACCCCGAAACAGGGCGGATCAAACTGGACGCGGCCGGGATCGATGTCGATCGGTTCCACCTCCACATCTGGGGGTGCGACTCGCCCTTCGACCCGCCGGCCCGGGACCACCTGCCCGGGGTCGCGCTGGATCGGTATCACCGCCGATACGAACGCCGCGCCGATCCCGGATGCGTCTGGATCATCGGCGACACGCCACACGACATTGCCTGCGCCCGCGCCCACGGGTGCCGGAGTCTGGGGGTCGCCACGGGGATGTTCTCGCGGGACGAACTGACGCGCTGCGGCGCGGATCATGTCGCGGCCGATCTCTCGGCGACCGACGACATCGTCCGAGTTTTGACCGACGCGTCGAAGCGCAGCGGGGTCTGACGCTTAGGTTTCGTCCGTGTCGTCCTCGCCGGGGACGATGAGGTCGTC
Source organism: uncultured Phycisphaeraceae bacterium (assembly GCA_964607595.1). GTDB lineage: Bacteria > Planctomycetota > Phycisphaerae > Phycisphaerales > UBA1924 > JACKHC01. The sequence goes on from CAZSLT010000100.1 coordinate 1,525, forward strand.
GGGGTCACCCGAAGGCGCGAACTGGTTCAGTGCGCCGCAGTGCGGGCAGGCCAGCCCGTGCACGCCGTGCCCCTCCGCCGAGAGGTCCGAGCCGCAGGTCCAGCAGGTCGGTCGCTGCATCCCCGAAGTGACGCGGCTGAAGGTCATGGTGACGGCGGCGACGACGATCGGGACCATCACCCACGCGGGGAGCGCCGAGATCGTCGCCAGCAGCGCGATGGGCACGCCGATGACGGCGACCAGCGCCCGGAGACGGACCTTGCCCATCCAGGTCATGCCGTGACGCGAGTTGGATCGACGGGCCGAACCCATGGAGTCTCCGATCGGAAGGGCCGGATTGTAGCGGCCCCGGTCGGCCTGTCTCGGGCGGTTCGAGGGATTACATCGGCCGATACTTGTCGATGACCGACCGGATCTTGCGGGGATTCGGGAGGTTCCTCACCTGCACCTCGATCCCGTCCTGCCCGGAACTGGAGATCCCGACGGTGCCCACATTCAGGACCCGCTCGACAAAGGACTGATCGACCTGGATGTTCCGCACATGATCGTGCAGCACCTCGCTCGTAGCGCGGCTGAAGAGCCCCTTGCGCTGAATCGTGCGCTTGTTGGTGATCTCGAGCGTCGCGCCGCGTGTCACGACCAGCCACCAGATCACCAGCGGAATCCAGCACAGCGCTCCGGAGACCAGCAGCACCTTCAGCAGGACGCTTGTCGAGAGTTCCGTCAACCAGTTGAGCCCGGCCCACAGCAGAATCGGGAAGAGGACCATCCCGAGCGACAGGAACGGGGCGCCGCGCCAGAAGGCGGGGCGGATCATCATCACTTGGGTCTCGGGCCCGGAGTCGGGGGGCAGGCCGGCCGCGGTGGCGCGATCCGTCGCCATGGTGGGCACCTTGTTGACATCGCCGCAGTACGGGCAATCGACCTTGGCACCACGCTGCGAGTCGTCGACCTCGATCACCTGCTCGCACTTGTCACATCGGAAACTGACCATGTCGATCCTCTCGGTGCGGCTCGACGCCCTATCCGGCGATTTGGTGCCCGAGCCGCGAGGCCCGCGGGGGGCGCCTACTTCTTGGGTATCGGCATTCCGGCGTTGCCCGGCGTGAGGATATCCCGACGACGGGGGGCGATGGCCGATCACCGCCGGATAAACTCGCCCGGCCCATGACGCAGCCCGTGCTGACCATCGCCATCGAGACGAGCAACCCACCGGCGACGCCGGGGGGCGGGCGGATCGCGTTGGCGCGGGTCGGGGGAGGGGCGTTCGAACTGGCGGCGCAGGAGTCGATCGGCGCGTCGGCGCGGCACGACGACGCGCTCATGCCGGCGATCGAACGGTTGTGCGCCGGCGCGGGTGTCCGGCCCGGCGCACTGCGTCGGGTCGCCGTCTCGGCCGGCCCCGGCGGGTACACCTCGGTGCGCATCGCCGTCACGAGCGCCAAGATGATCTGCATGGCGACCGGCGCCGAGCTCCGACTCGTGCCGACCGCCCTCGGCGTGTACCTGGGCATCGACGACTCGACCCGCTTCTCAACGCCGCTGCGCGTGCTGCTGGCGTGGAAACGAGAGGATGCCTGGTGCGTGGAATACGAGGCCGACGCGGACCTGCATAGTGAGGCGCAGCGCGGAGGGCGCGCGGGTCGGCTTGTCTCCATCAACGACGCGGCCCGCGACATCTCGCGACCGATCGTCGCCGATGCCGCGTTGTGCGCCGCGATCAAGAGCACACATCCGGACACGCCGCTGATCACGGCGGCGTTCGATGCGGCGTCCATCGCACGCGCCTCGGAGTTCGTCGAACCGACCGATCCGCTGATCGCGTCCCCGATCTACCCGCGCGAGCCCGAAGCGGTGTCGAAGTGGCGTCAGCTCGGACGGGGCGGCTGAGCGGGCGTTATCGCTCGACCCCGGCGGACGCCGCGCGCGAGATCCGCGCCGGACGCTCGGTGATCGGGTTCGCCGCAACGGTGCGGGCACGGATGATCAACGGCGGGTCGAGCGGGCGGTCCGCGGCCGACGCCGGGTCTTCGGGGTCACGCGGCCCGACCGGCGCCGCCGCGATCGAGTCCAGCACCGCGGCGCCGTCGATCACCTCGGCGAAGGCGACGAACCGGCCGTCGAGCCGCGAACAGCCCTCGCGGCTGAGGGCGATGAAGAATTGCGAGCCGTCGGAGTTCGGGTCGTCCAGTTCCCGCGCCATCGAAACGACGCCGAAGTCGTGCGGGAGCGAACTGGGCTCGAAGTCGATCGAGTACCCCGGGCCGCCGTCGCCCGTCCCCGTGGGATCTCCCGCCTGCACCACGAACGGGAGACCGAGACGGTCGGTCGGCACGATGCGGTGGAACGACACCGAGTCGTAGAACCCGCCTTCGACGAGGTGCAGGAAACTGAAGCAGGTGATCGGCGCGGCATCGGGGCGGAGCGCCAGGGTCATCCGACCGAACGAGGTCTCGATCTCGACGAAGCGGTCGATGTACACGCGGTACCCGGCGCAGACGCGGGCCGGCGGGTCACGGAACACGACATCGAGCGCCATGGCGTCCAACTGCTCGCGCGTCATGGAGCGGAGGCGTCGGATGGATGCGTCGTCGCCCTGTTCGAACGCCGCGAGAATGGCGGCCGTCCGTGCATTGGTGGCGATCCTCGGGGTGATCATGGGGTCCAGAACCAGCGGAGCACCGAGGGGGGCATCGTTCTCGAAGAATTGCGCATACATCGCCGGCGCCGGCGCATCGTTGAGAATGCTCGGGAACATCGCGCGAAGATCGATCTCGACGCCCGCGCCAGCGGGGAGTTCGGCGCGGGCCAGTTCGCGTCGGGTCGGCGCCTCGTACAGCGCGATCGCTCTTGTCGCGGCGTCCTGATCCGAGGTGACGCGCACAAGGATCGGGCGGGCGGCACCGGAGTAGGTGCTCACGGGCTCGAGCTGCGCGGTCGCCCGCGTGACCAAGGCGAGCATGAAAGCGATCGCGATCGGAAAACTGCGTTTCATCGGGTGGTGCGTTTCTCGGGTTGTGGAGATGCCGAGGCGTGGAACAACCAGCGCCGGACGGCGTCAGACTACAGGACGCCCGTAGTGGGTTCGATGCCCCACGCCGTCAAGGGTTTCAGATGCAGTCTTTTCAGTTTGACGAGGGCGGGGGCGGCGGGGGGATCAGCCCGACAAACTGCGGAATCTGCCCGTGATCCAGCCAGCCCCATGTATTCCTGACGAACAATCGGGCGTTCGGGCTCGACTCGGACTGCGGCATCGCGTTGTAGAGCGTGCGGCCATGGTCCTCGACCCATTGAACGCTGCCGTCGGCCAGAACCATGTTCATGCCGACTTCATGGTTGTAGTCGGGCTTGGAGCGCAACCCATCGGCGAGGATCGCGACCTCTGAGGTGAGATCCGAGAGATACTTGGTCCGCAGGCCCGTGCCGTAGCGGTACTGATAGTTGCTGACGATCGTCCCCGTCGGCTGGATGAACTGGTGGTCGTACAGCGTGATGTCGTGGTAACCGTGGTGGCTGGGGCAATAGAAGACCGCGGGGTGAGAGAGGTACTCGAGTTCGTAGAGAATCCCCAGCCCGTCCCAGACGACGCTGTTGGCCGCGAGCGGGTGATTGTCGAGCCGGAGATGGACCATCTGGTGCGGCTGATCGTTCGGCGGCGATGCGGAGAAGATCGAGGGCGGCAGGGCGCCGCGGTAGTGGTCCGCGTACATGTGGATCGCCAGACTCACCTGTCGCACATTGGAAGCGCACTGAACGCGCCGCGCGGCCTCGTACGCCGACCCGAGCGTCGGCAGCAGGAACGCCATCAGCAACGACATCACGAACACCGAGGTCAGCAGGTCGATCAGGGTGAACCCGCCCGATCGGGGGTGGACCAAGACCCGACCGCTTCCGCGGGACAAAGGCCTGTCAGGTACGGGGCAAATCCCAACCTGCACCACTCGTTCCACCTCCGCCGCACTTCGCGGCCTCACCCAACAGTATACGATGTTGTAGGAAATTCATCGCTCCAAACGATCATTTTCGGGGCCAGACACCGAACATTGTGCTAATATCGTGCAAGTTTCGGGATCGGCTGCGGAAAAAGGCATCCGAAGAGCGTCATGTCTCGTAGAAACGGTCAGGGTGGAATCGAGGGCTCGTGGGAATGATCCCCGAAGAGGCACAGGTCGGAGAGGTAGACCTCGCGTTGATGCAACGGGTGGCCGCGGATGATGAGCGCGCCATCGCCGAGCTGTACGACCGCTTCGGCCCGCTCGTGTACCGCATGGCGTATCAGTCCATGCCATCACGGGCGGATGCCGAAGATGTCGTGCAGGAAGTGTTTGTTCGTCTGTGGCGGACCGCGGCGCGGTACGACCCCAAGAGGGCGGCGTTGGTGACCTGGGTCATGCTCATCTCGCGTCGGCACATGGTCGACCGGCTGCGTCGGATACAGGCGCGCGTCCGGGCCGGCGCCCTCGAGGAGAGCTGGTCCCCGGCCGCCGACAATGTCCCGACGATCGCGGCGATGGAGCAGAACGAGAGTTACAAGCGGCTGCTCGAACGGGTCGAGAAGCTGCCGGACCTGCAGCGGACAGTGGTTCAGAGGGCGTACCTGCGCGGGCAGACGCTCAAGCAGATCGGTGACGAGCTCAATATTCCGTTGGGCACGATCAAGTCGGCGCTCAGCCGGGCCCTGGTCCGGCTCCGTGAGCGTCAATCCGGGGAAGAGTTAGCGACATGAAGGCGAATGACATGAACTCAACACGCGAACTATTTGAACTGGCATCGATGGATGTGCTGGGTCTCCTTGACGAGTCCGAACGCGAGTCCTTCGAACGACATTTCCGCGCGGCCACGCCGGAGGTGCAGGCCGCGGTCCGGCGCGAGCAACTGCGGGTCGCCAAGGACGACGATCTGCTGCCGCAGGTCGCCCCGCCGCCCGGGCTTAAGGCGCGTGTGATGTCGGCGATCTCCGAGGCGATCGCGTCGGTCTCCGGTCAGGAGTCGACGGTCGGGTATGTGGGCCCGGCGTCGGGCAACCGGATGATGGCGTCGGCCACGCTGTGGCGGGCGGCGTGCCTCGGGTTCGCGACCGCGGCCGTGGTCATGGGCGTCTTCGTCTTCCAGATGTCCCGGCTCAACCGCCAGATCATCGCTCAGGTGGAGTCCGCCGATGCGCTGGATGTCCTGCGCCCGACCGGCGTCGGTTTCCAGACGATGCTGACGAGCCCGTCGATGTTTAATGCTCACTTCGCTCCGCTGGCTCAGGACGCCCCCGACAGCACCCGCGCCACGATCTATGTCGATCGTGAACTCAAGCGGGCCTACCTGCTCTGCGCCGACCTGCCCCCGGGCGAGTACCGACTGGTCATCGAGAACGGGACGGGCGAAGGATCGAGCCAGGCCCAGTTCCGTCACAACGGCGGCGGGCTTCAGGTGGTGCATGTCGAGCAGATCGATCCGGCCGATGTGAACCGGCTGTCGATCGTGACCAACAGCGGCCCCCGATCCGAGCCGACCGTGGTCATGCGGGTCGGCGACGGCGCCTGAACCGCAAGTCTTCTCTCACCTCCATCCAGTGAAAAGGGCCGGTCTCCCGGCCCTTTTTCGATTCCCATTTCGTGGAGCCGTGTCAGACGGGGCGTCGCGCCGGCGGGCCGCCGGTGATCGTCCCGTGGGGCGGGACGCTGTCGTCGGGATTGGTGGACCCGCCGGGTGAGAACGCCGGCTCGGGTTGCGCCATCACTTCTTCGAACTCTTCCTTCGAGGACGCCATCTTGCGGGCCGCGATCACGCTGGCGAACAGCGTGAGCGCCGCGGCGGCGCCGAACACAACACCGAAGATCGCCAGCCGCGGATCCTCGATCGGCGCGGCGTCGACCTTGACCGGTTCGATGATCGCGGCGCCGGCTCGATCGGCCCTGAGGTCCCGCGTCTCGGCGGACATCCCCACCATGGCGGTGGCGAGCGTCCCCAGGATGCGTTCGGTGCGCGGGCCGCCCTGACCGCGGAGAGTGAGGGTGATCTCGCCGGGGCGCTGCGAGGTCACATCAAGGTTCTCCTTGAGGTGCCAGTCGATATCGCCCGCGGTGCCGAGCGTGTCCATCCCCCGCCGACGCATGCGGTCGGCGGCGGTGCTCAGAAGCTTGGGATCGCTGATGAGGCCCTCGTGGAACGACTGCCACGACTCGACCTGCGCGGCGCTCGGCTCGCCGCCGGCGGCGTCGATGGCGATCGTCGTGTGCGCCAGATAGGTCGGCTTGGCGAACTGCCCGACAGCCCACCACGACCCCAGCCCGAGCACGCCGAGCGTGACAAAGAAGGACGCGATGAGCATCCATGCGTTCGAGCGGGCGCGGGCCTTCTCGAGGCGGCGCTCGAGCCGCTGGAGCGAGATCTTCTCGGCCGCCACGGCGCGGCGGACCTCGTCGAGCTGCTTGATCTCCTCGGTGGCCTTCTGGAGCTGCTGGTAGCGCGACTCGATCGTCGCTTTGGCGCGGGAGAGCTTCTCGGTCTTCTCGCGGAGCACATCGCGGTACTTGGCCAGGCGTGCGCGTCGCGACTCGATCTGCTGGAGTTCCTTGGCCCCGAGCTTGCCGGGGGCGCCGGCGGCGGGCTGCTTCTCGAGCCGGGCGTGGAGCGTGCGGATGGCCTCGTCCCGGCGCGCCAGCTCGTTGCGGAGTTTCTCCATCTCCTTCTTGGCGTTGCCGGGGGCCTGCGACTCGGCGGCCTTCTCGAGCTCGGCGATTCGCGCCGCGTCGGCCTCGGATTTCGACTTCAGTTCCTTGATCGTCTTCTCACGGCCGGCGATCTCGGCGCGGAGGGCGTCCGACTGCGTCGCGCCGTCGCCCGCGCCCTTGCGCAGATCTTGGATCTGCCGATCGCGACCGGCGACCTCGGCGCGGAGGCGATCGACCTCGGCGGTCAGCGCCGCCGAGCCCACGGAACGGTCGCGCGATGCGTTCTCGAGCTCCTGCTTGAGCTGCGCCACGCTCGACTCGAGGGCGCGGATCTTTGTGTCGCGCTCGGCGACGGCGGCGCCGTCGGCCGTTGACTTGCGGGACTCGGCCGACAGCCGGTCGATCTCCGTCTCGTACTCCGAGACGGCCTGGACGAGCTGCCCGACCTGCTGTTCACGCTGCTTGATTTTGAAATCGAGTTCCTGCACGCGGGCGGTGAGGCGGGTGACCTCCTCGCTCATCGCCGCGGTCCGCTGCTCGCCGGCGCGGGCCGCCTCGGCTGCCGCGGCCTCGAGCCGCTGCTTCTGCTGCGAGAAACGCTGCTCGAATTCGGTCTTCGTCTTCTCGATCGCCTTGGCCGACTGATCCAGTTGGCGCTGGAGGTCCTGGGCCTTCCCGGACGCCTCCCGGGCTTCCCGACGCGCCGCTTCGACACCGGCCGCGGCCTGCTCGGCGACACGCTTGAACTCTTCAATCTTCGCGGCGTCCTGCCGCTCGCGCTCTTCGAGCGTGCTGGCCAGTTGTTCGAGCCGGCTCTTCTCCTGCGCGGTGGCGCGGGAGAGCTGCTCCACCCGGGCACGCTCCTCGCCCAGCCGATCAAGGTGCTGTTTCAGTTCGGCGTCCCGGCGCGCGATCTCCTTGTCGCGAGTCGAGAGCTCCTGCTCGAGCGCTTCGAGCTGCGCTTGCTCTTCGGCGAATTGCTTCTCGCGGGCCTCGAACCGCACCCGCGCCTCGGCGAGCTCGGTCTCTCGCTGGGTGACCTCAAGCATCTTCTGGTCGCGCTCGTCGCGGATGCGCCGCAGCGCGGCCAGCTGCGAGTCCACCTGCGCCAAGACATCGGACAATTCGTCGGGACTCTCGGCCCGGACCTCGCCGTCGCGCTTCTGCGGGTTCGAGGCGGGTCGCTGGTGCGGGTCGTGATTCATCGTGTGGCCCCTGGGCCCAAGGCGACGCCGGTCTGGACGGGTACGGCGCGGCTTGGTTCATCGGGCTGATCGGCGACCCGGGGGTCGGTCTGAAACTGCCGTGAACAAGGGAGTTATGCTCTCTCCCGACGGTATGGGCTGACGGGGTTGTTCCGGCGGGGTATCCTTCTTCAACTTTCAATCTGGATTGAAAACATGCCCTCCCAAGCCAACGCCACCCCGTCGATGCCCACCGTCCAGCCGCGGCACCCGCGGCGCGATCCCCGACTCCGGCGGATCGGTGATGCCGCGCTGGCCGGGCGGCGTCTCTCGATCGAGGACGGGCGCGTGCTGCTGGAGACGCCCGATATCTGGGGGGTGTGCGAGATCGCCCAGCAGGTCCGCCTGCGCCTGCACGGGCACGCCGGGTACTACAACATCAACCGGCACCTCAACTACTCCAATGTGTGCGCGCTCTCGTGCAAGTTCTGTGAGTTCTATCGCAAGCGCGGGGACGACGGCGCGTACGAGCGATCGATCGAGGATATCCGGGCCGAGGCGCGGCGCGCCGTCGAGTCGGGCGCTACGGAGATGCACATCGTCGGCGGGCTCCACCCCTACCTGCCGTTCGACTACTACACACAGATGCTCGGCGCGATCCGTCAGGAGGCGCCGGGGCTGCACCTCAAGGCCTTCACCGCCGTCGAGATTGTGCACCTGGCTAGGGTCGCCCGAGTGTTCAAGTCCGAAGACCGCGCGGCAGGGATTCGCTGGGTCCTCGAGCGGCTCAAGGAGGCGGGGCTCGGGTCGTTGCCGGGCGGCGGGGCGGAGGTCTTCGATGACCGCGTTCACGACGAGGCGTTCAAGGGCAAGATCCGCTCGGATGTCTGGCTGGATGTCCACCGCGTGGCGCACGAGCTCGGGCTCAACACCAACGCGACGATCCTTTACGGCCATATCGAGTCACGCGAAGAACGGCTGGGGCACATGGACATGCTGCGCCGGGTTCAGGACGAGGCGCTCGTCCGGCTCGGGTATGCGGCCGATGATGAGGGCGCCGTCACGCTCTCGGGCCCGGGCGCGGTGCTGCCCGCGCCGAGCGACCGGGGCGGCTACTTCCAGACGATCATCCCGCTCCCGTTCTTCCCCGACGGGTGCGAGATCGAGCACCTGCCGGGGCCGACCGGGCTCGAGAATCTGCGCACGCTGGCGGTCGCGCGGCTGATGCTCGACAACTTCCCGCATGTCAAGGCGTTCTGGATCATGCAGACGCTCAAAATGGCGCAGCTGATGCTCCAGTGCGGCGC
>CAZSLT010000101.1:0-10672 GCA_964607595.1 uncultured Phycisphaeraceae bacterium
GACGCGAAGATGCGCCCAAGGACATCGTCGGGCGAGATCTCACCGGCGATCTGTCCGATCGCGTCGAGCGCGGCCCGGAGGTGCTCGCCGATGAGCTCGCGCGCCGGGGCGGCGGACGCCTCGTCGATGTGCAAGAGCGCCGACGCCAGCGCCCGGCGGTGGCGCGGGAGGACACCGATGGCCCCCGCGGCGGCGGAAGAGTGGGCCGCGTCGGCGATGGCGCGCCGGAGCGCGCCGAGGTTCCGGCCGTCGAGCGCACAGACATCGAGCGCGGTTGAGGTCGTCTGCGACTGATCCGCCTTGGTGCGCACGCGGATGACCGGCGCGGTCACGGGCGGCAGGGCGCCGGGCTCGAAGTGGCCGGAGGGGTCGCACCAGAGGATGGCGTCGGCGGCGGCGATGGCGGCCCGCGCCGCGTTCTGCGCGGCCGCGTCGATGGGGCGGTGCGATGACAGCGACGCGTCCAGCCCGGCAAGATCGACGAGCGTAACGGCGTGCGGTCCGGGCGACCACGCGTCGGCGGCCAGGGGCAGCGTTTCGGCGATGGCGTCGCGCGTGGTGCCGCGGACTTCGGAGACGACCGAGCGGTGGCGGCCGAGCAGTGCGTTGAAGAGCGTGCTCTTGCCGGCGTTGGGCTCACCGGCGATGACGACGACGGGGTCCGTGCGGACCGACTCACCGATGGAGGCGGCGTCGTGGGGACTCGCGCCCAATGCGCGGAGGCGTTCGCCGATGTCGCGCAGGCGCGGGGCGAGATCGGCGTCGGTGATGGCGGTGACATCGTCCTCATCGGCGAAGTCGAGTTCGGCCTCGATGAGCGCCAGGACCGCGGCGATCTCATCGGCCAGGGCGCGGTAGGCGTCGCCGGAGGAGCCGTCGAGCAGGCGCTGCGCTGCGTCGTACTCGGCGGTGTTGGAGGCGGCGATGAGCGCGCCGACGCCCTCGGCCTGCTCGGCGGTGAGCCGGCCGCAGAGGTAGGCGCGGGCGGTGAACTCGCCGGGCGCGGCCAGACGGGTGTCCTCGGCGGCGGCGACGATCGCGTCGAGCACGCGGGCGAGCAGGTGCGGGTTGCCGGGCAGGATGATCTCGGCGCTGTCCTGGCCGGTGTAGGAGCGCGGGGCGTCGTAGAAGAGGAGAAGCGCGGGGACTCGGAGCTCGGATGACACGCCGGGGAGCCGCCAGCGGACGCGGTGCGCACCGCGCGACAGCGGCGCGGGGTGGGCGAAGCAGCCGAGCAGATCGCGGGTGGAAGGCCCGGCGAGTCGGATGATGCCACGCGACCCGGTGTGGCCGCGACCGTGGCCGGCCTGCGGCGATGCGATCGCGGCGATGGTGTCGGTGAGGTTCATTCGTGCACCACCGCCCCCCTTCCCCCCTCACCCCCTCCCAGAGGGAGGGGGAGTAATCACTGCCGGTCTTTGAATCGCTTGACGGGTTCGTGGCGTCGGGAGGCGCGGTTGTCGACCTTCTTGCGACCCAGCCCGGCGTGCTTGGGCTTCTCGGGCACGAGCGCGTCCTGATCGACATGCGAGCGGATGTAGCGGCTCTCGAGGATGCCGAGCGTGGAGTTGGTGATGAAGTAGATCGCCAGCGCCGAGGGCGCGTTGTACATCATGACGGGGAAGAGCACGATCATCATGACCTTCATCATCTTCTGCTGCGACTGCTGCTCGGGGGTGAGCTGCGTGGTCGGCGGCGGGGTCATGTACTTCTGCTGGATGTAGAACACCACGCCCAGCAGGAACGGCAGGAGGTTGATGCCGGTGATCGGCCCCATGAGCGGAATGTTGATGAGCGAGCGGCCGAAGTCGATGAAGTGGTCGCCGACGGAGAGGTCGCCCAGGAAGGACCAGTTGGGGAAGACGGACTGGACGACGCCGAAGAACGCGGGCTCGTGGCGCAGCTCGAAGGCGAGGTAGAGCATCGCGTAGAGCGCGATCCAGATGGGCGTCTGGAGGAACATGGGCAGGCAGCCGAGCATGTTGGCGTAGTTGACGCCCTCTTCCTTCATGAGCCGCGCCATCTCCTGCTGCATCTTGACGCGGTCGTCCTTGTACTTCTCCTGGATCGCCTTCTGCTTGGGGGCGAGCGCCTGCATCTGCTTGCCGAAGCGCATCATCGAGATCTGCGACTTCTTGGTGATCGGGTGCAGGATGGTGCGCACGACCACCACGAGCACCATGATGGCCAGCGCCCAGTCGAACACGACATAGTTGTGCAGCAGGTTCAGGAAGGTGAACAGCAGCTCGGTGAGCCACTGGAAGGTGCACATGGCGCACATGCCGAAGCTGAGCTGGTAGATGACGATGTCGTCGAGAGCAATGCGACCGAAGAGCGGGTCGGCCTTCTCGTTGAGGTACCGATGGGCGACGGGCCCGGCGTACACACCGAGCTCGAGCGTCTGCGTTGCGCCCGCGCCGACGGGGATCGGACGCGAGTGCATCTCCAGATGGAGGGCCGCGTCGCCGAACGCCTGCGGGTACACCTTTTCCGCGGCCCAGAGCGCCTTGGGCTCGCCCTCCTCGGGCGTCGAATGGACGGCGAACGCGAAATAGCGGTTTGTCTGCGCGGTCCAGACAAGCTCGCCCATGCCCTCGTATAGGTTCTCATTCGGCCAGAGAATCGGGTCGGGTTTGGCGACCATCTTGACCGCCGCGGCGCGTCCCATCAGGCGGCGGTCGGCCTCGACGAACTGGCGCGACGGGTCGCGCTTGTCGCTCAGCAGTGAGCCGAACCGCACACGCGCCAGGTCGATGTTGTAGCCGCCGGTGTCGGTCGGGAGTTCGACAGGCCCGACCGTGACGACGCGGATGTTCAGCGGCGCGCCGGTGAGATTCTCGATCGCCAGATCGACGCGGATGTCGAAGGTGTTCGGCGCCAGCGAGTACGAGCGGCGGAGACGCACGGCCTCGGCGCCGGAGGCATCCTCGATGACCGCCTCGAAGGCCGCGGCCGACTCGCCGGAGCCCGTGACGCGCCAGAAGCGCCGGTCCGGGCCGCCGTTGAAGAGATCGACCCACTGGTCGTTGACCAGGACGCCGGTGATCGAGAGCGGGACCGCGGCCATCGAGCCGTCGTACGAGTCGATGCGGCGCTGGACGAGGTAATGCGTCTGGCGCTTGATGGTCTGGTAGTAATCGGCGACGCGCACCTGCTCGACGCCCGCGCCGACGGCGGTGAGGCGGGCCTCCATGCGGTAGCCGTGCGCCAGATTCAGCGCCGACTCTTTCTCGCGTCGGGCGCGCTCGGCCTGGGACTTCGACATCGTGTCCACTTCGCCCAGCGTCTCGCTGTGAGGACGGCGGTCGAGCCCTTCCCATTCCAGCGTCCACGACAACGGGCCCGAGCCGTCGGCGCCGGCGGCGCGCTCCTCGAGCCGGACGCTGATCGCGGCCCCGATGACGATCGCGTCGGTGGGCGCTTCGAATGTGCGGGCGCGGAGCCCCTGAGTCGCCGGGGCATCTTCCGCGCGATCATCGGCGCGGGTGGTCGGCTCGGTCGGCGGCTGGGAAGCGGCGGCGTCGGGGGCGGGCGGCTCCTGCGCGGGCGCGGCGTCATCGGTGGTGGCGGGGCCCGCCGCGGGCGTCTGCTGTTGCTGCGGCGGCTGCGCGGAGGAGGCGTTCTTCTTTTTGACGCCCGAGGCGTTGATGGCGAAGGCGGCCACGATCATGATCGCCGCGGCGATGACGATGATCGGGACGACGATGCGGAGCGTCCTGTTCTTCTGGGCGGGCATATCGGCTGATGGTGTCCTGTCGCGCGTTGGGGGAGTGGTGGCGCGTGGCGTGAGATGTGGGAGCGGGCGCGGTTCAGCGCCCTTCGAAGAGCCGGTCGGCGAGCCAGTCCGTCAGTTCGGGGATGGCGCGGATCTGCTGGGCGGTCTCGGCGACATCGTATTCGACGCGGTGGAACCGGATGGCGCCGGGCTGGATGACCGCGTAGCTGGCGCGGGGGTCGTGGTCGCGCGGCTGACCCACCGAACCGACATTGATGATGACCTTCTCTTCCGGGCGGAACTTGTAGACGCCGCCGTCGCCGACCTCGTCGGGGCGGTAGAAGTCCGGCTCGTCGGTAAAAATACCGGGGACATGCGTGTGCCCGACGATCGCGGCGCGTTCGATCTGCTGGAAGATCGAGGTCATCTTGTCGGCCGCGGAAATGACATCGTCGGCGAAGATGTATTCGTTGATCGGGCGGCGCGGCGAGCCGTGGACCGCCAGAATCGGGACGCCCGCCTCGCCCGGCTCCTCGTGCACGCGCACGCGCATGCGACCCAGGAAGCGGTAGCGGGCGGCGCGCTTCTCGGTGTCCGGCTCGGCGTCGAACTGCGCGCGGGTCCAGTACGCGGCCTGCTCGGCGCCGGGGTTGAAGTTGGTCGGCTCGTAGAGCACGGCGAAGTCGTGGTTGCCCATGAGCGACCACTCGCAGCGCTGGGCGACCAGATCGACGCACTCCAGCGGGCGCGGGCCGTAGCCGATCACATCGCCGAGGCAGATGATGCGGGTGATGCCCTTGGAGTCGATATCCGCGAGGACGGCCCGAAGCGCGGCGGCGTTGGCGTGGATGTCGCTGATGACCGCGGTGGGCAAACGAAGGACTCCGTTCGGGTGGCGCGACCGATCCGGGAAGGCCCGGATGGCGGCGGAGGGCGGAAGGGGCGAATCCTACAGCCGCGTGCCCCGGTCGCCAACGACGGCCCGAGAGGAGTCTCAACGCCCGCTTCCGGCCCGAGGACCCCGGATTGGTTCGGGATTCCGGGGCGGATGTCTCACCGGGGGGGCCGCGAAGGTCGATATGGGGCATCTGCAGCGTGTTCGCGCCTATGATCGGGCCGGACCTACCGTTCTGACGATCCGACACCCAATCAGAGACCAAACTCTATGTCGATCCAGTACCAGCGGACGCGTGAGATGACGATCGACGAGCTGCTGCTCGAAAACCGGGTCATCTTCCTGTTCGGCGAGATCAATCAGGCGACCTCGGCGCGGCTGATGATGCAGATGTTCTATCTGGACAACCAGAAGCGCGGCACGGACATCAACTTCTACATCAACTCCCCCGGCGGCGCGGTGGACGACACGCTGGCCATTTACGACACCATGCGGTCGCTGGGGTCCAAGGTGGCGACCTACTGCATCGGCCGCGCGTATTCGGGCGCGGCGCTGCTGCTGGCGGCGGGCGAGAAGGGCAAGCGGTTCATCCTGCCCCACGCCAAGGTGATGATCCACCAGCCCTTCGGCGGCGTGTACGGCCAGACGGCCGACATCCAGATCCAGGCCGAGCAGATCATCAAGGCCAAGTCGCTGCTCATCAACATTCTGGCGCGTCAGACCGGCCAGACGGACGAGCGCATCCGCGAGGACGGCGAGCGCGACAAGTACTTCAACGCGGGCGAGGCCAAGGAATACGGCCTGGTGGATGAGATCCTCATCCCCGCCGAGTCCAAGAAGTAACCCCCCGCCCCCCCAACCGCTCCACCGGCCCCGCCATTCAAGAACGAAATCCCCGGTTCCGGCCCAAGAACCTCTGAACCAACGGACCATCGCCCATGTCACACCTTGTCCCGATCGTTGTCGAGAATACCGGGCGCGGCGAGCGCGCCTACGACATCTACTCCCGTCTGCTCAAGGACCGGATCGTGTTCATCGGCGGGCCGATCGACGACGACCTGGCGAACCTGGTCATCGCGCAGATCCTGTTCCTGGCCAACGAGGACCCCGAGTCGGACATCCACATCTATGTGAACTCGCCGGGCGGGTCGGTGACGGCGGGGCTGGGCATCGTGGACACGATGAACTTCATCAAGCCGGAGGTCTGCACCTACATCGTGGGTCAGGCCGCGTCGATGGGCTCGGTGATCGCGTGCGCCGGGGCCAAGGGCAAGCGGTTCACGCTGCACAACGCCCGGAACCTGATGCACCAGCCGCTGCTCTCGGGCGTGATGGAGGGCCAGGCGACCGACCTGGAGATCGAGGCCCGCGAGATGTTGCGCCTTCGGGACCGCCTCTACCACATCTATCACGAGGCGACGGGCCAGCCGGTGGCGCAGATCATCAGGGACTGCGACCGGAACAAGTGGCTCGACGACGAAGAGATGCGGGCGTACGGGCTGGTGGACAGCGTCCTGCGGTCGATGCCCCAGACGACCAATCCCCGCGGCCGCGAGAAGGAATGATCCGGCCGGGGCGGCGTAGAATGCCGCCGTGGTCAGGAATCGCCAACGCGGTCTTCGCTCACTCTCGATCGTCACGCTCGGCGCGTGCGCGGTGATCGCCTCGTGCCGGTCGGGTCCGAAGAACTTCGACAACGAAAACGATGAACTCCGGCGTAAGCTGACCGACGCCGAGGCCCGGATCGCCTCGCTCGAGGCCGAACGCTCGGAACTGGCTGCCAAACTCGCCGAGCTGACGCGCACCTTTGAGGGCGTCGGCGGCGAGCCGGGCGCGGATGTCATCGCCTCGATGCCGCGTTGCGCCGGGATCTCGATCGGTCGCCTCTCGGGTCTGGCGGACGCGGACGACAACGGCGTGTTCGAGCGGGTTGATTTGTATGTCCGTCCGTACGACGGCCGTCAGCGGTTCATCCAGATCGCCGGGCGGATGAAGGTGAGCGCGACGCTGGTCCCCGCCCCGGGGGCCGCGGCTTCCCCCCGGACGCTCGGGACCGCGGTGTTGCTGCCCTACGACCTGCGGGAGGCGTATCGGTCCAGCCCGATGGGGACGCACTACACGGCGACGATCATGATCGACCCGCTCCCGGCCGCGTCGGCGAATGTGGGCTCGCTGGTCCTCGTGGCCGAGTTCGAGGACGCCATCACCGGGCAGGTCCACACCGCCCAGAGCACGGTGGCGCTGGGGGCGTCGGCCGGGCCGGGGGGCTGAGGGGGTCGGTCCCGAGCCGGCGGCCCTCCCACGAAAAACGCGAAAAATTCCGTTACTCGCGGCGAACACCCGCCCGTGGGGGGTCGTACTACCGGCGTTGCAAGTGAACTCTCTCTCCTCCTCTCTCTCTGATTCAGTGTTCCAACTCGTCCAGCCCCGGTCTGACGCCCGGGGCTGGTACACTTTTTGGCTGATGCGATTTGAGTTCCCAATCCGGCGGTCGGCACGCCCGGCCTTGGCCGCGGCCTCGGCGCTGCTCGTGGTGTCACTGGCGGGCTGTTCCAAGCCGCTGCTCTCGCCCCGCGAGGAGCGTTCGCAGTACGACCGGTACGACATCGCGCGCGGCAACTACCAGCCGCAGTTCATCGAGGATGAGTTCGGCCGTCGCAAGCCGAATCTCCGCGGCCGGCTGGCGCCCAAGCGCTGAGTCCACGCCGCGGCGCGCGACAGGTCTTCCACATTCTCGGGATCGATGAAGCGCGCGGCGCAGCGTCCGGTAAACTCGCGTCGACGCGCAAGCATGGCGTGTCGGGCGCGCACGCACGAATTCGCAAGCGATTCGCCGCCGCCGCCCGATGCTTCTATTGCCCACGGACGGACCCGCACTTCTCGCGACGGATTGCAACGCGATGCGCATCGGCCACGCCACCACCGGCTCAAAGTTCAACCTCTCGCGCCGGCACAAGGTCTGGATCGCGCTGGGCGCGACGCTGACCTCCATCGGCGGCCTGCTGCTGGCGCTCGACCGCGGCCCGGTCGCCGGCGCGTCCGGCGGCGTCGCCCTCATGCAAACCGCCACGCGCGACGAGGGCATCGCACGCATCCTCAGTCTGGCAGGTTCGATCGAGCCCGGGCGCTGGAAGGGCATCGTGATTCATCACTCCGGGTCGGTCGTCGGTTCGGCCGAGTCGGTGACGCAGCGGCACCAGGAGTTGGGGCTCCGGGGGCTCGGGCACCACTTTGTGGTGACCAACGGGCGCGGGGCGCCCGATGGTCAGGTCGCGGTGGGGTACCGCTGGACGGATCAGCTGCCGGGGGCTCATACCTCCGGGGCCGACGCCGATCGATACAACCGCGAGTTTCTCGGGATCTGCCTGGTCGGCGACGGGGACCGGCGGCCCTTCAGCGATCGGCAGATCGCTTCGGTGGCCGAACTGGTGGCCGAGCTCGCCGACGCGTGCGACATCCCGGCGGAGAACATCGTCCTGAGCCGCGATGTCTCGCCCAGCGCGGGCCCGGGCCGGCTCTTTCCCGAGGCGGCGTTCCGGGCGCGGCTCCGCGACCTGCGGGTCGGGACCTGAACCGTCCATCCCCACCCACCCCCTCCCCCTGCCCGCAACCGCCTGCGCTATCTGTCCGAGTGAGGTTCCCGGGTCTCCTGGGCGCGTGGGGGTTACCCACGCCGCAACAAGGCAAGATCGTCGTGCGTTGAATCTTCCGCGGATCACCGCGATACTCCGCCCCCGATCCGGAGTGTGGCCCTCAAGGTCCCGACCGGAACCGCCTGGCCCGTTGCCAGACCCATGTGACCCCGCGTCCTTCCACCCCCTGCCCCCCTGTCCCCCCTGCTCCGGGCATTCCGCTTCACTGATGAACCGGAGTCCGAGCGTCGAGACGCGGCCCGCAACGGGTTGGCGATCAGAACACGCGAACCGCTCCCGGACACGCCGCGAACGAACCGAACGATCAACCTTGAAGCATTACGAGCCAGCCAAACCGGGCACGAAACTCGCGGGATTCAACATCCTCGGCGAGATCGGACGCGGCGCGGCCTCGATCATCTATTTAGCGCAGGACCCCAAGACGAAGCAGGTCTACGCCCTCAAGCATGTCGAGCGGCATAACGAGAAGGACCAGCGCTTCATCGACCAGGCGGTCTCGGAATACGAGATCTCGCAGAAGGTGAAGTCGCCGAACATCCGCGCCATCCACCGGCTGATCAAGGGTCGTTCGGGGCTGATGAAGCTCCGCGAGATCTTCCTGGTGATGGAGTATGTGGACGGCATCTCGGTCGAGCGGCAGCCGCCCAAGACCTTCACGAAGGCGCTGGAGATCATGATCCAGACGGCGCGGGCGATGGCGGACCTCCATGCCGCGGGCTATGTCCACGCGGACATGAAGCCGAACAACATCGTGCTGACGGTGACGGGGGACATCAAGATCATCGATCTGGGGCAGGCGTGCCGCATCGGGACGATCAAGCAGCGGATCCAGGGCACGCCGGACTACATCGCCCCGGAGCAGGTCCACCGGCGCGAGATCACTCCCAAGACGGACATCTACAACCTCGGGGCGACGACCTACTGGGTGCTTACCCAGCACCACATCCCCACGGCGATCCCCAAGGGGGACTCGCTGGTCCAGCACCTGGACGATCAGTTCATCGAGCGCCCCAAGCCCGCCAACGAGTTGAACCCGCGGGTGCCCCCGGCGCTCAACACGCTCATTATGCAGTGCGTGGAGGTCGACCCGGCCAAGCGCCCGCTGTCGATGCGCGAGGTCATCGAGCGGATGGCCGAGATCCAGGCCTCGATCGAGGCGCCAGACGACTCGACGATGTAAGCCCCCCTCCCCCCCCTCCCCCCCCTCCCCGGTCCCCGCTCCCACATGCCGGGGCCCTTGTCGCCGCGCCCGCCCTGACGATCGAATTCGGTGTCGGGTCTCCGCCGGCTCTTCGTATGGACCCTCCGTCCCCCTGATCGGTTGCCCATAGCCCCCACGGGCGGGCGGCTTGCAAAGGGGAAGTGAGGGTCCGTTGGCGGGTCGCGGCCGCGACCGAATGGAGAATCGGGATGTTTGATCTGCGTGAGGGGTCGGATCGCTTTGTCGATCCGACGGAGCACAGCTCCGCGCTGATGGCGCGCGCGTGCCTGGCGGTGTCAGGGATGTTCTCGATCGACGCCGCGGGGCGGGACGGCTGGGCCGAGGCGGTGGCGGGGGAGTTGTGCGCGCTGGTGCCGACCCGCGCCTCGGCGATGGTCATGGTGGGTGAATGGGCCGGGGAGGAGGACGGCTGGCGGACGGTCGCGCTGGGGCTGGCGGGCGGCATTCCCGACGGTGCTGGGGACGCCCTGCGGGAAGAGGCGTCCCGCGGCTGGCCCCTGGACGACATCTCGCGGACGCTCGGGCACGCCTCGGCGCGACCGACGCCTGGCTGCGGGCGTCGAGAAGAGATGGTCGCGGACGACCTATGGAGCGACTGCGCGTACGCGCGGTTCCGCGAGTCGATCGGTCTGTTCGAATTCGCGCGGGCGGTGGCGCCCTTCGACGACGAGGGGACGCACCGCGTGCTGATGCTGCAACTGGACGGGCTCGCGCCGTCGTGGCGGGCGCCGCGAGACGCGGTGACGGCGCTGGAGTGCGTGACCACCCCGGCGCTGCGTGCCTACCGGCGGCGCTTTATCGAGCCGACACTGACGCGCCTGCGCATGCTGGAGTCGCTCAGCCCGATGCAGCGGAGGATCGTGCCGCTGCTGGCCGATGGCCTGACCGAGACGCAGATCGCAGAAGTGATGGGCCGCAGCCGGCACACGGTCCACGACCACACCCGCGCGATCTATCGCTCGCTGGAAGTGAAGTCGCGCCGGGCGCTGCGGGACCTGTGGCTCGGCCGGCCGCGACCCGACACGCCGTGCAACGGCGATGGCGTCGCGGATCAGGAGGCCGAGGACGCGGGGGTGGCGTCGGCCGCCGGGGGGACGGGGGCGGCGAGAGAGGGGGCGTTTGAGGAGCCGAGCGCGGGGCCGGGCCGTATCGTCTGACGCATGGCACCCGCCGAGCGAGAGCCCGCG
>CAZSLT010000102.1:0-10535 GCA_964607595.1 uncultured Phycisphaeraceae bacterium
TGTTTCCGTCGATATTCGACGTGGTTGTGGATGGCGGAATCGCGGGCGGCGGCGTAATTCCGGGGGTTGGTACGGGCAATGGTGGCGGGGGTTGGGGGGGGGGGGGGGTTGGGGGCGGGGGCGGGACATCAACCGGCAGCGGCAATCTCACGGCGCGGGCGGTGTGGATCGAGGTCGACAACGAGGGCTGCGGCGGGCTGGATGGGTACAGAACCGCCGACCTGTTCGTTCGGTTCAACACGAGCGTGAGCGTCCTGACCGTGCAGTCGCGGACGGGGACTGGACTCACGATTTCCAATGGCTCATTCGCACAGCATCCCTCGGGCAACAACGGCGCGCCCGCGGCGGGTCAGATCAGCAGCAATCCGTGCATCGCCTTTGACAGTTACCTGGCCATCAACGACGCGGCACTCGGCTTTGCGCCGCCCGAACCGGGGCTGGCGGACTGGGGCCAGACGCTCAGCGCCGTGTGGTTCACTCCGGGCGGCTCGCCGTCGGTGCAGGATCGTGATCTCTTCGGCGATCAGGGCTTCTATGTCCGTGTGGCGCGAATCACCGCCCCCGCCGGCGACACCCGAGTCAGCGGCTCGATCAGTGTCAGCGCCAGGCCCCCCGGCACGGCCTCGGCGATCCGCACCGTCATCGTGACAGTCGAGAACAACCAGTCGATCTGGGCCGGTACGCCCCCCACTCTTCCTCCGTTCGGTTCTTCAGGTGGCGGTGATGGGGATGGAGACGGAGACGGGGATGGAGATGGCGACGGTGATGGCGATGGTGACGGAGACGGCGATGGCGACGGGGATGGCGATGGTGACGGGGACGGCGATGGAGACGGGGATGGTGACGGGGGTGGAGATGGAGATGGAGATGGTGACGGGGGTGGAGATGGAGATGGGGATGGTGACGGGGACGGCGATGGTGAGTGCCCGGTCTGGCCCGATCCCTATTTCGACGACATCGCCGGCGTGACGGCCGTCTGGGTTCCTGTGGACAACACCACGGGCGGATGTGAGTCCCTGGAAGGATTCAAGACCGCCGACCTGTATTTCCGGATGGGCGCTCCGAGCCGCGTCTTGACGGTGACTTCTGGCCAGGGTTCAAACTCCGGCCTTCAGTTCACCGGTCCGAGCCCGCTGCAACTGGCGGGCGGTGCGAATTTCAGACTTCCACCCGGCGCATCCGAGGATCCCTGCATCGACTTCGATAGTTGGCTGGCCATCGGGGGTGTGATACCGAGTTTCATCGGCGTGCTCGACCCGACCAACTGGGGCACGGGGTTGAATATCGTTTGGTTCACGACGGCCAATGAAACCGCCGCCCAGATGCCGGACCTCTTTGACGATTGCGCGTACTACATCCGGGTGGCGCGGCTGACCATCATCGAGGGGGCAAGCTCGGGCGCCGAGGGCCAATTGTCGATCGGATTCGTCCTCCCCGGCAGCGCCAACGCCCAATCGGCGATCGTGCCGATCTCGGCGTGCCTCGACTGCTTCTCCGAGTCGCCCGCGCCCTGAGGCCCGCTTCGCCCCGCACGGCGTGCGCCCGGGCCGCGGGGTCACCGGTATAGTCCGCGCTGACCGGAACCCATCCCGGCGAGGAGGCCGATCTGATGCGCGCACTGATCCGTCCGCTGTCGTTGATTGTGGCACTGACCGTTGGCGGGGCGGCCGGCGCCGGGAATGTCGACCTCCCCCGCTTCCCGGCGATCAGCCCAGACGGGTCTCAGATCACCTTCTCCTGGAGGGGAGATCTCTGGAAAGTCGCGGCCACGGGCGGGACGGCGGTGCGGCTGACGGCGCACCCCTCCGTCGATACTCGCTCGGCGTGGTCTCACGACGGCCGCAGGATCGCCTTCGAGTCCGAGCGGGACGGCGCGAGCAACCTGTTCCTCATGAACGCGGATGGCTCGGAGGTCCGGCAGATCACCGCGACGGATCGACCCTGCATTCTTTCCGGCTTCTCTCACGACGACTCGGCGCTTCTCTTCCACTCTTCGCGCGAGGGCGATGTCTACCGGGCGTCACGCCCATACCGAGTCATGATCTCGGGCGGCCCGATCGAGCGGGTCATGGGGTCGTTCGGCGAGTCGCCCGCACCCTCGCCGGGTGGCGAACTGATCGCGTTTGAGCGTGGTGGGTCGTCGTGGAGCCGGCGTCATTACCGAGGGCCGGACAATCGCGACCTGTGGCTCTTCAACACGGCCGACACGGGCTTCCGCCGGCTGACGGATTGGGTCGGGAACGACGGGAAGGCGCACTGGATTGATGCGGACTCGATCGTCTTCGCCTCCGATCGGGAGTTCGACACCGTCAATCTCTTCGCGATGGATGTCAGCGCCCCCGAACGACCCCGCCGATTGACGGCGTTCGAGGGCCGGGATGTGTGGGACTTCGATGTATCTCGCAACGGGCGGACCGCCGTGATGGTGGTGTGGGACACGCTCTACACGCTCGATCTGCCGGGTGCGCTGGCGGGCACGGCGCGGCCGATCGCGCTGGATGTCAACGCGAGCGCCGACGCCTCGGACTCGATCCTTCTCAAGAGCGTTGCGGATCAGGCGACCGAGGCCGCGCTCAGCCCCGATGGCAAGGCCCTGGCGGTCGTCGCGTACGGCGAGGTCTTTGTGCGCGGGCTCGAGGATGACAGCCCGACCGCTCGGGTGACGCGGACACACGCGCGCGAGCACGACATCGCATGGTCGCCCGACGGCGCGACGCTCTACTTCGTGTCCGACACCGACGGGACGGACTCGATCTACGCGGCCACGGTCGCCCAGACCCGCGCCGATCTGAAGAAGGCACTCCTGCCGCCCGTGGACCCGAGTGAGTCTGAACCGGCTCCGCAGGCTGCGGAAGAGCCGGAGCCCGCGGCCGATCCTGAACCCGACGCCGCGCCCGCGGATCAGGACCCAGCAGCACCGGAGGGCGATGCAGAGGAGAAAGCCGACGACAAGAAGCCGGAGAAGAAGAAGGACGAACCGACGCCGGGCGAGCGCTGGGCCGACGCGGTCCGCTTCGAGATCGCGGGCGTCGTGACCTCCGAGTTCAATGATGTTCGTCCGACGCCGTCGCCGGACGGCAAGACGCTCGCGTTCGTGCGCACGCGGGGCGACCTCGTGCTGCTCGACCTTGAGACGCGGCAGGAACGCCTCTACCGGGCGAGTTGGGACAGCGGGATCGACTTTCAGTGGAGCCCGGACAGCCGGCACCTGGCGTGGTCGGTCAACGACCGTGACTTCAACTCCGATGTGTGGATCGCGCCCGCGGACGACGCCACGGCGGCCGTGAACATTTCCCGCCACCCGGACAGCGACTCGTCGCCCCGTTGGTCGGCGGACGGAAAAGTTCTCGCATTCCTGTCGGACCGCCAGAACAATGAGTCGGATGTCTGGATGGTGTTCCTCGACCGCGGGCTCGACTCGTTGAGCGGGCGGGAACTCGGCAAGTACTTCGAGAAGGCGGGTAAAGACGCCAAAGCGCGCAAGCCGCTTGAACTCCCGGCGCCGGCGAAGGCGGAGGCAGCAGGCGACGCCCCCGAGGCCGAGAAGGAGGCGGCCCCGGAGCCCGAACCGCTGGACCTCGAGGATGCGTACCTCCGGTTGCGCCGTGTGACGAGCTACCCGGGCGATGAGAACGGCCTGCTCATCACGCCCAGCGGCGAGCGTCTGATCTTCAACCGCGCGGGGACGGACGGGGGCGCGGTGTCCGTCAAGTGGGACGGCTCGGAGTTGAAGAAACTGGGAGACAGCGCCTCGCTCCGGCATGTCTCGCTCACGGGGGACAAAGTTGTGCTGGTTCGCGGGCGGAGGGCCGGCACCGTCGGCGCCGAGGGCGCCGACCCCAAGACCTTTGCGGTTTCGGGAACGCTGCGGATCGATCTCAGAGAGCAATCCGCGCAGAAATTCGCGGAGGCGGCCCGGATTCTGTCGCTCGCGTTCTATCATCCGACCATGAAGGGGCTGGAGTGGGATGACCTGACCGCCCGGTACGCGGATCTGGCCCGGCGCGCGCACACAAACGATGAGTTCGACGATGTCGCGTCACGGCTGCTCGGGGAGTTGAACGCGTCGCACCTCGGCGTGATGTCTTCGGGCGACGGCGCACCGGCGGCGCAGGCGAACGGCCGCCTCGGAATCGACGCCGAGCCCGTGGAAGAGGGCTGGCGTGTGAAACGGGTGCTGCCGCGCGGCCCGGGGGACAACGGCGAGATGTCGCTCCGCCAGGGGGATGTCATCACGGCGATCGAGTTCGAGCCGGTGTCGCCCCGGCGAGAACTGGAGGAACTCCTCAAGGGGATGGCGGGTGATGAGATCGCCGTGACGGTGCTGCGGGCCTCGGATGATGCCGCGCCGGCCCGCGAGGTGACGCTGCTGGTGCGTCCGGTGTCGTATGGGCGCGAGAATGATCTCAGGTACGAGGACTGGCAGCGGTCGAACGCGCGGCTCGTGGATGAGTGGTCCGGGGGCCGGATCGGCTACCTGCACATCCGCTCGATGGGCGCCGAGTCGCTTGTCGAATTCGAGCGCGATCTCTACGCCGCGGCCAACGGAAAGGACGGGCTTCTGATCGATGTCCGCAACAACGGCGGGGGTTGGACGGCGGACCTGGTCATGGCGTCGCTGACCTACAAACCGCACGCGTACACGATCCCCCGAGGCGCGGACCCCGACGAGCCGGCGGGCTACCCGCGCGACCGGCTCTTTATTCAGCGCTACGCCGGCCCGGCGAACATGCTGTGCAACGAGAAGAGCTTCTCGAATGCCGAGATCGTTTCCCATGCGTTCAAGACGCTCGGGCGCGGGACGCTGGTGGGTCAACGGACCTACGGCGGGGTGATCTCCACGGGCGGGACCTCGCTCATCGACGGGACATTCGTCCGGGTTCCGTTCCGCGGCTGGTACCTGCCGGACGGCACGGACATGGAGAACCACGGCGCCACGCCCGACATTCTGGTGCCCCAGACGCCCGAGGACGAGTCGGCGGGGATGGACCGCCAACTGCGGGCCGCGGTGGACGACCTCATGTCGCGCCTGCCGTGATCCCGTCCGGCGCGAAAATGACGGGGACGATTCCCATACAATCGGGACGCAGACACTCCATGGAGACACACATGCACAAGAGAGTTGACCGTCGTGGTGCGCGCGGGCCCATCGGGCTCGGGGCGCTGATGATCTCCGCCGTTGCGGGGATGAGCGTGGCGGCGAGCGCCATGGCCGAGGCCGATGGCGGCATCCGTCCGGACGCCACGATGCTCCAGTTCCCCGATGTTTCGGGGTCGAGCATCGTTTTCGTCTACGCGAACGATTTGTGGATCGTTCCGCGCGGCGGCGGCCAGGCGACGCGTATCGCCAGCCCGCCCGGCCGCGAGATGTTCCCCCGCTTCAGCCCGGACGGGAGCACGATCGCGTTCGTCGGCAACTACGAGGGCGGCAAGGACATTTACACGCTGAAGATCGACGGCACCGGCGTCGCGACGCGGGCGACTTATCACCCGACCACCGAGGTTGTGTACGACTGGACCAGCGACGGGAAGGTGTTGTTCTACGCCGGCGGCAGCGCCGGGCTGGGCCGCCAGCAGCAGTTGTTCTCCGTCGATCCCGCCGGCGGGCTCCCGACACCGTTGCCGGTTCCCTACGGCGCCAACGGCACGATCAGCGCCGACGGGACATGGCTCGCCTACACGCCTCACCAGCGTGACTTCCGCACCTGGAAGCGGTACCGCGGCGGCATGGCCAGCGACATCTGGCTCTTCAATCTCAAGGACAAGAGCTCGAAGCGCATGACCGACTGGGAAGGCACCGACACGCTCCCGATGTGGCAGGGCGGCACGGTGTACTACCTCTCGGACGCGGGCCCGTCCCACAAGCTCAACATCTGGAAGTACGACACCGGCACGGGCCGGAAAGAGCAGGTCACGGATTTCAAGGAGTTCGATGTCAAGTGGCCCTCGATCGGGCCGGGCTCGACCGGCGGCGGCGAGATCGTCTTCCAGAACGGATCCGATCTGTACCTGCTGGACCTGGTCTCGCGCACTTCGCGGAAGATCGAGATTGAGATCCCCGGAGATCGCCCCTCGCTCCGCGCCAAGCAGGTGAATTACGCCGAGTACATCACAACCGGCAGCATCTCTCCGACCGGGAAGCGCATCGCGCTCGAGGCCAGGGGCGACATCTGGTCGCTGCCCGCCGAGGATGGCATCACCCGCCACCTGACCCGCACCCCGGGCGCCGCCGAGCGCGAGCCGACATGGTCGCCCGACGGACGCTGGATCGCGTATCTCTCCGACGAGTCTGGCGAATACGAGATCTACATCATGCAGTCGGACGGCAAGGGCGAGTCGCGCCGGCTGACCAACGACGGCACGGCGTACCGGCACATCGTGAACTGGTCGCCGGACTCCAAGAAGATCTGCTTCACCGAGAAGTCGGGGCAGATCAAGCTGCTCGATGTCGAGAGCGGCGAGGCGACGCTTGTCGCCACCGACCCCTGGGCGATCAACCCGCTGGGTCAGGAAGTGTCGTGGTCGCACGACTCCAAGTGGCTGGCGTTCTCGATCGCTGACGACGAGGCGGCGATGGGCGTCGTGCACCTCTACAACATCGAGTCAGCGGAACTGACCCCGGTCACGAGCACGATGTTCAACACGACTTCGCCCGCGTTCGATCGCAAGGGCGAGTTCCTCTACATGGTCTCGAACCGGAACTTCGCGCCGACCTACAGCGATATCGACACGACATTCGTGTACCGCGACTCGGGCGTGCTGCTGGCCGTGCCGCTCAATTCCGAGGTCGAGAATCCCTGGAAACTGAAGAACGAGGAAGAGGAATGGGAGGACGACGCCGAGAAGGCGGATGACTCCGAGGCCGCCGAGGCCGACGACGCCGAGAAGGACGGGGACGATAAAGCGGATGATGAGGCGGACGAGCCGAAGAGCCCGATCCACGGCGTTTGGGAAGGGACCGTCAAGGGACTGAAGCAGATGGGCCTGCCCGATGACGAGGCCGCGATCAAAATGACGCTCGTGGCGCGGGACGATGGGACTTTCTACGGCGAGTCCGAGTTCATGGGCGAGACCGACGACTTCGACGAGACCACTTTCGACGAGGCCACCGGCGAGCTGGTGTGCAAGAGCGCCGAGAACGGATTGAACTCGGTCATCAAGGGCAAGCTCGACGGAGACAAGATCAGCGGCACCTGGGAGATCATCGAGATGGGCGTCAGCGGGACCTGGGAAGCCACCCGCTCGGACGAGGAGGTCGATGAGTCCAAATCCGAGGACAAGTCTGACAAGCCGGTGACGATCGACATCGATGGATTCGAGGCGCGGGCGATGATGCTCCCGATCGATCCCGGTGCGTTCGGCATCCTGAGGGTCAACGACAAGAATCAGTTGCTCTACCTCCGCGCCGGCGAGGGCATGCCGTCGATCAAGCTCTACGACATCACGGACAAGGAAGGCGGGGAGAAGAATGTGCTCTCCGGCGTGGGGCAGTACGAAGTCTCGGGGGACGGCAAGAAGCTCGGCGTGGCGGGCCCGACCGGGTTCGCGGTCGTCGGCGCCTCCCCCGGGCAGTCCATCGCCAAGCCGGTGGATACATCGGGCATGAAGGGCTCGATCAATCCTCGTGAGGAATGGGCCCAGGTCTTCCTCGACGCGTGGCGCATCCAGCGCGATTTCTTTTACGACCGGAATCTGCACGGCGTCGACTGGGAGGGCGTGCGTCAACGCTACGGCCGGATGCTCGCCGACTGCGTGACCCGCGAGGATGTGTCGTTCGTCATCGGTGAGATGATCAGCGAACTCAATGTCGGACACGCGTACTACTGGGGCGGCGACACCGAGGACGAGCCGATGGGCGGCGGTGTCGGCCTTCTGGGATGCGACTTCGAACTCGTCTCAAGCGACGGCTCCAGCGCCTATAAGATCGCGCAGATCTTTGAGGGCGGCCCGTGGGACGCGGACGCTCGCGGCCCGCTCTCGCAGCCGGGTATCGATGTCAAGGTCGGCGACTACTTGCTGGCCGTCAACGGCGTCCCTGTTGACACCTCCCGGGCCCCCTGGGCCGCGTTCCAGGGCACCGCGGACAAGACGACGCTGCTCACGGTGTCCGACAAGCCGGTGATGGACGACACGGCGCGCGAGGTTCTCGTCAAGCCGATCGCCAACGACGGCAATCTTCGGTATCGCGCGTGGATCGAGAAGAACCGCAAATATGTCGAGTACAAGACCGACGGTAAGGTCGGATACATCTATGTCCCCAACACGGGCGTCGACGGCCAGAACGATCTCTTCCGGCAGTTCTACGGGCAGGCGCATAAGCAGGGCCTGATCATCGACGAGCGTTGGAACGGAGGCGGGCAGATCCCGACGCGCTTCATCGAGCTGCTCAACCGTCCGGTTGTGAATTACTGGGCCCGGCGCGACGGCAAGGACTGGCCCTGGCCGCCGGACTCCAGCCAGGCGAAGAAGGTCATGCTCATCAACGGGCTGGCGGGCTCGGGCGGCGACATGTTCCCCGCGCTGTTCCGGCAGAACGGGCTGGGCAAGCTGATCGGGACTCGGACCTGGGGCGGGCTTGTCGGCATCTCGGGCAACCCCGGCCTGATCGACGGCGGGTACACGGCCGTGCCGACCTTCGGCTACTACGAACTCGACGGGACCTGGGGCATTGAAGGCCACGGCGTCGACCCCGACATCGAGGTCATCGACGATCCGGCACTGATGGTCGATGGAGGCGATCCGCAGCTCGACGCCGCGATCGCGCAGGTCATGTCCGAGATCGAGGCCGGGGCGTTCACCCCGCCGAGTCGCCCGGCGAGCCCTAACCGCTCCGGGATGGGCATCCGGGACGAGGATAAGTAAGCGGAGACGGCTCCGAGCGATTGACACAAGGGGCGTCCGACTGGACGCCCCTTTTTCATTGGTGCATGAAGTGAAATAGCCGCGGTGTGATTACATGTAGCCGAACGCGCGCATGTACCGTTCGAGCATCGGGAAGACACGACCGATCCGGTGTTCGTAGCGCCGCCAGCGGCCTTCGGCGTGCTTGTAGATCGGCTTGGCAACGGAGTCGGCGTTGATCTTGGAGCGACGCTGCCTGGCGCGTTCCGTGTGATCCGAGTGGCCCAGGCCCAACGACTCGCCAAGGAACTCGCTGATCGACTCCTTCACCCGAGCGGGATCGTCGATGAGATCCTCGTATCGGAACTCGATCATGTTGAGTCCGAGCCGGTCCCGATCGGCCAAGTACAGTCCCATCATGGCGTCGTAGACGCTCGCGACGGCGTCGATATCGGGGTAGTGGCGCATCCCCCGGTTCGGGGTCGCGTCCTGCATGATGACGCTGAGACAGACATCGCGGGGATCGCGGATCGCCACGAGCACCTTGGCTTCGGGAAAGATCCGGCGGATCAACGCCAGTCGCGGTGTGTTGTACGGTTGCTTGTCGAGAAGACGGAGTCCGTCGATTTCCGGCCCGAGGTGCGTGCGGCACAGTGCCGCGTATGAGCGTCGCGCCCACGCGATGTCCTCGTCCGACAGATCGCCGAGGGACTCTCGCAGGGCGGTCGGTGCGACACCGAGTCGGCCCGCCAGTGCCGCTTCGATCTGGGCGAGCATGGGCTTCTCGTCGCTGGTCGTCCATCCCGGGAGCGAGCCGATCATCTGCTCGACCAGGGTCGTGCCCGATCGGGGGAATCCGACAAGGAAGGCCGGGGTGACGAGCGAAGAGTCGGGCGTCGCGGCGCTCCAGGAGGCCACATCGATCTTCGTCGGCGCGTGGATCGCCGCCGAGAGCTCCTGGACAAAGTTGCCATAGTCGAACTGGGCGGCGACCTGCGCCGGAGCGATGAGCGCGTGCCCTTGTTCGATCCGGTCGTAGGCCTCGTCGTATCGCTTGAGCTTGTCCAAGCACTGCGCCAGATCGATGCACAGGTGCCCCCGCGCTTCGCCCTCGGGCGCATGGGTCAGCGCTTCTTCGAGGACCTCGGTCGCGGCTTCGTGCTCTCCCATGCGCATCAACACCGCGGCGAGGGCTCGGCGCGCCTCCGTTTCCGTCGGGCTGAGTTCGAGGGCCTTCTCGAGCAACGCGCGGGCGTGCTCATCTCCCATCGTCCGGGCGACGCATCGGGCCTTGCCTGTCAGGGCGAGATAGTGGTCGCCGGCCTCGAGCACCTCGTCGTAGACCTCGATCGCCTGCTCGTCGTGGCCGCGGTCGTAGAGCACCTGCCCGAGCGCCAGCCGCAGGTCCATGGAGGTCGGGCAGAGTTCGATGGCGTCCCTCGCGGCGGTGACGGCGTCGTCATGCATGAGGAGCGTGTGGAGGCAGCGGATACGGTGCAGATGACCCTCGGGCGACTTCGGCTTCAACTCGGCGAGCCGGGTATAGGCCTGGAGCGACTTGACGAACTGGCCGGTCTCGAAGCAGAGCTGCCCGAAAAGACGCAACGGCATCAGTGAGTTCGGAGATCGCTCGAGCACGCCGGCAAGGACTCTGATCGCCTCGGTCGCGTTCCCGCATGCCGCCAACGCCCTGG
>CAZSLT010000103.1:0-10387 GCA_964607595.1 uncultured Phycisphaeraceae bacterium
GCGCAGTTCGGCGACTTCTCCAACGGCGCGCAGGTGATCATCGATCAGTTCCTGGCCGCGGGCGAGGCGAAGTGGCAGCGCTGGTCCGGCCTGGTGCTGCTGCTGCCGCACGGGTACGAGGGACAGGGCCCGGAGCACTCGTCGGCGCGGCTGGAGCGGTTCCTCAAGCTCTGTGGCGATCAGAACATGATCGTCGCATACCCGTCCACGCCCGCGCAGCACTTCCACCTGCTCCGGCGGCAGGTCAAGGCGCCGTACCGCAAGCCGCTGGTGGTCATGACGCCCAAGAGTCTGCTGCGCCTTCCCGCGTGCCGCAGCCGGGTCGCCGAGATCACCTCCGGCTCGTTCCGCGAGTTCCTCGACGATCCGACGATGAGCTCGGCGGGCGACCGCAAGAAGGTGCGTCGCGTGATCCTCTGCACGGGCAAGATCTATTACGACCTGGCGGCCCGCCGGCAGGAGATCGGGCGTGAGGATGTCGCCATTGTCCGCGTCGAGCAGCTCTACCCGCTGAACACCGCGGCGTTGCTGGATGTCCTGGGGCACTACCCCAAGGACGCGGAGTTGGTCTGGGTGCAGGAGGAGCCGCACAACATGGGCGCCTGGGGCCACATGCACATCACGCTCGGCGAGGAACTCGGCATCGACCTGCCCTACATCGGCCGGCCCACCAGCGGCAGCCCCGCCACCGGTTCGCCCCGCAAGCACGCTCAGGAGCAGGAAGCGATCCTCACCGACGCGATCGGCGCGATCGATTCGCCGAACCGCGTCCCGGCGGCGGTACACTGACGCCCAACGGAAGCACGCACGGCCACGGAGCCCGGCACCATGACCACACAGATCGTCATCCCGCCCATGGGCGAGTCCATCACCGAGGGCGTCGTCGCCACATGGCTCAAGGGCGACGGCGAGTTCGTCAACCGCGACGATGAGATCGTCGAGATCGAGACGGACAAGGTCACAATGCCTGTGCCCGCGCCGGCCAGCGGCGTGCTCAAGCACGGCGCCGCTCAGGGCGACACCATCGCCGTCGGCGGCGTCGTCGGATCGATCGATGAAACCGCCAAGGGCGGGACCTCGAAGAGCGAGAGCAAGCCCGCCGCCAAGCAGGCCGCGGCCGCCGAGTCCAAGCCGAGCGCGCCCGCCGCCAAGGGCGGGGCGACCGCCGTGATCGAGTCCCCCGTGCCCGCCGCGACGCCCAAGCCCGCGTCGGCGAGCCCCGCGGCCCTCGACGAGGCACGCATCACGCCGTTGGCGAAGAAGATCGCCGACGAGAATCACCTCGATCTGGCGGGCGTCGCGGGCACCGGCCCCGGCGGACGAATCCGCGAGCAGGATGTCCTGGCGCTGATCCAGAGCAAGACCAACGGCTCGCCCCGCGCGGCGGGCCCGGCGGCTTCCTCGGCCACCGCGACCCCGGCGTCCGGCGCCAGGGCCGTGCGGCGCGAGCGGATGTCGCCCCTGCGCCAGCGGATCGCCTCACGCTTGGTTGAAGCCCAGCACACCGCGGCCATGCTCACGACCTTCAACGAGTGCGACATGACCCATGTCATGGCGGTCCGCTCGAAGTGGAAGGACCAGTTCGAGAAGTCGCACGGCGTCAAACTCGGGTTCATGTCCTTCTTCGTGAAGGCCGCGTGCTCGGCGCTCAAGAAGTTCCCGCTTGTGAACGCCTCGATCGCCGAGGGCGAGAAGGGCCCCGAGATCGAGCACCACGACTTCTGCGACATCGCGGTGGCGGTCGGGACCGAGAAGGGGCTGGTCGTCCCGGTGATCCGCAACGCCGAGACCCTGAGCTTCGCGGGCGTCGAGGCGGTCATTCTGGAGCTTGCGAACAAGGCCCGTGACAACCGGCTCACCCTGGAAGACATGCAGGGCGGGACCTTCACGATCTCCAACGGCGGGGTGTACGGCTCGATGATGTCGACGCCGATCCTGAACCCGCCCCAGTCGGGCATCCTGGGGATGCACAACATCATCCGCCGCCCGGTGGAAAACCCGGACAAGCCGGGATCGGGCGAGGTCACCGTCCGACCGATGATGTACCTGGCGCTGTCGTACGACCACCGAATCGTGGACGGCGCGGGGGCGGTGGGGTTCCTGCGGCACATCAAAGAGTGCATCGAGGACCCGCAGCGGCTGCTGCTGGAAGTCTGAACGACACGGCCGCGTTGGATTGATCAGGCCGCGGCGGCGGACGATGCGGGGGCGAGCTCGATCGCGACGATCTGCTTGCCCGGCGCGGTGTCCTGCACGCGTCGGACCACTCCCCTGGCCATGCTGCTGCTGGCGATGACGGCCCCGGTCGCCCACTGGACGGCGACATCGACCCGGTCGCCGACGGCGTAGGGGCGCTCGCGCTGCACCTCGACGCAGAGCCCGCCGGCCGAGACATCGTGCGTCACGCCCGAGGCGAAGGAAAGCCGCATCGGATCACGGAGTTTGCAGGGCTTGGTGTGCGCCTGGCGCGGGTGCAGTCGGCGCTCGTGGGCAATGGCGAGTGTCATGGTCTTTGCCTCTGCGGCGGCATCCCCGCCGGGAATCTCGCTCTCGCCTCCCGGGGTGAAGATCGGCGCAGAACGGCCCGGGGTTTGGCCCAAGACGGCGGATTTCGGCGAAAATCACGCGGGGTTGCCGGGGCCGGGGCGGGGGCGGGGGCAAAAAAGTGCTTCAAAAATAGGGGGAAATCGCCCGTTGTTTGTCGAATACCCCTTGTGCCGACGGGCGCTCTGGCGTAAAAACCCGGCGGAAACAGGGCCACACGGAGGTTTCCATGGCCCTGATCGTGCCACACACCGCCATTTCGGAGGAAGCAAATGGCCGCAAGAACAACGAAGAAGCGTTCCACTACCAAGAAGAGCACCACGAAAAAGGCCGGCGCCAAGAAGGCGGCCGCCAAGCCCAAGGCCCCGACCAAGGTGTCGGCGTCGAAGGAGGTGCGCACCAAGAGCCAGATCTTCTCGATCATCTCGGAGCAGACCGGGGTGTCGAAGAAGGAAGTCAGCCAGGTGTTCGATGTCATGCAGGCGATGATCGGCGCCGATCTCAAGAGCGGCGCGGGCGAGTTCCGCGTCCCCGGCATGTTCAAGATCACCAAGAAGCGCATCCCCGCCAAGGCCCGGCGCAAGGGGATCAACCCCTTCACCAAGCAGGAGCAGTGGTTCGAGGCCAAGCCCGCGCGCAATGTGGTGAAGGTCCGCCCGCTCAAGGGCCTGAAGGAAATGGTCTGATCGACCGCTATTGAGTTTCTGAGAGTCTCCGACCGGACGCCCCGTCACAAGGGCGTCCGGTTCTCGTTTTGGCCCACACCCGACGCGCCCCCCCGCGCCGCCTCGACGAACCGCCGGGCCAGGCGCGGGTCGATCGCCCGGCTCCACAGCCCGCCCTCCTTGATCGACGAGCCCACAATCACCCCGTCCGCCACGCCCAGCATCGCCCCCACATTCGCCTCGGTCGCCCCGCTGCCCACCAGCAGGGACAGCGCCGTCGCGTCCCGCACCGCACGCAGGTCCTGCAATGAAGTCTCGCGCCCGGTCGCCGCCCCGGTCACGATCACGCCGTCGGCACCGAAGAACTCCGCGGCACGCGCGGTCTCGGCGATGTCCACATCCGCCGTGATCGCGTGGCTCGAATGCTTCTTCTTGATGTCCGCCAGCACCTTCACGCCCGTCGCTCCGATGGTCCGCCGGTACCGCAGCAGCGGGCCGGCGTCCGCCTCGGGCATCAGCCCCTCGTCGGCCACCGACGCGAACACGAATCCTTCGGCGCGAACGAACGCGAGCCCGCACGCGTGGGCGACCGCCACCGCCGCGTCGTTGACCCCGCCCAGGATCTGAATCCCCACCGGGCACGAAACGGCCCGCCGGACTTCGCAGGCCACCGCGCTCATCCCCGCGACGATCTCCGGCCCAACCCGTCGCATGAGGTAGGGGGCGTCGTGCATGTTTTCGATCAACACGGCGTCGAACCCGAGCGACGCCAGCAACGCGGCCTCCTCGGCGGCTCGGGCCGCGATCACTCCGACAGACTCGGCGGAACGCGGCGTGCCGGGCAGCGCGCCGACATGCACCATGCCGATGAGCGCCTTGGGGTGCGTGGTCGGGCCGATGATCGATGTGATGCCAGCCATGCGCTGCGGGTCTCCCTTGTCAGCCGCGGTCCACCACCATGATCTCGTCAAGCGGCTTGCGCTGCATGTCGGGGACGACGCAGCCGTCGGCAGGGTACCCGACGGGGACGAGCAGGAAGGGTCGTTCATGCTCGGGCCGGCCCAGGACATCGCAAAGGAACTTCATCGGGCTGGGCGTGTGCGTCAACGAGGCCAGCCCGGCGTGGTGGATCGCTGCCAGCAGCATGCCGCAGGCGATGCCGACGGACTCTTCGCGGTAATACACCTGCCCGCCATCGTCGGTCTTGGTCAGTTGGAACACGACGATGAGCCACGGGGCGATCTCCAGGAACTCCTTGTGCTCGTCGGTGCCCAGCGGCGAGAGGTCTTCCAGCCAGCGACGGCTTGCGCGACGGTGGTAGAACTCGTGCTCCTCTTTCTCCGCGGCCGCGCGGATCTGCCGCTTGATCGCGGGGTCCTGCACGCAGACAAACCGCCACG
Source organism: uncultured Phycisphaeraceae bacterium (assembly GCA_964607595.1). Lineage (GTDB taxonomy): Bacteria > Planctomycetota > Phycisphaerae > Phycisphaerales > UBA1924 > JACKHC01. Next base: position 4,610 of record CAZSLT010000103.1, read on the forward strand.
GCTGCTTGTGCGCGCCGGAGGGCGCGGTGCCCGCGGCACGCACGCACCACTCGATCGTCGCCCGGGAGACCGCCCGATCCGAGAACATGCGGACGGTCCGGCGGTGGTCCATCACCTCGAAAAACCGACGGGCGGCCTCCTCGGCGGGGGCGCCCGGCTCCCACGCCCGGTAGGGACGGTGAGGCAGCAGCGGGGGGAGGCCGACGAAGCGGTCCTCGCCGTCGGGGTGGGGCTGGGGGTCGTGTGCGGCCATCTGGGATGGTCTCCGGGGGTTTGCGGACATTTCAACCGATCGCGTGCGAAGATTCATTCCGGGAATCGACTCCCCGCGCCACGGCCCCGGCCCTCGGCGGCATCACCTTGGCAATGGCGCTCCCCCGAGGCGGGCGACGCCCAACCAATGGAGAATCCCATGGCTCGCAGCAAACTTAATCGGATCGTCGCGGCGGGGGCGGTGTCGGCGATGCTCACGCTCTCCTCCGGCGCCGCGCTGGCGGTCGACTCGAAGGACAACGCCGCGCTGCGTTACTGGCGGGCGTGGTCGCTGATCACCGAGCAGGACGACCAGACGCTCGGCGCTTCCCCGTGGGGGTACGAGGCGGACCTCGAGACGACGCCCGAACTGGTCCGGTTCATCGAAGACAAGCAGCAGGTCATCGGTCTGCTGCGCGAGGCCGCGTCGATGCCCGGCTGCGACTTCGGGATCGACTACCACAAGGGCCCGCACGCGCTCATGACGCACCTGCGTCCGGTCCGGACGAGCGTGCATCTGCTGACCCTGGATGCCCGTCTGCACGCGAACACGGGTGACACGGACACCGCGGTGGCGGACCTCGAGGCCGCATTCCGCATGGAGCGCCACCTCGCCGAGGGTTCGATGATCATCGGGGGGCTGGTGACCATGGCGACCTTCGAGGCCACTTCGAGGGTGGTCACGCACATGACGAACGAAGGAATGCTGGACGCCGACGGGAAGAAGGCGTTGAGCGATGTGCTGGCGACCTTCGACGAGCGCGACCCGTTCGGCATCAAGGCGGGCGTCGAGATGGAGCGGCAGGCGATGGTGGCGTGGTTCGCCGAGCATGTGGTCGACGCCGACGGCGACGGCCGGCGCGAACTCGTCGAAATGTCGGACGAGGTTCTGGGCGAGCTCGATCCGCAGCAGCGGCAACTGATCGAGATGTTCCGCACCTCCAAGGACCTTCACGCCGAGCTCGAGATGTTCGACAAGTACTACCAGCATGTGCTGGCGGTCTGGGAGGACGACGGCGCCGAGGCGCGGCTGGCGACGATCTCCGATCACGCCGCCAAGGGCGGGTACGGCTTCTTCGCACAGTTGCTGGCTCCGGCCCTCGGCAAGGTGCATCAGAACTGGGTGAAGTCCGTGCGGGTCCTCGAGGACACAAAGGGGATGCTTGCCCCGTGACCGCACCGTGGCGCGATGACGCGGCGATCTTGCGGGCGTGCCGTCGCGGCGATGACCGTGCGGCACGCCTGCTCTATGCGCGCCTCTCGCCGGCGTTGCGACGCTATGCCCGCGCCATTCTCCGCGAGGAGTCGCTGGCGGACGACGCCGTGCAATCGGCGTTCTGCCGCCTCATGGCGACGCCGATGCGGGAAGTTCGACGCGTCCGGTGCCCCGCGGCGTGGATGGCGACGCTGGTCCGGCGCGAGGCGCTGATGACGCTTCGGGCACGGAGGCGGGAGGCGGACCGCGCCGCGCGCCGGCCCACGCCCACGAGCCGAGAGGCGACCGGCGACTCGGCGCTGCGCGACGCCGTGGACCGCCTGCCCCGTCCACTGCGCGAAGTCATCGTGCTGCGGCATGTCTCCGGGCTGAGTTTCCAGCAGATCGCCGAGGCGCTGGGGGCGAATCCGAACACCGTCGCGTGGCGGCACCGCTGCGCGATCGACATCTTGCGTCGAGAGTTTGAGCCGAGTCAGGAGTTGAGCCATGCGTGATCCGCTTGAAAGCCGTCTGGACGCCTGGGGCGGGAACACCGACACGGTCTCGCCGGAGCCGGGGGCGTTCCTCGACACCGTCGCGCGTGTGCGCCGCCGTCGGCGCGCCTTGGGCGCGGGCGTCGCCACGGGTGTAACGACGATCGCAGTGGCCGCGGCGTTCGTGCTTCGCCCCGGCGCGCCCACGATCCCGCTCCCCGCGCCGGCGCCTCATGTCGCCGCCGACAGCACGGTCGCGCCCGCCGCCAATCGCAGCGCCGACCAATGGACGCTGGCTTCGCTGTCGCGCCGGATCGGCGAGGCGGGTGGGCCGGGCGGCGAGGGCCTGATCCCGGGCGGATGGTCGATGGGGTGGGCGTCGGGCTCGCCGCTGTAGCGATCGCGTCGGTCGCACCGGCCGTCGCGATGGGTGGGGGACGGGTGGGGGGACGGGGTGTTGCCAGGGCCGGATAACTCCCGGCCGGCGTCATCCGGCCCGGGCCGATGGTCGATGTCACTCAAGAAGGGCGCAGAGCCCCGGGAGACAACGGCCATGGCCATCGAACACGCGATCGACATGCTCTACAGAGCCGGGTGGAACGCCCTGGACACGACCGGATGCGGCTTCGCGTCCGACGGACGGCCTTACCCGCACCTCCAGCGCGTGCGTCATGAGATGACGCGGGCCGGGCTCACGCTCCGCGTCTCGGAGTCTGCCGGGTTCGGCTGCTATCGCGCGGCATGGAGCGCGGGCGACGCCGGGATCGGGGGCGAGGCCGTCGGGTCGACGGCGGACGAGGCCGCGATCCACGCGCTGGCCCAGACGCTGCGGCGGCTGGCTCTGTCCAACGCGTAGTTGAACGCTGATTTGACGGGTCGGTGGGGCCGCATACACTGGTCGGCTCACAATCCGGCCCCATCGTCTAGCCTGGTCCAGGACGCCAGGTTCTCATCCTGGAAACCGGGGTTCGAATCCCCGTGGGGTCATTGGTCCTGAACCGCGAAAACGCCCGGAGGGTCACCCGCCGGGCGTCGTCGTTTTTGCCCCTCACCTCGGCTATGGATGCAGGACGACACGCAGGTGCTCGCCCCGCTCGGCGGAACGCACCGCGTCCGAGCTCGCGGCGAAAGCGAACCGCCGGGCTGCGAGGCCCGTGGTGTCGACCGCGTCGGCGGCGTCCGACGGGCCCGCCAGCAGGGCGACGGCCTCGTGGAGAGCGCCCGCCCGGCTCCCGACGATCTCGATCTCACGCTCGATGATCGTCGCCAGGTCGATGGGAACCGATTCGCGGGGGGGCTGCTTGAGAATGATGGTCCCGCGCGGGCGGACCAGCCCCAGCGCGGTCCGCACGGACTCGGCCGTGCCGACGCAATCCACCACAACATCCTGATCCGCCCGCCGGCCGGCGTCGGAGAGCCGGCGGCGGCGGAGCCCCAGTTTCTCGCAGAGGTCCAGGCGATCGTCGTGCTCGCTGAGCACGCGCACCGAGGCGTTGCGTTTCGTCATGACCTGTGCGCACAGGAGCGCCAACGCCGAGTCGCCGAGAATGGAGACATAGGACCGTCGATCGAGGCGAACCTGCTGGGCGGCGTGCATCGCCGAGGCCAACGGATAGGCGAGCAGCGCGGTGTCGTCGTCGATCGCGTCCGGAGCCGCGACGAGCGCCGAGGCCGGGAACGCGAAACGCTCGGCGAGACACCCGTCCATCGCTCCGGTCCCCGGCACGCGCCGCTCGCGGCAGTGCATGGGCACGCCGCCCCGGCAGAGGTCGCACGCCCCGCATGGGATGCTCGACGCCCCGAGGACGCGCCGGCCGACGAGGCCCGCGTGCGCATCCCCGCGGATCGACTCGACGACGCCGATGAACTGTCGCCCCGGGATGAGCGGGCGCGATCCGCGCCGGGCGTCGGCGATTTCATCCGCGTCGACCGCCGCCAGGAGCGTGCGCACCACGGCGTCGCCCGGGGCGGGGGATGGCTCCGGCGCGCGTGCATCGAGCGCGAACCCGTTCGGATCGTTAGAGCAGCGGATCGCACGCATCAGTGTCTTATTCGGACCGGCGGCCCTTCGGGCGCGGCCGGAGTGGGGATTCGGCGTCAGGTGCCGGGCTCGGTGGGCGGCGCAATCATCCCAACCGGCGCCGCCGCGATTTCGTTGGGCACATGCATCCATGGCACGACCATCTCGATGAGATTCGGAGTCCGGTGGAAGACCGGGTATTGGTACTCGCCGCGACCGGCGAAGACATCCGGGGCCTCCTCCGTCCACCGGATCCACGCCTTGCGCTCGAGCCCGAGGTCCTGCCCGGTCAGGATGCGCAGCGACTCGCGCGAGGCGAGATTCACGGAGAGGTCGGGGTCGTTGATCCCCATGAACAGCCCGTCGAGCACGCGACGCTCGGCGTACTGCCCGAGCGCGGTCGCGGCATCGGCGCGGATATCGGGGTTGTCCTCGACGGACTCATCGAGCCGCACGAGAAGCGGACGCACCGCGACGGGGTTGTGGAGCCGCTGGAGCGCACGGACGCACTCCCAGCGGAGATGCTCGTTGTCGCTCTCGATGTGGGTGAGGATGAGCGGGACATCCTCTGGCGAGCCGTGCAGCGCCAGACCGCGCACCGCCGCGGCCCGGCCCAGCGCATCGTCGTCGTAGAGCGACAGCCCGGACTCGTGCTTCATCTCGGGGTTGAGTTTGGCGCGATAGATGGAGAGATACTCCGGCCCGCCGCCCCAGACCGCGTTGGCGACCAGCAGCGTTCCCCGGAAGCGCTTGTCGGCATCGTAGGCGTCGATCATCCACGCCGCGGCCTCCTGCGGCGTGGGCCCGGTGACGAGCGAGAGCACGCTGCCCTCGGTCCGCGTGGCGGCGGCGCCGCCCAGACCGATGTCGGTGCCGCAGGCGGTGAGCCACGGCGCGATGACACAACCACAGATCAGGAGCAATCGCGTGCGCATGGACGGAGTATATCGGTTGTGGGTGCGGGGCCGTCGCGGCGCATACGATGTGGTCATGAGAGGCATTCGGCCATCCGCGTTGATCGGCATGACTTCGGCAATGCTCGCCGGGGCCTGCGCCTCGAAGCCCGCGCCCGCCCCGGAATGGTCGGGGGAGGGCGCGGCCGTGCAGCGCGCGGTCACGGGCGAGGAACTGATGCCCGAGGTGTTCGGCGGGCCGACGCCGGGGCCCGCCTGGTACTCGGGGGTAGAGGGCGGGGCGCCGATCCGCATGCGGTACGAGACCGATCGCGCCGCGGACGGCCGGATCACAGTGAGGGAGTTCTCCGGCGATGCATCAACGCCGACCGAGGTCTCCGAGTTTGTGCGCACGGCCGAGGGCGGGGTCGCTCTGGCGAGGGTGACGAGCCACGATCGCGGCACGGTCACGGAATTCGTCCCCCCCATGCTGGTGATCGGCGCCTCGGGCGAGCCCGGCGAGCAATGGCGGCAAAGGTTCGCGCTGGTTGTTCGTCCGATCGATGAGCCGACGAAGATCCGGAACCGCGGCACGGCGGAATACACGCTGACCTACACGGGGATCGTGCGGCTGAGTCTTGACGGCGAGCCCGTGGACGCCGCGGCGTTTGTGGAAGAGATGAACGCCTCGCTCAGCGCCGCGACGGTGCGGGTGGTGACGCGGCATTGGTACGCCCTGGGCGGGGGCGCCTCGGGTGGCCCGGTCGGGATGGTCGGCGAGCATCATCAGGAGATGATTTCGGTGCTGGGGCTGCCGGGCGAGCGCACGGAGCGGGAACTCAGACGCGAGCGATGAGAAGCAACGCCGCCGGCGAGGGGCGGTGGATCGGGGTGTGGTTGACGGGGGGGAAGGGAAAGGGCGCG
>CAZSLT010000104.1:0-1483 GCA_964607595.1 uncultured Phycisphaeraceae bacterium
GAACATGAAGCGGTCGAGCTGCGCCTCGGGCAGCGGGTAGGTGCCCTCCTGCTCGATGGGGTTCTGCGTGGCCACGACGATGAAGGGTTCATCGAGCCGGCGCGTCACGCCGCCGACGGAGACCTGGCGCTCGGCCATCGCCTCGAGCAGCGCGGCCTGCGTCTTGGGGGGCGTGCGGTTGATCTCGTCGGCGAGCACGATGTTGGCGAACACGGGCCCCTGGATGAACTGCATGCGGCGCTGGCCGCTGGCCTGATCGGTCTGGATGAGTTCGGCGCCGAGGATGTCGCTGGGCATCATGTCGGGCGTGAACTGGATGCGCTTGAACTCCAGCGCCAGCGATGAGGCGAGCGTGCGCACGAGCATGGTCTTGGCGAGCCCGGGCACGCCGATGATGAGGGTGTGTCCCTGGCAGAAGACGGCGACGAGCAGGTGCTCGACGGCCTGGTGCTGGCCGACGACGACGCGCCGGATCTGTTCTTTGAGCTGCGCGTAGCGCGAGGCGAGGGACTCGAGGTCCGCGACTGTGGGGGGGGCGGGGGGCGTGGCGTCGGGCGTTGCGGGCATCGAGGTCTCCGGAAGGAGGGCAGAGGAGCGGGAAGAGGGGGGTGCGTGGTCCCAGAATGTACGCCCCGGCGGGTGGGCGGATGCAGACCGGCGATTCCGGGCCTGTGAGGGGGGTTTTGGGGCGCTTGCGGGGGCGGCGTCCTTCCGATTCGCGGGCGCGGGAAGCAAGGCGCGGCGTGAGAAAGATTGCGGCGCCGTGCGCGTGGCGCGCGATGCGCGGGTTCATCGAACCGTAGCGTCGCGATGCGCGCGGGGGGCGCGAAGCGCGGGTCGCACGCTTCAATGGGTGGATCGGTTCGCGGCGGGTGTCGATCTGGCTCGTACCGGCATGGTGTGTGTCACCCGGCCGGGCGCGGTCTGTGCGAAAGCGCAAGAGAACGACAAGGAGTCGTGCTATGGCGGCGATCCGGCTCGGTGAGGTGCTGGTGCGTCAGGGGATGCTGACGGAGAGTCAGGTCAATCAGATTCTGTACACGCAGCGGACGCAGCAGCGTCCGTTCGGCGTGCTGGCCGAGCAGATCTTCGGGCTCTCGGCCGCGGCCGTGGAGCGTGCGTGGGCGGAGCAGTACTCCGTGCTGGCCGAGCATGTGGATGTTCGGATCGAGCGTAAGGAGGCCGATGCGCTTGCGGCGGTGGACCGTCGCCAGGCGTGGCAGTTCTGCGTGTTCCCGCTGCGTTTCGAGAACGGCGAGTTGATGATCGCGACGCTGAAGAAGCAGCTGCCGCGGGCGCTGCGGTTCGCGTCGCGGTGCGTGAATCATCCGTGCTACCTGGTGTTGACGGAGCGGCGGATGCTCGGCGAGGCGTTGGCGCAGCACTATCCGATGGGCGGGCTGGGTCCGGACTCGCTGCCGGAGGAGACGACGGACGCCCCGGCGCTGGTGGGGTCGGACCCGGACGAGCTGGCCGCGGCGTA
>CAZSLT010000104.1:1583-10330 GCA_964607595.1 uncultured Phycisphaeraceae bacterium
CGACGGACGCCCCGGCGCTGGTGGGGTCGGACCCGGACGAGCTGGCCGCGGCGTAAGGGACTTCGCTTGGGATTGTGATGGGATCGACACCCGCGCGGAGGGAGCGCGGGTGTTTTTCATTTGAGTTTCATAAGAGGTGTGGCGATGACCCACTCCGTCACGCCTGCGGCGTGACACTGTGCCCCGCCCTCCCCTACCCCTCCCTCGGGGAGGGGACTCTGAGGTCTACCCGCGCGTGATCCAGCGGATGAGTGCGAGGACGAGCGCGGCGGCGAGGGCGACGGCCGCGGCCCAGGAGATGAGGACCGAACTGACCCTGCGGCGCGTGGCGCGGGCGGCGCGGACGATGGGCGAGCGCGCGGGGAGTGGGATGAACGACAATCTCGACTGCACGGCGGGGTCGTCGGCGATAGGGTCGGGCGCGTCGGTGTTTATGCCGCGGGCGAGGCCGAGGTCGGTGTCGCGGGTCGGGTGGCCGGTGCGTCGGGCGGCGTCCTGCACGATGGCGATGATGAGCGATGCGTCGAAGGGGCGGAGGCCCATGGCGCGGGAGATGGTCATGAGGCGCTCGCGGCGCTCTGGGGTAAGCAGGGCGGCGCGTCCGCCCTGGAGCGCCTCGGAGGCGCGCAGCGCGAGGATGCGGCGGGCGTCGTGCTCGGTCAGTCGGGCGGCGCGCTGGTTCTCGCGCCGGACGCGGTCGCGCGCCGGTGAGAGCGTGGCGCGCGAGATCGGCTCGGCGGGTGTTTCACCCGGCCGGACCAGTCGCAGGGCGCCGGCGTTCGGCGAGAAGGGGGCGTGGGTCATCGGTGGTGTATTGTTCCGCACTCGGCGTGCCGGGCAATGCCCGATGTGGAACGGAGACGATGAAAGTTTGCGGGGCCGTTCATGAGCGAAGCATCCGATAACCCGCGGCTGACGATCGACTCCCCCTTGGCGCCGGGCGAGGCGATGTCGCGCGTATCGGCGCTCTCGACACGGGGGAAACTGCCGGGATTCACCAGGAAAGGCGAGCGGGCGTTCGAGGCGACGGTCTTCGGCGAGCCGTACGACCGCCGACTTGAGGCGGAGATCGTGCCCACGCCGGGCGGGTCGCGGATCGAGGGCGTGGTGCGGCTGAAGCGGAAGATGCCGGCGCTGATGATCGGCGCGATGGTGTTTGCCATCTGGCCGGGCGTCTGGATGACGGACTCGCTGCTGGCGACCTACTTCGCGTCGTGGTACCCCAAGTCGATGTGGGTGACGACGGCGTGGTATGTGCCGCTGACGCTGCTGGCGATTCCGCCGCTGTGGAAGCAGTGGAAGAAGTCGGGCGTGATCGCGCGCGGCGAACTGGCGACGCTGGCCGAGCGGCTGACGGAGGCGGTGCGGTAGGGCGGTTTTTTGCGGATGGTCTAGACTGTCGGGGATGGCCCGCGGCGGAGCGCGGGCGTTTCTTGCCTCTACGGCGTTCCCCCACGGATGAAGCGATGACCCCCACCCCCGATACCCCGACCAAAGCCCGGACTCGAAACACCGCATCGCGCGGCGCGGCCGCGCCTCCGGTCTTCACGAGCGTGCTGGACATGATCGGCGACACGCCGATGCTTGAGATGAGAAAGCTGGACGCGGGCAAGTGCCGGCTGTTCGGCAAGCTGGAGTTGATGAATCCGGCGGGGTCGATCAAGGACCGGATCGGGCTGTCGATGATCGAGGCCGCGGAGAAGGACGGGCGGCTGAATCCCAAGGGCGACCCGAAGCCGACGATCATCGAGGGGACGGCGGGGAACACCGGGCTGGGCTTGGCGCTGGTGGCGGGGCAGCGCGGGTACCGCCTGAAGGTGGTGATGCCGGACAAGATGAGCCAGGAGAAGATTCAGCACCTGCGCGCGATGGGCGCGGAGGTGGTGCTCACGCGCTCGGATGTGCAGAAGGGCCACCCGCAGTACTACCAGGATGTGGCGGCGCGGATCGCGCGCGAGACGCCGAACTCGCTGTACATCAACCAGTTCTCGAACCAGGACAATATCAAGGCGCACTACGAGGGCACCGGGCCGGAGATCTGGGCGCAGCTGGAGTCAATCGGCGCGCGGGTGGATGCGTTCGTGGCGGGCGTGGGCACGGGCGGGACGCTGACGGGCGTGGGCCGGTATCTGCGCGAGAAGAACCCCGATGTGAAACTGATTCTGGCGGACCCGGCTGGTTCGATTCTGCACCCCTTGGTGAACGAGGGGAAGAAGGTCGAGCCCGGCGCGTGGCTGATCGAGGGGATGGGCGAGGACTTCGTGCCCGATGTGTGCGACCTGTCGCTGGTCGATGAGGCGATCCCGGTGACGGACGGCGAGGCGTTCCACGCGGCGCGGTTGCTGCTCAAGGAAGAGGGGCTGCTGGCGGGGTCGAGCACGGGGGCGCTGCTGCATGCGTCGCTCGTGTGGGCCAGGCGTCAGACGAGACCGATGAATGTCGTGACGCTGATCTGCGACACGGGCGGCAAGTATCTCTCGAAGATGTTCAACGACCACTGGATGATCGACAACGGGTTTATCAAGCGGCCGGTGCGGAACGACCTGGGCGACCTGGTGGCGCGGCGTCACGAGGAGAACGAGGACTTCACGCTGGCCGAGGACGACACGGTCAATGTGGCGATCAAGCGGTTCGGGCTGTACGGCATCTCGCAGATGGTCGTGCTGGGCGAGAAGAAGAAGGTGGCGGGGATCATCGACGAGACGGATATCCTGCTGGCGGTGGCGCGGGACGACGCGGCGTTCGACCGTCCGGTGAGCGAGTTCATGACGCGCCGCCTCGAGACGATCCGCGCCGACAAGACCATCGAGGACCTCATGCCGATCTTCCGGGCGGATCGGGTGGCGATCGTCGTGGACAACGCCGGCAAGTATGTGGGGCTGATCACGAAGATCGACCTGATTAACTACCTGCGGCGGAAGCTGGTGTAGGCATTCACCACAGAGACCCAGAGAACACAGAGAGAGAACGCAGAGAAGCGAGAAATCATTAGGGGACTCAGAGCGAGAAGCAGAGACACAAGAGCAGAGAGTCAGAGAGAAACAGAGTGAGAGCGGGACCATTGGGAAAAGAAGAAATCAGGGGCGGGTCGGTGGGAGGAGAGTGTGGGGATTGAAACCCCGTTTTCCGGATGGCTCCGCGGCCTGGTTGGCTCTGAGACCTCTGCGTTGAAGGATTGACAGATGCACGACGACTCCAGAATGCACATCGACACCAAGGTGATTCACGCCGGGCAGCACCCCGAGCCGGTGACGGGGGCGGTGATGCCGCCGATCTTCACCAGTTCGACTTATGCGCAGGAGTCGCCGGGCGTCCACAAGGGGTTCGAGTATTCGCGCTCGCACAACCCGACGCGGTACGCGCTGGAGCGGATGGTGGCGCGGCTGGAGGGGTCGGCGATCAGCGAGACGCGTGACCCGTCCTGCGGCGGGTTCGCGTTCGCGTCGGGCCTGGCCGCGATGGGCACGGCGCTGGAGCTGTGCGATGCGGGCGCGCACATCGTGGCGATGGACGACCTGTACGGCGGGTCGAACCGGTTGCTGTCGCGGGTGCGGGCGCGGTCGCAGGGGCTGAAGGTGAGTTATGTCGACCTGACGGACCTCAAGAAGGCCGAGGCCGCGCTCAAGCCCGAGACGGCGATGGTGTGGGTCGAGACGCCGACGAACCCGACGCTGAAGCTGGTGGACCTCAAGGCGGTGGCCGCGCTGGCGCGGAAGCGCAGCCCCAAGGCGATCCTCGTCTGCGACAACACCTTCGCGAGCCCGGTGAACCAGCGCCCGCTGGAGCACGGCTTCGACCTCGTGCTTCACTCGACCACGAAGTACCTCAACGGCCACTCCGACGCGGTCGGCGGCGTGCTGGTCACCGGCGATGAGTCGCTGTGTGACCGGCTGCGCTTCATCCAGAACGCGATCGGCAGCGTGATGGGTCCGTTCGACGCGTACCTCGTGCTCCGCGGCATCAAGACGCTGGGCGTGCGCATGGCCCGCCACAACGAGAGCGGCCTGCGGATCGCCAAGTGGCTCGAGAAGCGCTCCGAGGTCGAGCGGGTCGTGTACCCCGGGCTGTCGTCGCACCCGCAGCACGCGGTCTACAAGAAGCAGATGACCGGCGGCACGGGGATGATCACCTTCTTCATCAAGGGCGGGCTGGACGAGGCGCGCCGATTCCTCGAGGCGGTGGAGGTGTTCCAGCTGGCCGAGTCGCTGGGCGGCGTGGAGTCGCTGGTCGATCACCCGGCGATCATGACGCACGCGAGCGTGCCGCCGGAGATGCGCCGCGAGCTGGGGATCTCCGACACGCTGATCCGGCTGAGCGTGGGCGTCGAGGACTGCGACGATCTGATCGCGGACCTGGAGCGGGCGCTGGCGGCGTCCGCCAAGGGCGCCAAGGCCGCGGGCGCGACGATGAAGAAGAAGACGGTCAAGGCGAAGGGGTAAGGGCGCGGCCGAGTGCCGACTTCTCCTCTCCATCCCTCCCTCTTCCCTCTCCACTCCCTCCCCTACCCCTCCCTCGGGGAGGGAATTCAGCGCAGCCGTGCCGCGACGGCGCGGACGAATGATCGCAGTGCGCGGGGTTCCTGCAGCAGAAACAGCGAGGGCTCGATGAGTTCGAGTTCGGAGATCAGCATGTCGCCGCGGGCGTCGGGCATGAGGTCGAGCCGGGCGTAGAGGAGCTCGCCCTTGGCGAATGGCACGGCGTCGAGCGTGCGTTCGAAAAGATCGCGCTCGTTGTCGCTCGCCGGCAGCGAGCCGGAGACGGACTCCTCCTGCCCGGCGAAGCGCGGGCTCTTGCGGATCGCGTGCGTCGCCTCCCCCCCACCCCCCCCACCCCCCCCACTGATCCACATGATCGAGCGCTCGCCGGAGTCGTCCACGGAGCGCATGTAGGGCTGGATCATCGCGTCGCGGCTGCGCATCAGCTCATCCAGGAAACGCTGCGCCTCGATCGCATCCCCTGCGCCGAAGCGGCGCGTCATGAAGGACGCGGCCGAGACGCACGGCTTGACCACCGCATCCTCCCACTTGTTGGCGCGGAGGATGTCGGCGAAGGATGCACGCGAACCCTTGTCGGCGTAGACCGTCGGCACGACCGGCAGCCCGGCGCGGGCGAGGCGGCGGAGGTAGCCCTTGTGCGCATTCCAGCGGACGACCGGCGCGGGGTTGAGCAGGCGCGAGGACGCGGCCGCGCGGTCGGCCCAGGCGAGAAAGTCGTCGGGCTGCTCGTAGTAGTTCCAGCAGGAGCGCAGGACGCAGATATGAAAGTCGGAAGGGTCGGCGTGCTTCGGGTGGCCGGGGGGCGCATCCCACGCCAGCAGGCGCGCCTCCATGCCCGCGCCGTTGAGCGCATCGAGCAGGATCGTCTCGTCCGGGTCGGGCTCGGGGAGCGTGGCGCAGGTGACGAGTGCGACGCGGGGCGCGGCCATCAGGCGGTCTCGGCGCGGCGCATCCACTCGAACTCGAGCGGCTCGAGCTCCTGGACGAGCTTCGTGCGCTCGTCGCCGAGCTTGGCGCACTTGCGCTGGTCGGCCCAGACATCGGGGTCGTTCAGCGACTGGTCGATCGCGGCGATGCGCGCGCCGATCTCCTCGATGCGCTTCTCGATCTGTGTGGTTTTGAGGCGCTCGAGCGATGCCGCGGTCGGGCCGGAGGCGGCGGGCGCCGTTTTCGAGGCGGGGGGTTTGGCCGGCGCGGCTTTGGCGGGGGAGGCCTTCGCGGCGGGGGCTTTGGCGGGGGAGGCGGCCTGCTCGCGCTGGGCGCGTTGATCGGCGTCGCGCTTCGAGCGGGTGTCGTCCTCGGCGCGCTGCTTGGCGCGTGCCCGCTCGACCTCGCGGTCGTGCCACATCGTGTAGTTGCCCAGGAAGATCTCGGCGTTGCCCTTGCCGTCGAGGACGATCAGGTGATTGCAGCAGGCGTCGATGAGCGCGCGGTCGTGGGAGATGAGGATGAGTGTGCCGTCGAATGCCGAAGCGTTCCTCTTGCCGGTGTCGTCGCCGGCCTCGAAGCTGTCGGCCTTTCGGGGAAGCGCCAACGCCTCTTCCAGCCGCTCGCTGCTGGAGATATCCAGGTGGTTCGTCGGCTCGTCGAGGATCAGCACATTCTTGGCGCTGGCCAGCAGCCCGGCGAGCACCGCGCGGGAGCGCTCGCCGCCGGAGAGCACGCCGAGTTCCTTCTCCTGTTCGTCGCCGGAGAAGAGGAACGCGCCGGCGAGGTTGCGGGCCTGCTGCTCGCTGAGGAGCTTGCCGGGGTTCTCGTCGAGGATGACCTTCTGCAGATAGCGGAAGACATTCATGGAAGGGTCGAGCCCTTCGTGAGACTGCTTGTAGTGGCCGGTGATGACATTCGAGCCGAGGCGCACGGTGCCGGCGTCGGGCTTGGTCTCGCCGAGGATGCATCGGACGAGTGTGGACTTGCCCGCGCCGTTGGGCCCGATGACACCCCAGCGCTCGCCGCGTGCGATGGTGATGTCCAGGTCGTGGAAGAGGACCTTGGTCGTGCCGTCGTCGGCGGGGTAGCTCTTGGAGAGGCCGCGTGCGATGGCGACGATCTCGCCCGAGCGTTCGGCGCGGGGGAACTCGAAGTCCAGCGCGCTGAGCTCCATCGGTCGTTCGAGGGCGGAGTCGGCGCGTTCACGGACGAGGCGGGTCTCGCGTCCCTTGGCCTGCTTGGCGCGCTGGCCGGCGCGGTACTTGTCGATGTACTGCTGCTCCTGCCGCCACTTGGTCTGCTGCGACTCCCAGGCGCGCATCTGGACCATGCGGCGCTCGGCGCGGAGCTCGCGGAACTTGGCGTAGTTGCCGGGGTAGTCGATGAGGCGGCCCTGCTCGACCTCGACGATCCGCGTCACGACATTGTCGAGCAGGCGGCGGTCGTGGGAGACCAGCAGCACGGCGCCGCGGAAGTCGTTCTTGAGGAAGTCCTCGAGCCAGAGACGACCGGCGATGTCGAGGTGGTTCGTCGGCTCGTCGAGCAGCAGGATGTCCGGCGACTCCAGCAGCAGCTTCGCCAGCGCCAGCCGGCCCTTCTGCCCGCCGGAGAGGTCTTTCACCTTGATCGAGAACTGCGCATCGGTGAAGCCCAGCCCGTGGAGCGTCTCGTCGATCTTGTGGTCGATCGCGTAACCACCCGCGGCCTCGATGCGGCGCTCGAGGTCCTCTTGCTTGCGCAGCAGTTTGTCGAGCTCGGCGTCGGACGCCTCGGCCATGCGGTCGTAGACCTCGTGGAGCTGCTGATGGAGCGAGTGCAGCTCGGCGAAGGCGCCCTCGGCCGCGTCGCGGAGCGTCTCCTCGCGGTTGAGGTTGGGGTCCTGGTGGAGGTACCCGGCGCGGCAGCCGCGCTGGATGATCACCGAGCCGGAGTCGGGCTTGAGCAGGCCGGTGAGGGCCTTCATGAGCGTGGACTTGCCCTGGCCGTTGCGCCCGACGAGGCCGACGCGCTCCCCGGCCTCGATGGAGAGCGAAACCCCTTCGAGGATGATGTCGGTGCCGAAGGCGTGTTTCAGGTTGGTCGCGGCGAGGAGCGGCATGGGGCTTTCGGGGGGGGTGTGAGGTGGAGGGCGGGAGTTTGGGCGCGGGGGCCCCGGGGGGCGGGGATTGTAGGGCGTGCCCCCCACCCTCGGAACCGCGGGCGGGGCACGGGCGTAAGCGGGGTGATGCGTCGGCTGCGGGCGAGATTCGGTCGGCGGAGCGTCCTGCCCGCGGCGGCGGGTGTGGTCTTGGTCTTGCTGGCCTGCGGGGTGTTCTACGGGCTTTGCGCGTGGAGCATCTGGATGGTGTGGCCCCGCGTGAATATCGACCGAGAAGCCTCATTGGGTGTGGCCTTGCTCTGTATTCAACGCGACGGCTTACCCATGCAGATCATCGAACTGCGGAGCCCGGAGTTCCGCGCTGCGCTGAGCGATCAGAGCGTGCGGTCCATCGACAAGACTGTTGTCTATCCATCGGTGCGGACACGGTCCAGGGGCGGCGGACGCACGGCGTGGTCGGACATGCGGATCGAGACCGTTCTCGTGCTGCGGCAGAGTTTCGATTGGTCGGGCGCGACAGGACTGGCGATCACGCCGGCGCAGGAGCGGGAGGTCTTCGAGTATCTCCAGGCGAGTCACGGCGCGGCGCTCCCGGCCGAACTGCGCACCGCGTCGGAGTCGACGATCAGCGTGTGGTCGCGCGACGGACTCGTGTTCAACGGGCTCCGCGCCGGGGCGCTGCTGATCGCGTGGCTGGCCGCGGCGTTCGGCGTGTGGCGCATCATCCGCGCCGAGAAGCGGTACCGGCGGTGGGTGCTGACGAACTGCGCCTACTGCGGGTACTCTCTGGAAGGGCTGACGACCCAGCGCTGCCCGGAATGTGGGAAGGCGAGGATGCCGCGGTGGAGGTGAGGCGCGCATGAGCGGGCGGGTCCGAGCAAGGATCAACTTCCTGATCTTCGCGCTGCTGCTGGCGCCGGTCGGCCTCGGCGTGTATTGGCTGCTCGTGCTCGGCATCGGCGCGGCGTGGCCGGCGCCGTCGCGCGTGGGATCGTCCGGTCACTCGTTCACCGTGATCTGCCTGCGGGACGACGCCGGCGGCTCGCGCCTGCTGTCGGCGGACACCGACGAGGGCAAGGATGCGATGGTTCAGGCATCGACGGGATCGATCTCGAATTTCGCGATGGCGACAGTGTGGGTTTCGGACGAGAAACGGTATGACTGGCCTTTCCTGGATGTGCCGACGCGACGGCGCGTCGCGCTGTCGCTGGCGGTGACGCACA
>CAZSLT010000105.1:0-10227 GCA_964607595.1 uncultured Phycisphaeraceae bacterium
GGCGCCGGCGCGCCAACCAGGTCGTCTGGGTCGGCTTCATCCTCAACCTCTGGGTCATGTTCATCCTCTGGCTCGGCGGCGCCCTGCCGGGGTTCGAGCCGCCCGGCGAACCGAAGACGGGTGTGTTCTTCGAGGTGCAGAAACTCGCCTTCGGCGCCGTCGCCGCGAGCATGTTCGCGTATCTCGTGGCCCAGCTCGTCGATGTGCATGTCTTCCACTTCTGGAAGAACCTCACCAAGGGCAAGCACCTCTGGCTCCGCAACAACGGCTCCACGCTCATCAGCCAGCTCGTGGACACCACCGCCGTCATCCTCATCACGCACTTCTACGCCCACGCCCTGCCCGTCAGCGACGACAAGCCCCTCTGGCCGCAGCTCCTGCTCTTCATCGCCACCGGCTATGTCTTCAAGGCGATCTGCGCCCTGCTCGACACCATCCCCTTCTACGCGGGCGCGGCATGGCTCACGAAGTACCTCCGCCTGCCCCCCGCCACCAGCGCCCCGCACCCGCCCGCCGCCGCGGCCGTCGAAGCGGGAGTGGGTTGAATCACCGCCGCGTCAGAACAGGACTCACACCATGCCCGACACCATCTTCACCAAGATCATCCGGGGCGAGATCCCCTGCCATAAGGTCTACGAGGACCAGCATGTCCTCGCCTTCCTCGACATCATGCCGCTCTCGACCGGCCACACACTCGTCATCCCCAAGGAACCCGCCGAGACGCTTGACCAACTCAGCGATGACTCCGCCGCGGCCGTCGGGCGCGTCCTGCCCCGCATCTGCCGCGCCGTCATGAAGGCCACCGGCTGCTCGCAGTTCAACCTCCTGCAGAACAACGGCCCGCGCGCTCACCAGGCCGTCTTCCATGTCCACTTCCACATCATCCCCAAGCCCGATACGGACGCGGGGGGGGGCGGCCTCGGGGTCCGCTGGCCCGCCGGGAAACTGGATGCCGCGCACGGCGCCGAACTGGCGAAAAAGATCGCGGGGGCGATGGAGCCATGAGCGAGGCCGTCTGCCGCGGGTTGAGCGAGATCGTTTTGGTCGTCAAGGATGTCGCGCAGGCCGCGGCCTTCTACCGCGACGCGATCCGCCTCATCCCCGCGCGCCCGCAATCCGACGAATGGGCCTGGTTCTGGGCCGGCGCCGAGGGGCAGTCGTGCTGGCTGGCGCTGCACAAGGGCCCCCTGCTCTTCGAAGAGCACTCGCCGCTCAAGGACTCGCCGATCGGGTCGAGGTTCAACGGCGCGACACATTTCGCCCTCCGCGTGGATATCGGACGCTTGGAGGAGTGCGCCGAGCATCTGCGGGGCATGGGCATCGCGGTGCACGGGCCGGTGGAGTTCGACTGGATGGCCCCCCGCGGGGCAAGGTCGATCTACTGCTACGACCCGGACGGGAACCTCGTCGAACTGTGGGCCGCGGCGTAGAGCACATGCCGCGAGGCACAACGGGTAGCGGCGAAGCGACCGGGGGCCCCACCGTCAGGCCCCGCGTGACACCTCCCCCGACGGGGATCGGGGGAGGGGCCGGCAAAGAATTCTTTCTCCTCTACTTGACATATCGAGTTTTCTTGATATCTTGATATGTATGGATGTACGGACGGACACAACGCTCCGCGACACCGCCCTCGCCGAAGCCGCCGAGTGCCTCAGGACCCTCGCCCACCCGGTGCGGATCCGGGTCGTCGAGCTGCTCCTGCGGGAGTGGCACACCGTCGGGGCGCTGGCGCAGGCCTGCGGCGTCTCGCAGTCGGCCATGAGCACGCACCTCCGCCTCCTGGCCGACCGAGGCCTGCTCAGGCCCATCCGCGACGGGCGGAGCGTCTACTACGAGATCGCCGAGCCGGGGCTCGCCGGCATCATGGCGTGCATCCACAAACGGTACGGATAGCCGCGGCCAAGCGGGCCGCAACGGATTACGCACAGTCACAAGGAGTCGGGACCATGAATCTCAACACACTCATCGCCACAGGGATCGTCGCGGCCTTCGCCACGCTCCCCCTCGGCTGCGCGAGCAGCCAGAGCACCCAGGGCCACACCGCCATCACCACCGAAGGGCTCGAGCCCTACGAGTGCGGCACGATCACGCGCCTGCACACCTACCAGGGCGTCTTCCTGGCCAGCAGGCCCCAACCGGCCGACCTCGAGCAGGCCAAGAAGGGCGGCGTCAAGACCGTCGTCAACATGATGCACCCCGGCGAGCAGGCCGGTTTCGACGAACGCGCCTTCGTCACCGACCTCGGCCTCGCCTACCACAACCCCGCGTGGAACGGCGCCGACGAACTCTCCGACGCGACGATCGACGCCAACCTCGCCCTGATCCGCAGCGCCGAGCGCCCGATGCTCGTGCATTGCTCCTCGGCCAACCGCGTGGGCGCCATCTGGTACGCCTACCGCGCCATCGACGGCGGCCTCTCCGACGCCGACGCGCTGGCCGAGGCCCGCATCGTCGGCCTCAAGTCGCCCGACTACGAACGCACCATCCGGGACTACATCGCCCGCCATCGCGGCTGATCACGCCGCCAACGACGCAGACAATCCGAGCACCCGCGCGGCACACCCTCGCTTCCCACACCCCACACCGCGCGGGTGTTCTTTTTTTCGTTCGGATCAGGGCTGAGCGCCGCCGGCGCGCTTCCGCTCGGCCTCGCGCTGACGGCCGAACACGCCGAGCTGGGCCCGCTCCACGAAGTCGCACAGATGCAGCACCGCCTGCGACTGGCCCGGCGCGCCGCGGAGCATCTCGACCACCGTCTGCGCCGGCAGCTCCTCCTCGCGGAAGAGCAGCTTGTAGGCGTGCTTGAGCCGCTCGATGTCCTCGTCGGTCCACTTCCGGCGCGAGAGCGCCGTCGAGTTCACCTTGCGGACCTCCGCCGGCGTCCCCTCGACCACCATGTACGGCGGGACATCCTTGCTGATGCGCGACATGCCCCCCACGAACGCCAGCGTGCCGATGGTCGTGAAGTGGTGCACGCCCGCGCCGCCGCCCATCGACGCGCCGAAGCAGACATGGCAGTGCCCGCCCAGCATCGTGTTGTTGGCGATGACCACCTCGTCCTCGATCACGCAGTCGTGCGCGATGTGGACGCCGACCATGATGAGGCAGTCCGACGCGATCACCGTGCGGAACCCGCCCAGCTCGGTGCCGCGGTGAATCGTGCAGTGCTCGCGGAACTTGTTGCGGTCGCCGATGACCAGCTCGGTGGCGCGCCCCTGGAACTTGAGGTCCTGCGGCTCGGCCCCCAGCACCGCGTAGGGGTACAGCACATTCTCGCGACCCAGCGTCGTATTCGAGTGGATCGTCACATGGTTGTGCAGCACGGTGTCGCGCCCGATCCGCACCCACGGCCCGATCACGCAGTACGGCCCGACCTCGACCCCCTCGTCCAGCTCGGCCCGGTGGTCAACGATCGCCGTGGGGTGGACCTTCGTGCTCACGCTTCCTGCTCCGCGTCGACCATCATGAACTTAACGCGCGCCTCGGCCACCAGTTCCCCGGCGACAAAGGCGCGGCACTGGACATCGCCGAACCGCGCGCTCGTCTTGATCGCCTCGGTCTCGATCACCAGCTGATCCCCCGGCGTCACCGTCCGGCGCAGCTTCACGCGGTCCAGCGAGAGCAGCACGGCGATCTTGCCGGTGCGCTCGAGCTTGTGGCTGAGCATGAGCCCCGCCAGCTGGCACATCGACTCGACGATCAGCACCCCCGGCATGATCGGCGCCACGGGGTAGTGCCCCTGGAAAAAGGGCTCGTTGATCGTCACATTCTTCACGCCCACCGCACGCCGATCGCCGTCGATCTCCAGCACCCGATCCACCAGGATCATCGGGTAGCGGTGCGGCAGCAGGCGCATGATCGCGCGGATGTCCATCGCCGGCGGCGCCGCCGCGCCGGCCTGCTGCTCCTGCCGGCGCGCCACCTCCACCAATTCCCGCGCCAGGCGCTGATTCAGCGAATGGCCGGAGCGGATCGCCACGATCCGCGCGTGCACCGGCCGGCCCACCAGCGAGATGTCGCCGATCAGGTCCAGCATCTTGTGACGCACCGGCTCGTCGGGGAAGCGGAGCTCGTTGTCGATCGGGCCCGCGTCGCCGATCACCAGCATCTCTTTCGTCGAGAGGTGGCGGAACATGCCGCGGTCCCACGCGGCCTGCGCCTCGGCGTGCGTCGAGTAGGTCCGCGCCGGGGCGATCTCGCGGACATATTCCTCGGGATCGAGCGTGTAGGTATGGCTCTGCCGGCCCAGGAAGGACCGCTCGCCGTAATCCATTACATAGACCATCTCGGGCGCGGCGCCCTCGCACGGCAGCGCCGCCAGCGTCGCCTCGCCCTCGCGCAGCGTGATCGGCTCCGTGACCACCAGCGGGTCGGAGGTTGCATCCTGCTCCACGACGCCCGCCCGGCGCACCGCGTCCACGAAGAGCGACGCCGAGCCGTCGCCCGCGGGGATCTCCGGCCCCTCCACATCGATGCACGCATTGTCGACCCGCATCCCGGCCAGCGCCGAGAGGCAGTGCTCGACCATCTCGACCGACACCCCGTCCGCCTCGAGCGCGGTGCGGCGCGGGCGCGGCGCCACGAACTCGATCCGCGCCGGGATCTCCGGCGCGCCCGGAAGATCAACCCGCCGGAACACCACGCCCGTGCCCGGCCCGGCGGGCCGGACCGTGGCCGACACCGCCGCGCCGGAGAACAGCCCGACGCCCTCGACCCTCGCGGGGGCCTTGAGCGTGCGTTGACGCGGTTTGGCGGGTGAGGTCGGCAGCATGGGCGGCGGTTCCAATACTACGGCGCGGAGCCGGGCCCGGAGTCACCGGGGCGGTCCGCGAGGCGTGAAATCCGTTTGATCATCTCAGGAAGTCGGCGCAATGCCACGACACCCCGCATATATGAGGTGAACGGCTGAGCGGGCGACCCCCCCCAGGTCTCCCCCGCCGGGATGTCGCGCATCACCGCCGAATACGCCGAGACCATCACCCGATCGCCGATCGAGAGGTTGTCGGCCACGGCGACCTTGCCGGCCAGCGTCACGCCATCCCCGATCACCGTCGAGCCGCCGATCGCGGCCGAACCGCAGACGATGCACGAGCGGCCGATGCGCACATTGTGCGCGACCTGCACGAGGTTATCGATCTTCGTCCCCGCGCCGATCGTTGTCGCCCCGAGTTTGGCGCGATCAACACACGAGTTGGCCCCGATCTCGACATCCTCCCCGATCACCACGATCCCGGCGTGCGGGATCTTGATCAGCCCCCGCCCCTCGGGCGCGGGGATGTACCCGAAGCCGTCCGCGCCGATCACCACGCCCGGGTGCAGGACGACGCGGTCGCCGATCACGCAGCGGTCCTGGACGACCACCCCCGCATGCAGCTCGCACCGCTCGCCGAGGCGCGCCCCGGCGCCGATCGAGACGCCGGCGTGGAGGACCGTGCCCGCGCCGATCACCGCGCCCGCGCCGATCGTGACGAACGGCCCGATACCCGCGTCCGGCGCCACCGACGCCGACGCATGCACGACCGCCTGGGACGACACGCCGCGAGGCCGCGCCGGCTCCGGCGTGATCGCTTTGAGCAGCGTCGAGAGCGCCAGGTCGGCGTTGTCCACCAGGAGAATGGCCCGCGACGAGGTATCCAGCGTCTTGAACGCCGGCTCCATCGCCAGCGCCCGCGTGACCAGCGCCGCCCCGGCGCGGCAGGTGTGCCAGCGGGCCAGGTACGACGCGCTGCGGATGAAAGTCAGCGAGGTCGGGCCCGCGGCCTCCATCGGCTCAAGCCCGCTCAGCGCGATGTCCGAACGGCCGATCAACTCAGCGCCCAGAAGCCGCGCCAGATCGCCCGTCGTCCAGGATGTCGGGCTGCCCGGCGCTGCGCTCACCCACCGGCCTTGAATTCGTTGTTCATCAGCCGGATCACCTCGCTCGTGATCTCCACCGGCTCCGCGGCGTACACGAGACTCTGCTGCGCCAGCAACTGGAGCTGCTGATTCGTATTAAAGTTCTGACCGTCCGGCGGATCGGCCGCGTCGCGGTCGTCCGTGATCACGATCTGCCAGCCGTCCCGCTGCGCCACCCGGCCCGCGGCCTCGATGATGTCGCGCACCAGTTGCACCTGGAGCGACTGACGCTCGTTATCGACGAGCGCGGCCGCGATCTCCGCCTCGATCCGCCGATTGGCCTGCAGCCGCACCAGCGCCTCGCGCTTGGCCTTCGCGTCCGGGCCGTCGGGGAGAATCTTGAGCTCCTCCTCGAGCGTCGCGATCTCCTGGCTCATGCGGTCGACGGTCGCCTTGCGGCCCTCGATGAACCGCTTGAGCTCGCCCTCGCGCTGCACCTTCTCGTCAAGATTGTCGAGCACCTCGGCGATGTCGACGACCGCCACCGCGGTCGGCACCCCCGAGAGACTGTTGTTCCGCGCCTGCGCCGCCGATCCCAGCCCGGTCCACACGCCCGCGGCGATCAGGCCCAGCGCCCCCGCGATCGTCCAACGCCAGAGTCTGTCCGTATTCATCGTGGTCATCCTTCATCCCCTCCGCGGTGTGTTCCTCGGGGCCGCCGCGCCCCGGCCGCACCCCGAGCCCACATCCGATGTGTCTCGATCGGGCGGCGCGCGACGGTCGGCCGCCATCATTCTAGCGAAGTTAGCGGCCACCCAACAAACCCCCAGATCGTGGCACCGGGGTCGGGCGAGGGGAGGTGGTACGGGGGTCGTACGGGGGGGTCAGAACGGAATGTCGATCGAGAAGCTGAACGCCTGGGTGTCATCGCCGTCGTAGTCGATCAGCGGGAAGGCGTAGTCGAACGCCAGGGGCGCCTGGCCGAGCTGCGGGAAGTAGAACCGCACGCCCAGGCCCACCGCCACGCGGTACTCATCGAACGAGAAGTCGTCGTTGACGGTGCCGGTGTCCACGAACACGACGCCCGAGACCAGTTCGCGCCAGAGGGGCTTCTCGACCTCGGCGCCGAAAAAGAAGGAGAAGTCGCCGCCGACATGATCGTCGCCGACCTCGCCGTTGTCGTTGCGGACGCCCCGGGGGCCGATGCCGCGGAAATCAAACCCACGGAACGAACGGCCGCCGAGGTAGAGCCGCTCGTACACCGGCGCCTCGTCGTCCTGCGGGATCCACGCGGCGGAGGTCTTGAGCGACAGCACGGTCCGCCGGCCGAGGTAGTCCTCGTCGAGCGGGATGAAGACGCTGTGCTCGGCGGTGATCTTGGTGAAGTCGAAGTCGCCGCCGAAGAGGCCCACCTGCTCGATCCCCAGCTCGGTGCGCGTGCCGGTGGTCGGGCGGAAGCGGTTGTCGACGGTGGTCCGGGTCAGACTGCTGCCCAGACTCGTGATGATGTTCTGGTCCTCGACCTCGAAGACATCCACGGGCGCATCCCGGTCGATGTCCGACAGATCAATCGACTCGGCCCGTAGCGAGACGCCGCCGACCCACTGCGTGCCGAAGCGCCGCCCGACCCGCAGCCGCACGCCCGCGCGGTCCTCGTCGTACTGGTCATACTCGCGCTGGCGAAGATACACGCTGCCGCCCAGCGAGTAATCCGTGTCCAGGAAGGTCGGGTCGGAGATCTCCAGCGAGTACAGGTTCGCCTCCGAGCCGGGCGAAATCAGCAGGTTGAACGACTGACCCGCGCCGCGGAAGGCGCGCCCGCGGATGAACTCACCGAACGAGTCCGGCGTGTCCAGCAGATCGAAGTTCCACTGCGAGAGCTCGATCGTCCCCGACAGCCCCAGGTCCGACGACACCGACGCCCCGAACCCCAGCCGCGAGGTGTTCGTCTCGGCGATCTCAACCAGCACATCGCGGTAGCCGGGGTACGAGGCGCTCTCGGGCTGGATCGTGATCCGCGGCCCGGGCTCGTCCGGCCCAGGCGGCGCAAACAGGCGCGACCCCAGCAGCCGCCGCTTGCCCTCTTCGATCTTCGTCGCGTCCAGGTACTGCTCGGGCCGGAAGTCCAGCAACCCGTGCACGACCTTCGACTGCGTGATCTCGTTGCCCACCACCGTCACGACGCCCGTGCGGAACCGCTCGCCCTCGCTGACATACAGCTCGAGGTCGATGACGCTCGCCCCCGGCACGCGCCGCTCGCGCAGGTCCACCCGCGCATCGACATACCCCATCGCGTAGTACGCATCGCGCAGCGCCGTCGAGAGCGCCCGCACCTTCTGAATCCCGAAGGCGTCGCCCTCCTTCATCGGCATCAGCGCCCGCACCTGCCCGCTGTCGAAGACCTCAAGCGGCGACTCGGCGTCCGACGCGTTGAAGGCCGTCAGCGTCCCCAGCGTGTACAGCGGACCCTCATCGATGATGAAGGTGACGATCACTTCCTTGTTGTTCGGCGCCAGGCGCAGGTCGCGCGAGAACCGGGCGTCCAGGTACCCGCGGTCGCGGTAAAAAGTCGCCAGCGCCGCGATGTCCTCGTCCAGCAGGTCCGGGTCCAGCGGGCCCTTCTCGAACAGCCCGGCCGTCTTGGTGATCAGCTCCGGGCGCAGCAGCCGCGCCGGGAACGCGTTGTTGCCCGAGAACCGGATGTCCGTGACGCGGACGCGCTCGCCCTCGCGCACCCGGAAGGTCACGATCCCGTCCCGCTCCAATTCCTCGCGGTCGATCGTCACCTCGACCTGGTAATACCCCGACTCGCGGTACAGGTCCTCGATCGCGCGCCGCGCCTGACCGATCCGGAACTCATCGACCGGCACGCCCGACACCAGCTTCACGCTCGCGTTGACCACCTCGGCGATCTTCTCGTCCGACACCTGACGGTTGCCCACCACGACGATGTCGCTGACGATCGGCGCTTCCTCGACCGTGAACACCAGCACCGCGCCCTCGCCCCCAGCGTCGGGGAACACCTCGGCGCGGATCGTCCGGAACTCGCCCAGCCGCTCGAGCCGGCGCAAATCCTCGCGCACCGTCTCCCACTCCAGCGGCCGCCCCACCACCGAGCGCACCTGGTTGCGCACGAACTGCTCGGGCGTGCGCCCCAGCCCGTCGAAGCGCACCTCCGTGAGCGCGCGCCCCTCCAGCGGCGACGCCGCCTCCGACGCCGCGGGCCCCGACGCGCCGCCGTCCTGCGCGCACAGCGGCGAGGACAACCCCGCCAGCGCGATGATCGCGGCCGGCATCAGGGGCACCCGCGCGGGCATCGACAGCATGAAGGGCGCTGGTCTCACTCGGGATGGACGATACTTGCCCCTACTAACTTCAACAAATCCGGCCTTCGTCACGCCCGCCTCTGGTCGGCGCCGGGCCGACTCGCTACCTTCCCGCCCTCCCACGCCCGTCGGCGTGGAGTCGTGCGTGCGAGGGTGGAAGGGATGTCCGCGGGGCCCTTCAAGGGCGGGAAGGCCGGCGTTGGGAAGTCGTGACTCGATCCGTCGGCTGCTGCGGGCGATGTGCCTGGCCATCATCGCGCTGCTCTCGGTCGTGTCGGCGTTGACGGCCATCTACCAGAGCGAGGACCTCGGGCGCACCCCCGTCGCCGCGCTCGCCGGCCTGCTCATGCTCATCGTCCTGCCGGGGCTCTCGCTGGGCGCGGTCGTGCTCGACAGCCGCCTGGCCAGGTCGCGCCGCCGCTCAAGGGAATGACGCTCGTTGTGAAACCGGGCCCGCTCAGCGCGGGTCGTCGCCGTCCGACTCGGACGCCCGCTCGATAAGCACGCCCGTGATGACCGCGCCCTCCGGCAAATCGGACGACCACGCCTCGCCCGCGTCGGCGTCGTCCGCGGCACGGGGCTTCAATCCCTCGATCGCCGCCTCGTGCACCACGAACCGCAGCGAAACCGCCGCGCCGCCGGCCATGTTCCACTGCCGCACCAGCCGGTCGAGCGCCAGCGCTGCGCCGCGCTCACGCGCCTCGACGGTCTCCCCGACCAGCGCCAGGTTCACCCGGATCGCACGGGGGTCATCATCTTGTTGCCGGACGGGCGGCGCGCCGGTCCCGTTCGGGTCCGGCTTGGCGTAATCCCGCACGAAATCGTGATCGTCGCTCGTCAGCGCCGACGCCTGCATCCGCCAACCCTCGCCCGCATCGGACGACGCCAGCAACGGGTCGCCGATCTCGGGCAGGCCGTCTGCCGCGACGATCGTCAGCCGGCCCTCGGTCGCGGCACGGGCAACCGCCGCGATCGCCGGACCATCCTTCTGCCCCGCGAGCATCGCCACCAGCGTCTCGGCCCCGGCGAACCTCGCCTCCTCCGCCCGTTTGGCCGACTCGACGAA
>CAZSLT010000106.1:0-10203 GCA_964607595.1 uncultured Phycisphaeraceae bacterium
GAGCGCGATCGCGTGGCCCGCGGCATCCCGGGCCTCCGCCGTTCGGCGGAGGCGTTCGTATACGCGGGCCAGCGTGGCCCAGATCTCCGCGGTGACGCCGGTGCGTGCCGAGAGCGGTTCGAGCGTCGCGCGTGCCGCCTCGTAGTTTCCGGCGCGGAGGTGCGCCTGGGCGATCGTCAGTCCGATCGTATGATCCTGTCTGAGCGTGTCATCCAACGCCCCCAGATATGCGAGCGCTTCATCCTGCCGGCCGCACTCGATCAGCGATCGGGCCACTCCGACCCGCGGTTCGGGGCTCTTTGGACGCAGTGTCGCCAGACGGGCAAAGACCTGATTGGACTCTTCAAACCGCCCCCTTCCGAAGAGGAGCGCCCCCAGCAAGCGCAGCGGCTGCGGCTGTGCGCCGCTGTCCGTGATCAACGCCGCCAACTCCCTGATCGCCTCATCGGGCTTTCCCCCCGCCGCCATCGCCTCGCACCACCGATATCGCAGCGCGTGATCGCCGGGATGGGCCCGGCACGCCGCGCCGAGAGTCTCGATGGCCGATTCGTATGCGCCGGATCTCATGTGCCGCGTCGCCTGCGCGATGGCATCCTGAACCGCGCGGTCGGCGGGCATCACACGCCGCCCGGACGAGGACACTCGACACTCGCGAGTAGCGGGGCCATCGGCGCCAGTTCCGAGGTGTAGGGCGCCGAGCATCCCTTTGGAAGCCGGCTCAAGTTCGGCGCCGTCACGACGGCCGCGGCTCTGCTGAGTGAGTCCTCATCGACATCGGCGACACCGATGAACTCGCAGACCCGCCGCAGCTCACGCGGGGGGTCCGACTGAAGTGCGTCGGAGTCCACGACAAGTACGCTCAGCCCGGCCAGGCCCCGCGCGCTATTGAATGCGCGGATCTGGCCAACGACCCCCGCGGCGACATCCGCGACACTGGGCAGGACCACCGCCGAGGCATTCTCGATGGTCGGTTCCATGATCGCCTCGACGATCGCGTCGGCGGGGTCGCGCACCACGACCACCGCTCGCAATCCCGGCACGATGCGCGCCATGGCCGCAAGGTGCTCGATGTTGTGCGGGTGCGCATCGATGGTCACGCCCGAACTCTGGTGCCCGATCTGCGAGAAGTAGTTTTCGCGCACCTGCGAGAGCGCGCTGTCACTCATCATCGCGATCATCCGCGGATACACGGTCGAGCCCAGCGGCTGGCCGGGGATGTCCCCGCCGAGCCCGACCACGGTGGACCGGCCGTCCGTCACGCGGACCGAGCCGATCTGCCGCAGCGCATCGGCGAGGATTTCCGGTCGAGCGCCCATCATGCCGGTCACGACGCAGGGCGCTCCCGAAGCCGCGGCGCCCGATGTCCAAAGGCCACGCTCCGATGGCGCGGGGAACGACGCCAGCCGGTCCAGCATCATGAGATACCGGCGGCTTCGTGCGAACGGCGGGCGTCCCTGCGGCGCCAAGGCCTGACGGGCCTTGAGGGCGGTATCGAGCGCGCCTGCGTGACTCCCCGCATCGAACTGAAGGCGTGCAAGATCGAACATGACGCCGGCCATGCCGAATCGATCGTGCGCGATCCGGGGCAACGATTGTTGCAGCCGCTCGATCGCCTCGCCGCGACGCCCCTCGGCGGCGTCGTGCCGGGCCAGAAGACGGACCGCGATCGGCGCGGGCGTGCCGGAGTCGACCGACTCCTGCGCCACTACCCGCGCTTCGTCCTCGGCCCCGGTCCGCAGCAGCATGCTTACTAGCCCGCCGTGGAAACGCGGGTCACGCCCGAGCCACGCGCGATAGTGCTCGCGTGCCTCGTCGAGCCGTCCCAGTTCAACGAGGCATTCACCGAGATCGACCGCGGCCTCGGTCATCCGCGGCTTGATCTCGAGCGCACGACGCAGCGGGCCTTCGGCTTCGGCGGCGCGCCCGATCCGGAGCATCGCGCGGCCCTTGAGCCCTTGGACCTCCGCCGACCTGGGGCGCAGATCACCCGCTTCCATGAGCGCATCGGCCGCTTCGGAGAATCGACCGAGGTCGAGCGACAGACTCCCGATCATGGCGATCGCGTCGATGTTTGAAGGGTTCATCTCGCGGACCTTGCTGAAACCCGCCAGCGCCCGCTCGTGCCCGCCCGCCTGAGAGTACGCGTAGCTGAGGTGCAGCAGGATCTCGGAAGATGATGGCTCCATCTGCGCGGCGCGCTGAAGGGTGTCGATCGCCTCCCGCAGCCGCCCGGTCTTGCCGCAGATCACTCCCAGGAGGTGCACCGCGCCGACATGCGTCGGCAGCTCCGAGACGATTTCGCGGCAGATCTTCTCCGCGGCCGCGTCATCGCCCTGCTGGAAGTGATGCGTCGCGAGCTGCCAGTCCTCGTGCGCGAGGTCAAATGGTTCCATCGATGCCATATGAGGATCGCTCCGGCGGGTCACTCGTACCCGAAGGCCTTGAGATAAGGTTCAAGAATAGGCATCACCGGCTCGAGCTGCTTCTCGTACTTCCGCCAGCGTTGCTTGGATTGCTTGTAGATGGGCTGGCCCACGCCGATGTAGCTGGGCGTCGTAATCATCCTGCCCTCGCCGCGCTTGGTGTGGTCGAGGACGGAGGCGTCCCATTCGAGGCCGAGGAAGTCGATGAGGCGGCGGGCCTGGCCCTCGGTGTCCTCCACGAGATCTTCATATCTCGATTCGAACCAGTTCAGGCCGAGCATGTCGCGGAACTTGAGCCATGCGTCCATTGTTGATGCATAGAGGCGTGCGGTGGTCTCGATCGAGTAGAAGTGGATCATCGCGACATTGCGCTGGAAAGTCTGGAAGAAACAGCTGATGCAGACATCCCGCGGGTCGCGGAGGCCGACGATCACCTTCGACTCCGGGAAGATGCGCCGCACGACAGGCAGACGGATGAGGTTGAACGGGTACTTGTCAACAATCTGTCGCCCGCCGATCTCTTCGGTTTCGAGCATCTTCTCGGCGTAGCGGTGGTACTGACGCCGGAGCGATCCGACCTCATCGGCGCGCAATTCGCCCAGCCCCTCGATGACATTGACCTGCTTGCCGATCATCCCGGGGATCAGGTCCATGACCCGCTCGAGGATCGGAAGTTCATCCGTGGTCACCAGCGCGGGGTGGGCGCCGAGCATGGTCTCGGTGAGCGTGGTCCCCGATCGGGGGAATCCGACAAAGAAGATCGGCGGCGGCGGCTCGGCGGGTCCGGGCTGCGCCGGGATCCGCGACTCCCACGGTGACACCACCTCGGGGGTGGTCTTTTCGCGGAAGTAATCGACGACACGGAGGAACGCCCCGAAGTCGTTGTCCTCCTCGCCGGCCTGACGAAGCAATTCCTGCCCGCGGGCGATCTCGGCGAACGCGAGGTCGTAGTCCCCGATCGCGTCGAGGATGTGCCCATACTCACAGTGGACCGCGCCGGCGACTTCCTTGGACATATTGCCGCCGACGCGCTCGATGAGCGACTCGATCCGCGCCCTGGCCTGTTCGAGACGCTTCTGGCGCCGATCGATTCTCGCCGCGAGCATGTTGCATAAGACATGGACCGGATTCAACGCGATGGCGCGTTCGGCGAGCACCATCGCATCATCGAGCTGGCCCTGCCGCTCGAGGTTGTAGACCATGCCGAAGAGCGCTGCGACATTGTCCGGTGCGAGACTGATCGCGTGCTCGTACTCGGCGTTTGACTCCTCCCCCCGGCGTTTGGCGCGGAGGATCGCGGCACGATTGACACGCACGAGCGGGTCGTTGGGCAGCAGACGGGCAGCCTCATCGATGTGGGTCAGGGCCGAGCTGGCCATGCCCTGATTCAGCATCGCCCGGGCCATGTTCATCCTGGCGATGGGGTCGTCGGGGCGCGTCCGCACGGCCTCGGAAAGCACTTGCTCGGCCAGCCGGGGCTGGCTCTGCTCGACGAGGACGCGTCCGAGGTTGACCCGTGCCTCGTGCAGGCCGGGGTGGGCTCGCAGCGCCGTCTCGAGAAGTCGCCGCGCCTCGGTGTATCGCATCTCGTCGGCGAGCATGCCCGCGAGATTCACCATTGCTGAGTAGTTGCGGGGGTTCTTGGCGAGCATGGAACGCAGTTGTTCCATCGACTCCCGCGTGCGACCGGCCTCGCGCAGCGCGTTGGCGACATCGAAGCTTGTCGGAACGGACTCGGGATCAAGCTCCGCGGCTCGCTTGAGCGAAGGGATCGCTTCGGCCGGACGGCCCGCGCGGCGGAGTGTGTTGCCCAGGTTCCGATGAAACTCCGCGTGGCCCTCGGCGTAGCGGGTGGCGTCGCGGAGACTCTCGATGGCTTCCTCGAGCCGCCCCTGCTGGACGCGCACGAGGCCCATGAGGTTGAGCGCGTTGGCGTTGCGCGGGTTGGTCGCCAGAACCTGGAGATAGCGCTGCTCCGCCTCGCGCAGGTCACCGGCCTTGTGCGCCGAGAGGCCCTGTTCCAGTGTTTCCACAATCGTTGACATGAGCTATCCCTTGAGGCGCCGCGGCGCGCGGTCGTGATCTTATTCGTACCCGAGCTGGCGGACTCGCCCTTCGATGACGGGCATCGCCGGGCCCAGGGCCCCTTCAAACGCCCGCCAGCCGCCGATGTGGCGCGCGTTGATCGGTTCGGCGACTTCGCGGAAGCTCTGCGAGCGCAACGCCCGGCCTCGGACATGCTCGTGGTGCCTCAGCACCGCGTCGGTCCATGGCAACCCGAGCCAGCCGAGCACATCCTTCATTGACGCACGCGGGTCCCGGATCAGATCCTCGTAACGGATCTCAAGCGTCTGCAAGCCGAGCGTCGATTTTGCGAAGTCCCACAGCCCGATGTACGCGTCATACAGCTCCGCGGCCCCACGGACGGAGGTGAACGATGCGGTCGCCTGATTGATCGCAAATGTACCTGCGAAACAATCGAGCACCACATCGCGCGGGTCTCTGTGGACCATCAGCACTCTGGCATCGGGGAATATCCGCCGGATCAGTCCGAGATGAAGCACGCTCAGCATGTGCTTGTCGATGAGCGCGCCGCAACCCGGAGGCACATGGGCGAGCCGCGCGGCCGCCTCCCAGTACATCGCGCGGCATTCGAGGACCTGATCCTCGAGCAAGTCGTCCAGACAGTCCGGGTACGGGCGGTACGCGCCGGCGGTCTGGGCCACATGCCCAAGCACGGGGCTCAGGAGCGGCGCTTCGTCCGTCGTTGCAACACCCGGCACGCAGCCGAGCATCTGTTCCACCAGGGTCAGTCCGCTCCGAGGAAATCCGCAGAGCATGATCGGCGCAACATGGCCATCCGCCGGCGGGTGCTCGTCCCATGTGGCCACGACACTCCGGCTCAGATGCTCCGGGTAAGTTGCCAGCGATCGGCCGAGCGGGTTCTCCAACAGCGATTGGACCTCGGGTTGAACTGCCAGGATATCCGCCGCGGCCTGATACCGCTCGAATGCCCGGTCGCTCCGGCCCCTCGCCCGCTCGATGTGCCCGAGTTCTTTGAGCACCGGCACGCGCTTCGCTTCCGTGGGCGAGCCGTCGAGCAGAGGAAGGAGCGTGCGTTCCGCGTCGTCGAGCCGCCCCGACTCGCGCTCCAGCCGCCCGATCAGTAGGAGCGACGGGCGATGATCCGCGTTTGATTCGAGAACCCGGCGACCCCAGAGTTCGGCCTGATCCCACTGATGTATCCGGTCGTTCGCCTCCGCGATCGCGTATTTGGTCTGCACCGACTTTGGATCGAGCGTGAGCGCCCGCTCAAGCGCCGCCATCGCCTCCTTGACCCTTAACTGGCCGCGAAGCGCCAGCCCCGCGCCGAGCTGCGCGACGGCGGAGTCCGGATTGAGGCGCAGCACATGCTCGAAGTGCTCGATCGCCGCGTCGGGCCGGTTCTGCAGCAGCAGGACATTCCCGAGATTCGTCCGCGCGGTGATGTCGTCGGGTGACAGTTCGATCGCGTGCAGGAAGCACGACTCCGCCTCCGCGTTCCGATGCAGCGACGCGCACACCGCCCCCCGCCCGGTCCACGCCGCGGCCAGACGCGGAAGCAGTTCCGTGGCCCGTGACAGCGCTGTTTCGGCCTCTTCGAGCCGGCCGAGATCCCGGAGGAGCAGCCCGAGGTTGTAGTGGGCCTCGCCGTATTCCGGCTTGGCTGCGACCGCCTGCCTGTACCGCTCGACCGCGTCCTCCTTGCGACCGGCCTGCCGGAGCAGGCCCGCCATCGCGAAGTGCGCCGGCGCGAAATCGCCGCGTGCGTCGGCCGCTTTGTGGTAGGCCTCGAGCGCGCCGGCGCGATCACCGAGCCGCTCACGGGATCGCCCGATCTCGAAGGCGGCCTGGGCCATCTTCGGAGCGTTCTGGAGCGCAACCTGGAATTCGTCGATCGCCGCGCGATGCTCGCCCATGGACGCCAATTGCCGCCCGAGACTGAACCGGTACACCCCGTGGGTGGGCGAAGAGGCGCACGCTTTCTTGAGGAACTCCACACCCTCACCGGGCTTTCCCGACGCCGAGAGCGCCAAACCCAGCAGGTGGAGCGCATCCCCATGAGAAGGATCGCGCGCAATCGTCTCGCGGCACCGGGCTTCGCACGAGGCGAAGTCCTGACGCTGGAGCGCGCGGTAGGCCTCGGCGACCTCCGGCGACACCGCCACCACGGCGCTCGATGCGGACCGCTCTTGCTCAGTCATCAGAAACGGCTCTCCTCGTCGATCCAAACAAAATGGTAACGCGTCGCCCCCGAGGACCAACGCGTGTGAATCCCGTCAATCGTATCGAACCCATCGCCCCCACGGCTTCTGTCGATTCACGGGGCGTGAACAGGCGGGCAGGATCATAGACACCCCGACCCCACCACCCTGTCGCACCGGCAGCGGTCATCGCGCTGGAATCGCGCCAAATTCGGCCGCTGCCGGGTTCGGCTCAAGCGTCGGGGAAGAGGGCCGAATACGCCTCGGTGTACTTGCGCATCGTTTCTCGGACGACCTCGTCGGGGAGCGCCGGGCCGGGTGCGCACTTGTCCCACCGGCCGGCGTCGACCAACCCCTGAAGGTAATCGCGGACATACTGCTTATCGAAACTCCGCTGCGCCCCCCCGGGACGCCACGCCCGCGCCTCCCAGTACCGGGAGGAGTCGGGGGTCAACGCTTCATCGATGAGGATGGCCTCGTCAGGCCCGCTCGCGGCCGTCGAGTCGAGCGGCACCCCCCACTCAAACTTGGTGTCGGCGAGGATGACTCCCCTGGTCAGGGCGTACTCATGGGCCGCGGCATAGATCGCCATGGTCGCCGATCGGAGCCTTTCCATCATCGCGCCGCCGGCGATTTCACAGGCGCGGTCGAACGAGATGTTCTCATCGTGCGCACCGGCGAGCGCCTTGGTGGCGGGCGTGAAGATCGGCGTTGGCAGGCGATCTCCGCGTCGCAACCCGTTCGGCAGCCGGACTCCGCAGACCGCCCCGGACGCCTGATACTCGGCCCAGCCCGAGCCATCGAGATAGCCGCGTGCGACGCATTCGATCGGGACGACTCGGCACCTTCTGCCGACGATTACGCGTCCTTCGAGCCGGCGCCGCTCCTCAGTGGATATCCCGGGGATGCCCTCGACGCTCGATCCGATGACATGGGTCCGGCACAGCGCTCGATCCGAGATCCAGGCGAACCACCGCAGCGCCATGCTCGTGAGCAATTTCCCCTTGCCGGGCAGGGGTGTCGGCAGCACGACATCGAAGGCCGAGAGCCGATCGGTCGCGACCATAAGGACTCTCGCCGGGGCGCCACCCCCCCCGGGTAGGTCATACACATCGCGCACTTTGCCTTCACGGCGACCGGGCAGCGGTAGGTTGGTCCGAATGAGTGACTCCATCGCCCCGATCGTAACCGAGGCGTCGGGGCTCGCGCCGGAAGCCGCGACGCCCGTCCTCTACAATGCCGGGCACCCGCACGGACGCGCCGGCTGGTCGGAGGACCTTGATCTTCATGCTTCGTTTCCGCCTCCATGGACACTTCCGCTTCGATGCCGCGGACGCTCCCGAGTGGGCGTATGTGATCGGCAAGGAATGCCTGACGATTCCGGGGCATGTCGTGTGCGCGGACGGCGAGATTCGTGTCCGCAAGTCGGTGTCCGACCCCGCGGGGCTGGCGGTGTGCGTCGACCTCGGCGACGCCGGGCGGCTGACGATGCAGACCTGCCTGTTGCCCGACCGCGACGCGCCGTACGACCTCGGGATTGAACTCGTCCGCCACCGGGTCATGCTCATCCTCACGAAATTGGAAGATTGGAACCTGACGGACCTCGCGCCTGACCACCCGGTCATGCAAGAATTGGACGAGGTTCGTGAGCTGTTCACGCGAGCATTGATCGGCGCCAATGCCGAAGGCGATGACCCGGCCTACGAGGCCCTTCGGCGCGCGGTGCGGCTGAGCGAGACCATCGTCCGGCTCCACGCAGATCGGCAGCTCCGGACGCGGATGAAGGCGATCGGTGACAAGACACGCAAAGCGACGGTGACCACGCCGCAGATCGGGTGCCTCACGCCGCCCGATCAGTTCAGCGAGCACCTGACGCGTTCATTCCGCGACGCCTTCGACTTTCTCGGAGCGCCGGTGTCGTGGAATGTTATTGAGCCGGAAGAGGGCAAGTTTTCGTTCGTCAGCACCGACAAGTGGATCGCGTGGGCCGTGCAGGAGGCGTCGCTCCCGATCGTCGCCGGGCCGGTACTGGACTTCGCGGGACGCTCGGTGCCCTCGTGGCTCCACATCTGGGAGCACGACTACGACTCGGTTCGGGAGTTCGCGTTCGAGCACGCCCGGCGGGTCGTGACGCGGTACCGCAAGGCGGTGACGCGCTGGCTTCCGCTCTCGGGAATCAATACAAACGAGATCTTCTCGTTCAGTCCCGACCAGATGGTCGACATGACGCGCCTTGCGGTCCTCCTGACGCGGAAGATCCACCAGAACGCCCGCATCACGATCGACATCGACCAGCCGTTCGGCGAGCATGTCACGCACAACCACAAGGGCGTCTCGCCGCTGCTGTACCTGCAGATGGTCATCGAGTCGGGGGTGCCGTTCGACTCCATCGGCCTGCGGCTCCAGTTCGGCGATGCGTGCCCCGGTCACCCGTCGCGGGACCTGATGCAGATCGCGGCACTGCTGGACACCTACGCACAGTTCGAGAAGACCATCCATATCACCGCATTCGGAGTGCCGAGTTCAGCGCCCGAACCCAACGACCCGAACGCCTCGAACTGGAACGAGCAGGCGCAGGGCGAGTGGCTCTCCGACATCGCCACGCTCGCGCTCTCCAAGCCCTATGTGCAGTCGGTGTGCTGGCAGAGTCTGTACGACACCCAATCGATCGTCGAGTTGCGTCACGCCGGCCTCTTCCGCGCCGACGGCACCCCAAAGTCCGCGTCCAGACGAGCCGCCGAGTTCCGTGCCGCGATCAGGGAACGACGCCTCCCGGCCGCCTCCACACCCACGCCTGAGGTGCAGGCCACATGAGCGTGCCACCGCCCGCGGCCAGAATCGCCGGCGCCTCAATGCTCCTGATCGCGTCGATCGCGGGCGTGGCGATGTCCTACGGACGGGGTCCGATTGAGCCGGCGAGCGCCCCGACCGAGATCGTCGTCCGGCTCATCGACCTGAATTCTGCCCCCCCGGCCGAACTCGAACTGCTGCCCCGGATTGGTCCGGCGCTGGCGGCCCGAATCGTCGAAGACCGGCAGCACCGCGGCCCCTACCGGTCCCTTGAAGACCTCGACCGCGTCAGGGGCATCGGCCCCCTGACCATCGAGAAACTCCGAGGGCTGGCCGAAGCGGTCCCGCCTCGATAGCCGGCGTATATTTGCGGTCTGAAGTTCGCTCCCCGCGGGTTCCAGCCCGCCGGCGGGCTTGATGCTGCGCGCTTCGAACGACCCGACGAGTCTCCTCGCCGATGCCGAGGGCGTGCGCGCGCTCATCGAACGCATCGCGCGGGGCGGGGACATTTCCGCCCTCGGCTCGGCCGGATCATCCACCACGACACTTCTTGCGGCGGTGGCGGCGCGCACCAGCCAGAGTCTGGTCCTGGTTGTTGCTCACCTCGACGACGCCGATCACGCCGTCGACGAGCTCACGGCCATGGGGATCAACGCGGCGCGGTTGCCGGCGATCGAGCATGTGCCCGGCGAGACCCGGCTGAGTCTGGACCTGGCGGTTGAAC
Organism: uncultured Phycisphaeraceae bacterium; assembly: GCA_964607595.1. Lineage (GTDB taxonomy): Bacteria > Planctomycetota > Phycisphaerae > Phycisphaerales > UBA1924 > JACKHC01. Next base: position 10,182 of record CAZSLT010000106.1, read on the forward strand.
GGTTGTCGATCCTATGGACGCT
>CAZSLT010000107.1:0-8763 GCA_964607595.1 uncultured Phycisphaeraceae bacterium
GCCACCCACCCCCGCATCAACCACCCGCGCCGCTTCACGGCGCCCCCCGCCCCCCCCCGCCCCCCCGGGTCCCCCCATCAAACCGATGTCATCTCGGCGACAGGGCCGCGGCATCGAGCCCGTACGGCTCCTTCGTCAGCCGGCCCGACGCCCCGATCCAACGATCGGCCTCCCGCGCGAACGCGTCGCCGCCCTGCGAGAAGGCCGCGGCCAACCCCTTCCTGCCCGCCGGCTCGGTCGTCACCCGACTGTTGATCAGGATGAGCGCCGCCTCGGCCGACTCGATCGCCCGGCCCAGCACCGCGCGCTCCGCATCGCTCATCGGGGTGTCCTCGTCGGCCAACCGGTCGCGGATGTACGCGATCACCTGCGCGCACGCCGCGGCGGTGTCGATGCCCTGCTGGCGGTCGAGCGTCCGCACCTGCGCGTCGTAGGTCGTCCGCCAGATCGTGTCGGTCGTGCGCTCGGCGGCGTAGGCCCAGCCCATGGGGTCGGCGTCGGCGCTCTTGCGCGCCGAGGCGAACGCCCCGGCCGCGCCCTTGCCCAGCGCCCGCATCGCGGGCACCGCAACGCTTTGATCCTCCCCCGCCCCGGCACGCAGCGCCACCACGATCGCCTCGAACACCGCCGGGCTCGTCTCTTTGGCCATCTGCTGCGCCGTCTTGGAAAGCGTCCCCTCGATCACCGGCCCCGTCAGCCGCACGCGCCCCAAGGTGTTCTCGCGGAGCGTGGTCTGCAGCGCCACGGCCGCGCTCGCACGCAGCGACTCGCGCCCCGAGGTCATCGCACCGTCGATCGCCTGGAGCGACCCGGTCGCGGCGACCGTCCCCGCCACCAGCAGCGCGTTCGACGCCGACTGATCATTCGCCGAGCCGATCGCCGCGCGAATGCCCGACTCCATCGCCCGCCAGTACTCGATCCGGAACGCCGCGCTCACCTCCGGGCACCGCAGCGGCGTCATCAGATGCTCACGCCCGCGTTGCACCTCCGCCGGATCCGAGGAGGCCAGCAGCGTCACCCCTTCGGCGGCGTGGGCCACGATCTGCTTCTTCTCGGCCTCGCTCAGCCGCTGGTTCGAGGCGACCTCGCACGGGATGTGCGACGGCTGGGCCGCCGCCGGAGCCGCGGCCAGAAGCGAGGCGGCCAGAACGGCGGATCGGGCGATGAACATCGCGGGCGCAGAGCGTCGGGTCATGGGAAGTAGTAACTCCATAGCGGTCGGGAGCGGCGGATCGGGCCCGAAACCGTCGGATGTACGCGGACCGGCCCGGGTTGGCCGACGGAAACTACCCGATGGCTCGGAGAAGCGTCAATGATCGGGCCGCGCCCGAGGCGCCATTGGCCGAACAACTCCCCGACGATTATGCTCGCTGGCCCGGGACAGGCACGCGGGATCAGGAGGCCTTGGCGCTGTGAGTACGAGCCGAAGGGGGGTTTTCTGGGCGCGGGTGACCCTCGGGACCGCCCTGGGCGTCGTGCTGGTGGTGGCGGGGATGTCGCTGATTCGCCGAACTCTCTCCGGGAGCGGCTCGTTGGAAGGGTATGAGGGATCGCTCGGGGCGACCGGCGTCGCCGCGGGGCTGGTCTGGTTCATGATTGTCGTCGCGGATCGGGTTTGTCCGCTCTCGCGACGCGGGATCGTCGATGGAGTGGAGGGCCTGCTGATGGCGTTGATGCTCGTCGGGCTCGGATGGAGCGCAAGGATGTTCATGCACGGGACGCACGGATGAAGCAACCCACCCGCAGACTCGTGGCCGCGGCGCTCACGGCCGCCGCGCTGGCATCGCCCCCGGGTATCGCCGCCGCGCAGGACGCCACGCCCGCCCGGAGTGTCATCACCGATCCCGTCACGGCGCGCGATGTCGCCGACCTTCTGCACCGGCGCGGCACCGTCTGGCTGCGCACGCTCGCCAGCCCCACCCCCTCGGACTATCGCTCGGTCGCGCTGACCATGAGCATCGCACGCCGGCTCGTGCCCGACGATGCCCAGTTGCTTCGTCACGAGATCGCCGCGTGGGACGCCGCGGGAGACGCGGCCCGCGTGCTCGCCCTCACCCGCGAACTCGTCCGGCTCGATCCGCAGGACACCGTCGCGTCGCTGCGCGTCATCAGCGCGGGCATCGCCCGTCTGCAGGACGCCGACCGTCGGCTCGCGGCCTACGACCGGCTCCTCGGGCCCGACGGCGCCGGGCTCGACCCCTCGGTCCGCAGCCGACTGGCGCTCGACGCCGCCATGCTCGCACGCGAGACCGGCGACGACCGCGGCTTCACCGAGCGCCTCCTCAAGGCGACCACCCTCGATGTCACCAACAAGGAAGCCGTCTCGCTCCAGGCCGCCTACTACCTCGACCGCACCTCCGACGCCTCCGAACGCTTCGACCTGCTCTCGGATGTCGTGATGTCCGACCCGCTCGACGCGTTCGCGGCACGCAACCTCGCCGACGAACTGATCCGCCACGGCGCGTTCCGCGGCGCGCTGCGATTCCTCGACCTGGCCAGGTCCATCGACCGGGCGCGCGGACGCAGCGACACCGTCGAAGAGATCGAGATGTACCTCGCCGTCGCGTGGAACGCCGAGGGGCTCTCCCCCGCCCAGGACCTCATCGAGCGGCTGCGCAATCAGGCGATGGTCGACGAGAACATGCGGCGCCGCCAGATCGAGATGCAGGGCCTCGACCCCGGCGAGCCGCAGCCCGTCGTCGTCCACCCGCGGCTCGAACTCATCGGGATGATGATGCTCAACTCCGCGGGCAACCCCGAGAAGGCCCGGATCGGCTACGAGCGCGTCATGCTCGGCTACACGCGCACCGTCGAGCTGATCAACGACCCGGAGTTCTGGCCGCAGGGCGCCACGCAGGAGTCGATGGACGCCTCGCTCCGCGAGACCGAGCACGGCCGCCTCTGGGCGCGCCTTCTGGCGAATGTGGACATCGAGACCGCCGAACAGGACTTGCTTCTCTTCGAGAGCGCCGAGGGCGTCGAACGCCCCGACGATCTAACGCTGACGCGCTGGCGCGGATGGCTGCAGCTCCGCCGGGGCGACGGCGCATCGGCCCGCGCCACGCTCTCGCGCATCGCCGACATCGACGCCGCGGCACGCTACGGTCTGGCCGTGCTGGCCGAGAACGAGGGAAATCAGGACGCCGCACTCAAGGACTACGCGCGCACAGCGCTCTTCTTCCCCGAGAGCATCTACGGGGCCGTCTCCCGGGCCCGCATCACGCAGCTCCGAGGCCGTCCGCTGCAGGCGACCGACGCCGCGACGAATCTCGAGTCCAAGTGCCGCGCCTTCGCGCCGTGGCTTGAGGCCATGGTCGCCGACCCGTGGACCTTCATGTCGATCCAGGCGGAGCACCTGCGCACCTCGCTCGAGCCGCTGGAGCGCCCGGAACTGCGAGTCACCATCCGCAACCTCTCGCGCATGCCGCTGGCGATGGGGCCGTCCGCGTCGATCGACTCGACCATCATGCTCTCGCCCCGCCTGCTGGTGAACGGACGCGAGCAGATGGAGATCATGCGGCCCGAAATCCTCCGGCTCAACCAGCGATTCCGGCTCATGCCGGGCGAGACCTTCGTCGCCACCATCTGGACGAACTACGGCTGGATCGGCACGCTCTGCGACATGGCCGTCGGCGCCGATGTCATGCTCCGTTGGCGGCTCGTGCAGGGATTCGTCGTGCAGCAGAATGGCTCCTACGCGCCCGGCCCGCTCTGCCTGGCCGTTCAGAGCGACATGATCCGGCGCGCCAACCTCGACGGCCGGCTCGAGTCCACCCAACTGGCCGAGCAGATCGCCGTCGCCGAGGGCAAGTCGCTCACCCAGGCCCTGGCACTCGCCGCGACGCGCCTCGTCCCCGGATGGAAAGAAGAAACCCGCGACACCATCGACACCGCCCGCGCCCAGGAACTCATTGCCACCGCCGTCGGCAAGCGCATGGCCACCATGGACGACTGGGAACGCGTGCGCACGCTGACGCGCCTGGCCGACGCCGACTTCTTCTCGCACCCCGACGACATCCTCGTCGAGCTCGTCACCCTCCCCGCCCAGGAGGTCCGCTCCGTGTGGGCCATGGCCGCGTACCTCAACTCCGCGGCACGCACCTCCGACGATCCCGTCCTCGCCCGCGCCATGCAGGACCCCGACCCGGAACTCAGCGAGCTCGCCTCGATCATCCACACCCGGCTCCGCGCCGGCGAGCCGGATGACGGCTTCGGCGACGAAGAGCCGCTCATCGACGGGCCCACGAGCGACACGCCGTGAACGACGCGCCGGGAGCGGGCGCGCCGGATGCTCGCACCGACGCCGACGCCGCCGAACGCCGCTCGGCCGTGCGATGGTCGCGCCTCATCGGGTTTGTCGTCGGTGTGGCTCTGCTCGCCGCGGCGGTCTTGGCAATGCGCAGCGCCGGCGGCTCCGTCCGCGAGTCCTTCGCGCCGCTCCGCGACGCCGACCCGTGGCTCGGCGCCACGCTCATCGGCGCGATCATCGCCTCCACGCTGCTCACGACCGCGCTCTTCTGGGTGCTCACGACGCGCTACGGGCGCGTCGGCTTCTTGGAGATGTGGGCGCTCATCAACGCCGCATGGCTCCTGAACTACCTGCCCGTCCGCCCCGGCCTCTTCGGGCGCATGGCCTACCACCGCGCCGTCAACGGCGTCCGCGTGGTCGACTCGGCCAAGGCGCTGGTCTGGGCCAATGTGCTGATGCTCCTGGGCGCGGTCATCTGCGCCGCCGTCGCAACCATCGCCGGCGCGGCGCTCAGCGGCGATCACTGGCTCGTCATCGTCATCTCGCTGGCACCGGTCCCCGCGCTGGGCGCGTTCGCCGCCTACGCCCGGTTCAAGCGCCCCGAGCCCGACCCCGAGGTCTGGCGCCTCATCGCCGGCGCCGCGATCGGCTACACCGTGCAGCTCTCATGGGCCGTGCGGTTCCTGCTCTGCTTCTGGCTGCTCGGCCAGCCGCTGGCCTGGGGCGGCGCCGTCGCGCTGGCCGCGGTCGCCGCGCTGGCGGGCTTCGTCCCCGTCACCGGCAACGGCCTGGGCGTCCGCGAGTGGATCGTCGGCCTCGTCGCCCCGGCGCTGCCGGTTTCGCTCGTCGCGGCGGGCAACCTCACCCGCGGCGTCTCGCTCGCCTCCGACCTCACCAACCGCGCCGCCGAGCTCATCGTCGCCGTGCCGCTCGGTCTCATCTGCGGGTGGTGGGCGCTGCGGCGCATGGCCCGCGCGCGCCGAGCCCGCGCGCAAGAAGCCGCGTCCATCGGGTCCGACTGAATCCGAACTCAGCCCGCCTTCTTGTGCCCGTTGGGCCGACGCGCCGCTTCCTTGCACGCGTCTTCCAGCGCCTGGTGCAGCTTCTCGTGCTCCGGGCAGGTCGCCAATCGGTCGTAGAGGCCGACGATCTGGGTCGTGAGCTCGCGCCCGCGGTCCACCGCCGCGATCGCCTCGTCGCCCAGCGCTTCGGACGCCTCGACCATCCACTCAATCGTCGGCTTCTCTTTCGGCGGCGGGGGGATCCGCGTCCGCACGGTCACTGGCCCAATCATCACCACCGGCCACTGCCCGAGACGCGTCTTCGGCTCGCGGCACACCACCAGCACCGGGACCTCCTGCGCGTCGGCGTGCTCGCGGAACGCGCGGGCATCCGCCGCGACCAGCGGCGGCTGGAACAGGTAGCAACCCGCCTCGATCTTCGGTTCCTCGCCCGGCGACTCCTCCATCACCGTCAGCCGCCCGGTGTCGATCGCGGCCAGCCGCTTCTGCCGGCGCGACTCCAGCAGCGGCAGCAGGATCCGCGCCGCGTCCTCGAACAGATGCTCTTCCATCGCCCGCGCCAGCGCCTTGAGGCACAGACGCTCGCACTCGAAATACCGCGTCTCCACGAGCGCCCGGCTCGCTTCCTCCATGATCTCGTCGGTCGTTTTCGGCTTCTTCGTGCTGGGCAAGGTCGATCCCTCAGGGTGTCGCGGCCGTCATCGCGTCGGCCAGGTCGTTGAGCAACTGCTTCCAGGCGGTCGCCTGTTCGTCCATCTCGTACCGCAGGATATCGCACAGCCCGGCCCAGTCCCCCGCGACCAGCGCCGACTTGATCTGATCCAGATGCCCCCGCAGCACCGCGGTCGCGCGGTCCAGCGCGGGCTGATCCACCGCGCCCCGCGGCGGCCAGACGATCCCCGGCGTCCGCGAGATCATCTCCAGCACCGCCAGCGCCTGGCTCCAGGTCGTGAAGATCGACGACAGCGACGCCGTCACCTCACCGGTCTTGCCCGCCTCGATGAGGTCCGCCGCGCGGGCGTGCGCCCCGCGCAGTTCGCCCGCCGCGACCCCCGCGTCATGCAGCGTCACGCGCGCCAGCGCCGCCGGCTCGGCGGTGCGGAAGCGCATTTCCTGCGCGAATGGGTCCGACCCTGAAGGGTCCGTGAGTTCATCCGCCGAGAGCACCCGCCCGTCGGCCTGCGCCTCGACGACCAGCCGGTCCCCCACGCGCTCGGCCACGGCCTCCAGCGCGCTCCGCAGCGTGCCGGCCCGGGTCGAAACGGCCTGATCGTCGATAAAGATGCGCATCATGGAGTCTCTGTCGGCGTTTTCGGGCCTTGGCGTGAGTCCTCGGGTTCGAGTTCCGCCGGCTCGCCCGACGGGTCCGCCAGCGCCTCGGCCCGCGCCAGCCGCACGCGCTCCCGCTCGGCGCGCCGCTCCTCCCGCGCCCGCTTCTTGTGAATCAGCCGGATGTTCCTCGCGTAGATCACCACGCCCGAGGTCTGCCCCATCACCCCCACGAGGTCCTGCCGCCACACGAAGTACGCAAAGAGCGCCGCGCCCCCGCCGAGACTGAACCACCAGAAGATCTCCGGCACCACGCTCTCGCCTTTGCGCTCCGACGCCACCCACTGCACCGCCATCCGGCCGAAGAACAGCGCCTGCCCGCCCAGCCCGATGACGATCCACACCAGCGAGCCCCATCCGGTGATATTCAGCATCCGGAACGCCGCGTTCGGCGCCCGGCGCGTCACCCGATCGTGCAATTCCCCGCCGAACCGCTCGATGAACGCCGCGTCGCCGAACTCCGCCGAGGCCGTGCCGTCGCGGTACAGCATCCTGAAAGAGTGCCCGCCCGTGTCATCCGCCACGACCTCGACCGCCCCGCGCGCCGGCCCGATCCGCAGCTCGTGAATCTCCGCCCCCGGGCGCGCCGCGGGCAATCCCAGATGCCGCGTCGGCGCCCACACCAGCCACGCCCCCAGCACGAACAGCCCGACCATCGCCAGCAGTGCTTCCCACTTCATGCGCCAGACTCACTCATTGGCCGCGCCCGGCCGCGTGCAGCCGCACGCCGCCCCCGCCCCCCGGCTTCGGCTCCGCGCCTGGCGCGGGTGTCACCTCGACGCTCGTCACCGGCCTTCTGCGGCTCCGCATCCACCGCACCGCGAACAGGTCATGCAGACCCGGCAGCGCGCGCTTCGTGATCCCCATGCCGTACTTCGACTCCCCGGCGTGACGCTCCCGATGGTTCACCGGCATCTCGATCACCGTGTACCCCATGTGCCGCGCACTGGCCGGGATAAACCGATGGATCCCCTTGAACTCCAGCGGCAGCCGCAGCGCGATCTCCCGCTTGAACAGCCGCAGCGAGCACCCCGTGTCGCGGATCGTGTCGCCCAGCAGCCGCCGACGGAACCCTCTCCCCACCCGCGAGCCCCACCGCCGCACCACATTGTCTTTCCGGTTCCGCGAGCGGTCGCCCTGCACCATGTCGGCGCGCTGCGCGATCATCAGCTCCGCCATCCGCACGAGGTCCGCCGGATCGTTCTGCAGATCCGCGTCCAGCGTCGCCACCACACCCGCCCGCGCCGCGCGGAACCCCGCGTGGAACGCGGCCGACTGCCCATTCCCCTTTCCCGCCGGCGTGTTCGTCATCCCCACCACCCGCAGCCACGGACGCGTGGCCGCCAGCGCCAACAGCCGCGACCGAGTCTGGTCCGTCGAGCCGTCGTCCACCACGATGAACTCAAACCCCGCCGCACCACCCCCTCCATCAACCCCGCGGGCCAGCACCGCCGCCGTCGCGCCCGCCGCGGCACCAACCTCCTCCACCAGACGATCGACATTCTCCGCCTCGTTATGAGCGGGCGCGATCACCGAGAGCAGCGGCGGGCCGTGGGCATGCATCGGACCATCAGGGTATCGGGGATCGCGCGGGGGGGCGGGGGGGGCGGGAGCGGGGACGGGTAGGAATTGGGCCTCGGAAACGCTCGTCGGGGTCCGCGGCGGGTGACGGGGCCGCACGCCGCGTCTACGATTGATCGAACGATTCTCAGTCTCAACCCGCTCCCAGAGGTGATCGCCGGATGCATTTGAAGCACTCAGACCACGCCCACGGCCCGCGCGATGTCAAGGTCAAGTTCCTCATGGAAGACCCCGAGGGGCTCACCGGCTCCGACCAGCCCGAGCGCGAAGTGCTGGCCCAACGCGGCGAGCACCTCCTCGAGGTCGCCATGGACCACGGCATCAACATCGAGCACTCCTGCGGCGCCGTCTGCGCCTGCTCCACCTGCCATGTCTACATCGAGCGCGGCATGGACGACCTCTCCGAACCGACCGAGGCCGAGGAAGACCGCGTCGAGGAGGCCCCCGGGCTCCAGCGCAACAGCCGGCTGAGCTGCCAGTGCGAGATCGAGGGCGACGGCCCGATCGTCGTCCGCGTCCCGGCGTGGAACCGCAACGCGGTCAAAGAGATTCCGCACTAGGTCGCGTTCACCACAGAGGCAC
>CAZSLT010000107.1:8863-10152 GCA_964607595.1 uncultured Phycisphaeraceae bacterium
AACCGCAACGCGGTCAAAGAGATTCCGCACTAGGTCGCGTTCACCACAGAGGCACCCCCACCGTCACGCTTCGCGTGACACCTCCCCCGATGGGGATCGGGGGAGGACGCGATCGCGTCACTCCGCCCGCTTGAACAAGTCGAGGAACCGGTTCTCGTACTCCTCGAACACGCCCAGTCGGTCGAGCTCGGCCTTGAGGTCCGCCGCACGCGCGCGGTTCTCCTCCGCCGCGTCGAACATCTCCTCGATCCGCCGCCGCTCGGCGTCCGACAAGCCCGCCGCCTCATCGCCCCGCGGATCGCCCTCGTCTGCCCCCTCGGCGCGTGTCTCGTCGCGCTCGCCCTCTCCGCCGCCCCCACCACCCTCCTCGCCCGAGGCCTGGCGTTGCAGGCGCTCCATCAATTCGCGCAGCGCCTCCACCACCGTCTCAGCGCGCTGGTCCATCGTGGACATCTCCATCCCGATCCCCGAGAGCTCGGTGAACGCACGCAGCACCGCGCGCGACGATTGCAGGTTCGGCACGCCTGTGGCGAAGAACGGCATCTCCGCCAGCAGCGACATCGCCGGGATGCCCCGCTCCAGCGCCGAGGCCAGCAGCACGCCGTTCAGGCCGCCGATCTGGCCTTCCTCCAGCGTCACCAGCCCCGCGCTGCGCACCTCCGCGATCATCGCCGGGTCAGTCACCGCCGCGTGAACCAGCGGCTCGATCGTCGGCTCCGTCTGGCTCGCCAGGGCCGCGAAGGTCAGCACCCGCTTCACGCCGCGCGACTTGGCGTACTCGGCGATCCGCCGGCACATCTCGCTCCCGCGCGACTCCGGCTGCGCCTCGCCCGCGAAGACCAGCAGGTCCCGCCCCAGCACATCGGGGTTCCGCCACTGGAACACGCGGCTGCGGGGCAACCGCGGCGTCCGCGCGATCCCGCCCTGCACTTCGATGTGCGACACCTCGAAGAACTCCGACGCCGGGATCTCGAAGACGGGCTCCATGTCCAGCGCGTCCACCAGGTACGCCGCGGCCGCGATGGAGACACCGCCGATGCCCGGCCATCCGGCCACCAGCCACGGTTCACGCAACGGCGTCGTTTCCGCCATGACTCAACCCCTTCCTGCCTGTGCGGGGTCATTCTAGGCGAAACGCGGACGCGGCCTTCACCGGCTCTTCAGCCGCACCTGGCCCTTGCCCTTGGCGATCTTGCCGATCACCATCGCGCGCTCGCCGGCGCGCGTCAGTTGCTCAAGAATCGAGTCCGCGAAGGTCGGGCGCGTCACCACGCAGAAGCCGATCCCCA
>CAZSLT010000108.1:0-10145 GCA_964607595.1 uncultured Phycisphaeraceae bacterium
GTGGCGGGGTTGCGGGCGTCATCCTCGGGGATGCCGGCCTCGACCTTGCCGACGAGATCGGCGCCGACGTCGGCGGCCTTGGTGTAGATGCCGCCGCCGACGCGGGCGAAGAGCGCCTGGGTCGAGGCGCCCATGCCGAACGAGAGCATGATGGTCGTGATGATGACCAGGTCGTCCTCGACGCCGAATGTGGAGCCGAACTTGTTGAGGACGAAGAACCACACCGAGGCGTCGAGCAGCGCGAAGCCGACGACGATGAGACCCATGACCGCGCCGGAGCGGAACGCGACGGTGAGGCCGTCGTTGAGCGAGCTCTTGGCGGCGTACGCGGTGCGGGCCGAGGCGTTGGTGGCCATCTTCATGCCGAACCATCCGCACAGGCCCGAGAGGAACCCGGCGATGGGCACGCCGATGATCGAGAGCCGCGGCTGGAGACCGAGCAGGAACGACAGGACGAAGAGGACGACGACCAGCGCGATGAAGACGCCGGCGACGACGAAGTACTGGCGCTTGAGATAGGCCATCGCGCCGTCGCGGACGGCCTGGGCGATGGTGATCATCTCCTCATCGCCCTCGGAGCGCGACATGACGCTCCGGGAGAAGAGGAACGCCATGATGAGCGCGGCGATCGCGCCGATCGGCGCCAGGAAGTACGCGGGGGGAAGGTCCACGGCGAGCATGAGCGCCTGATCGAGGTCCGGCATCACTGTTGTCGTCTCCTAAGAGTGTTGACCCGACGGAGGGAACAGCGGGGCCGGGCGTTGGGGATCGCCGCGGCTGCGCTGCGGACTCAGGGATGGCGACGCGTGTCGACGGCGTCGCTCCATGGGGTGTCAATCAAATGGAAGAGATCGCGGACCCGAGAGGGCGGGCGATCCGAGAGCATCGTGACGAAGGTTCAGCGCTCCATCGGCCCGCGCTTGACGGTCTTGCGCATGGCGCGGCGGCGGCGCTCCGAGGGCTTCTCGAAGTACTGCTTGCGCTTCACATCCTTGGTGAGGCCTTCCTTCTCGCACAGCTTCTTGAAACGGCGCATCAACTGTTCGGTGGACTCGCCGCCGCGTGCCTTGACTCGAATCGCCATCGTGGTACCGATCCTCTCGCTAGCGTGTAAGGTGGGCGTTCGCCCGGTGCAGGGCGGGTACTATCCCGAATCCCCCACCCGCCCGCAAGTCGATGCCGGGCCGGCCCCGAGGGGGCGATCATGGTGGCCGCGCGTCGTTGCGGGGCCGGAGTGTAACCCCGTAGCGTGAACCCCATTGCATGACCGAGCCCCGTCGCCCCGCCCGTTCTGGAAAGACCCCTCAGGACCCCGCCCGCGCGGGGGCCGCGCCCAAGCCCGGCGGGGGTCGCGACCGCTCGCTGGGCGTCGAACGCGCCGGGCGGGACGCCGACCGCCCGAGGGACACCTCGGCGACGCTGGCGCTGGCGATCGACATCGCCCGGGAACTCCGGGGCGACAAGTGCGAGAACATCCTGGTGCTGGACCTGACCGGGCTGAGCCAGGTCACCGACGCGTTCGTTGTCGCCTCGGGCACCAGCGACCGCCAGATGCAGTCCGCCGGCCAGCATGTCATCGAACTCGCCAAGGCGCGGGGGGTGTCGCACCAGCGGGACAACCTGCGGGAGTCCGCGGCCAAGTGGGTCATCATCGACTTCGTGGATCTGGTCGTTCATCTGTTCGAGCCCGACACGCGCGAGTACTACGACCTGGAGATGCTCTGGGGGGACGCCAAGCGGATCGACTGGCGGCGACCCGAAGACCGCGACCAGCCGCAGCCCGACGACCAGCGCAACCGCGCGGGGCTGCGCGACGATGACATCCTGCACGACCGCCCATGACCACCGTCACGAACGGTCCCGCGCCCCCACCCGCAGAGCGGCTCAGCCCGGCGGCCCGCGCATCGGCGATGGTCTCGGGCATCCCGCTGGCCAACAAGTGCATGATCCTGTTCGGCGCGGCGGTGGTGCTCATCATCGGCGCGGCGCTCATCGTTCCATGGGTGCGGCTGGCGAGCATCGTGGATCAGAGCCAGCTCGAGACCTCGCGCCAGATCGCCCGGCTGTGGGCGTCGAACCCGCTGCTGGACCCGACGGTGTCGCGCCTCTTCCACCCCGGCGGTGAAGAGCCACCGGAGGCGGGGACGGGGACGCGGAGTCTGCAGATCCGTTTCTATTCCGAGGGCGAATGGGCCGCGGCATCGTTCGAGGGCGGGTTCCTCGGCGCGGCCAAAGAGCGGCTCTCCGCCCGCGCCGACGACGCGGAGGATCGGGAGCGCGTCGAGCACGCCGAGGTGATCTCGGAGTCCGACGCGCGGGTGTACCGGTACGCGCGGGCGATCGTGGACGACGCGGGTCAACGCGTCGGCGTGCTGACGGTCGAGCGGCGGTCGGAGGTCGCGGCGAGCCAGTTGTTCGTGAACCGCATCTACCTGCTGGCCGCGGGGCTGGGCGCCGGCGCGCTGGCGGTGCTCGTGTTCCACCTCATCACGACGCGGCTGATCCTCGAGCCGGTGCGGTCGCTGCGGGCCACGGCCGATCTGGTGCGTCAGGGCAATCTCGACATCCGCGCCGAGCTCAAGACGGGCGACGAGTTCGAGGATCTCGGCGACGCGTTCAACTCGATGCTCGTCGAGCTCACCGATCAGCAGTCGCAGCTCCGCGGGATCAACCGGTCGCTCGACCTGCGCCTGACGGACCTGGCCGAGCGGAATGTGATGCTGCACGAGACGGCGCGGCTCAAGGGAGAGTTCCTTGCGAACATCAGCCACGAGCTGCGCACGCCGCTGAACTCGATCATCGGCTTCGCGGAGATCCTGCAGGGAATCGCCGAGAGCGACTCGCAGTCGCCCGGCAACCCCCCGACCCCGGAGCAACTGCACAAGCGCCGGCGTTACCTGGACAACATCGTCGTCGCGGGCCGCACACTGCTGGAGATGATCAACGAGCTGCTGACGATGGCGCGGATCGACGCGGGCAAGGTGGAACTGCATATCCAGCGGATGAATGTCGCCGAGACCTGCGAGGGGCTGGTCGCGCTGATCCGCCCGCTGGCCGAGAAGAAGCGGCTCGAGCTGGCGCTGCAACTGCCGACCTCGGACGGGCGGCTCACCTCGAACCCCTCGATGGCGGACCTGCCGCCGATCGAGACGGATCCGCAGAAACTGCAGCAGATCGTCTTCAACTTCCTCTCCAACGCCGTGAAGTTCACCCCCGAGGGCGGGAAAGTGACGCTCCGCGCCGACCGCCTGTTCCCGGCGGACGGCACGGCGCGGGTGCGGTTCAGCGTGATCGACACCGGGACCGGCATCCCGGCGGACAAGCACGAGTTCATCTTCCAGAAGTTCACGCAGCTCGACACGAGCCACACGCGGGAGCATCAGGGCACCGGGCTGGGCCTGGCGATCGCCCGTGAATACGCCGAGATGCTCCAGGGCGAGATTCTGTTGGACTCCGGCGTCGGACGCGGCTCGATGTTCTCGCTCGTCGTGCCGCTGCGGATGGACCCGACGGTCGCCGCACAGCAGGCCATCGCCAACGCCGGACGGACGCTCTTCGCACGGGCCACCGATCACCCGGCGGCGAGCGCCGGCGTCGTCAACGGTCCCGGAGCGTCACGGCACGCTCGTGATGGCGGATGATCGGCGCGTTCCGTCCGTCCTGTTCGATCGCGATGACATCGATGCGGAGCGGCCGGTCGGTCCACCCCCGCCTGCGGGCGATCTGCATCGTCACGGCGATGAGCCGGCGCTTCTTGTCTCGCGTGATGGCGCGCTCGCCCGCCGCGGGAAAGCCGCCAGCGAGCGTGCGGGCCTTGACCTCGACGACGACGATGGTCCGACGGTCGGGCGCCAGCGCGACGATATCCGCCTCGCCGGCGGGTGTGCGCACATTGCGGTCGATGATGCGGTAGCGGCGCCGGCGGAGGTATTTGCAGGCGAGCGACTCGCCGCGCCGCCCGAGCCGAGCCGTCGCCGGCGACGCGTCGCGGGTCAGGAGCCGGCGCAGCCGCTCAAGCAACGATCATCCCCCCAGTTGATAGCGGCGGACCGCGAACTCCAGCAGCCGGACGGCGACCTCCTGCTGATCGTCGATGCCGGCTCGCCCCAGCACGCGCTGGAAGTAGCGCCGCTCGGCCTGCGCCAGCCGCTGCGTGCGGATCTTCTGCTCGATCTCGAACTGCGCCTCGTAAAGCGAACGGCCGGGGGCGCGGTTCAGTTGTTCCAGACGGATCCACCACGCCGAGCCCGCGAAGTCGGTGCGGGGTGAGACCTCGCCGACCTCGAGCGCCCGGACCGCCTCGTTGAGCGGGGCCGGCCCGAAGACGGTCGCGTCGGCCAGCGTCGGCGTGTCCAGCCTCATCTCCAGGACCCCCTGGAGCGAGGGGTTGTAGTCGCCCTCGCGCGCTGCGAGCTCGCCGAAATTCTCGCCCCGCGACAGGGCCTCCTCGATCCGGGCCAGACGCTCGGAGTCGCTGAGCGGCGCGCGGACGATTCGGAAGACCGCGCTGGGAGGCGGCGCGAACTCCGCGGGGTTCTGCTCGTAATACAGCTCAATGTCGCGGAAACCGACGCGCACGGAGTCGGCGATCTCGCGCTTGATCTGCTCGCGGATGAAGGCCCGCTTGACTTCGTCGTCCACCTTCTGATTGAGCGTGAGTCCCTCGTCTTCGAGCAGGCGAGTCCGAGCGACCTCGCGGCTCCCGCCGCTCTGCGAGATCAGCCCCTGCCTCACGCGGTCAATGAACGCGCCGATGCCGACGCGCTCCTCCTCCGACAGAGACGCCCGAAACTCCGCAAGGAGCAATTCGTCCTGCAGCATGTCACGGAGTGCGCCCGCGATCTCGCCCGCCGCCAGCCGCTGCCATTCACGGACATCCATCTTCGCCGACTCGGCGGAGAGCCGGGCGTCCATGGGCTCGAGGAACTCCGCGGCGTAGATCGGGCGGCCGTTGACCTGCCCGAGCAGGGCATCAACCACATATCCGCTCGGGCCGTCTCCGACCGGAGCGCCCACGCCATCACCGGGGGGCGGCGGCGCCATTCCGGAGTCGCCGATCACCGAGGCGTCCGACGCGCCGAGCGTGATCACACGGGGATTGCCGTCGCCGGCGGGGTCCGAGGGCGTCCCGGTCAGGACAATGACATCGGCGCCCGTGGCCGGGGCCGGGGGGGGCGCGGCCGGGAGGGGCGCCGGCGTCGCCGCGCCCGGTGCGTCGGCCCTGCGGAAATCTCCGGGAGCGACCGGCGTCCGCGCCGTCGCCTGCCGGGAGGACGAACACCCCATCGGCGCGTGGGCGACGACGGAGGCCGCGGTCAGAATCACAACCCTTCGGGCGGCCATCCATGGACTCATCACACGCGCACCTCCTGCGGCGTGCCGTCCCGTTCTTCTTGGACGGGGCGGCGGACGACCCCCATGGTAGCGCCGGGTCGCCCGGCGCACAAAGCCCGGCTAGACTTTCGATCCCGCTGGAATCGAGCCGAATCGGGCCGGCCCGGCGATTCGAACACGATGAAAGACACATCTCTGCAGACGGAGTCACGCGCCATGGCGGAGCCGAACAAGGACACCCCCCCACCATCCTCGAAGATCATCGTGGACTCGGATTGGAAGGCCCAGGCGCAGGCGGAGAAGGAGAAGCTCGCGGAGGTGGATGAGCACGCCGAGGCCGCGTCCGGCCAGGGCGGGCTGCCCCCGGCCGACTTCCAGTCGATCGTCGGGACGCTCTTTTCCCAGGCTCTGATGTATCTGGGGGGGATGGCCGACCGTCGTTCGGGCGCGGTGATGGTCGACCTGGAAGCCGGCAAGCACTTCATCGACCTGCTGGCGGTTCTGGAAACCAAGACCAAGGGCAATCTCGACACGACGGAGAAGGAACTCATGACCCAGGCGCTGGCCGAGGCGCGTGGGATGTTCGTCGAGATCAAGTCGGCGGTCGACCGGCAGGTCGCCGGCGGCGGCGTGCCCGGTTCGGGGCCGATCGGTGGGGGCGCGGGGCCGAAGGGGCCGATCATTCAATAATCGGGTCCGCCCCCGGCTTCGACAGCACCGAGGGGGCCGGTCCGACGTCCCGACACGGAGGTTCGCGCGTGGCCAAGAGCATCTCGTTCCTCGACAAGCACCACTTTCTGCTGCGGCGGCTGCATTCGCTGGCGGGTGTCGTCCCGATCGGCGTGTTCCTGCTCTTCCACCTGACGACGAACGCGTCGATCGTGTGGGGGCGCATCAACGCCTCGAAGTACGGCGAGGTCCACCCCGGCGCGGCGACCTTCCAGCACGAGGTATCGTTCATCCACTCGCTTCCCGCGCTGATTCTGATCGAGATCTTCGGGCTGTGGCTCCCGATCGCGTTCCACTCGATCCTGGGCGTGTACTACGCAACCACTGGCCGCACGAATGTCGGCCATTACGGCTACCAGGCGAACTGGCGCTACACGCTGCAGCGGCTCAGCGGGTACATCGGCGTGCTCTTCATCTTCTATCATGTCGCGACGCTGCGCTGGGGCTGGTCGTTCCTCGTGCCCGGCGGCACGGTATGGTCGGGCGAGGCCGCGGCATCGACGCTCGCGGCGGTGATCCAGGGCAGCCCCGATGGGTTCACGACGGCCGGCGTGATCGTGGCCGCGTTCTACATGCTCGGCGTCTCGCTGCTGGTGTTCCACCTGGCCAACGGCCTGTGGACGGCGGCGATTACATGGGGTCTGACCATCTCAGAGAGCGCGCAGAAGCGCTGGGGATACGCGTGCGCCGCGATCGGCGTCGGGTTGATGGCGCTGGCGTGGAGCGCGGTGATCGGCTTCGCGACGCTGGATGTGAAAGAAGCCGAGGCGGCCGAGCAGCGCGTGCATCACGAGTCGTCGGGACCGGGGGTGATCGTCACCGAGAACCAGCGCGCCGACGCGGAAGAGCGGGATTGAAGGAGCCGACATGGCATCGAACGGACTTCGGGTGATCGTGGTCGGCGGCGGGCTGGCGGGGCTGGCCGCGACGGTGCGCGTCGCCGAGGCGGGGCTACCGGTGGACCTCTTCTCGCTGGTGCCCGTGAAGCGCTCGCACTCGGTCTGCGCCCAGGGCGGGATCAATGCGTGCAACGAGGTCGCCCGGCAGCAGGGATACTCCGAACACGAGCACTTCGATGAGTCGATCTACGGCGGCGACTTCCTGGCCAACCAGCCGCCGGTCTACGAGATGGCGCACGCGGCGCCCCGGATCATCGACCTGCTGGACCGCATGGGCGTGCCATTCAACCGCACGGCCGAGGGCCAGCGCGACCTACGCCTCTTCGGCGGATCGCTCTACAAGCGGACGCACTTCGCCGGGGCGACGACCGGCCAGCAACTGATGTACGCGCTGGACGAGCAGACCCGCCGCTACCGCGCCGAGGGCAAGGTGACGGCGTACGAGTTCTGGGAGTTCCTGTGGCCGATCATCGACGCCGATGGGCGCTGCCGCGGCATCGTCGCCCAGGACCTCCGCACCATGCAGGTCCGCGCCTTCCGCGCCGACGCCGTGGTGATCGCCACCGGCGGCTGCGGGCTGGTCTTCGGGCAGAGCACGAACTCGGTGATGTGCACCGGCGGGGCGGCGTCCCGCTGCTATCAGGCGGGCGTGCGCTACGCGAACCCGGAGTTCATCCAGGTCCACCCGACGGCGATCCCCGGCGCCGACAAACTCCGGCTGATGAGCGAGTCGGCCCGCGGCGAGGGAGGGCGTGTCTGGGTGCCCGCGGTGAAGAAGGATGGGCGATGGGCCCCGCACCCGGACTCCGGGCGCGACCCGCGCCGGCTGGAGGAAAAGACCGAGCGCTGGTACTTCCTCGAAGAGAAGTACCCCAAGTACGGGAACATCGTGCCGCGAGATATCGCCACGCGTGAGATCTTCAGCGTGTGCATGGCGGGATTCGGCGTCGGCGGAGGGAACATGGTCTATCTCGACCTGACCCACCAGACGCGGGAGTTCCTCGAGACGCGGCTCGGCGGCATCATCGAGATCTACCGCAAGTTCGTCGGTGAGGACCCCGCGGAACTGCCCATGAAGATTTTCCCCGGCGTGCACTACTCGATGGGCGGGCTGTGGACGACCTACGCGCCCAAGGACGACCTCAAGGGCATGGTCAAGGGCGACGCTCGCAACATGATGACGAATGTTGACGGGCTGTACGCCTTCGGCGAAGTGAACTACCAGTACCACGGCGCCAACCGGCTGGGGGCGAATGCCCTGCTCTCGTGCATCTTCGACGGCCTCTTCTGCGGAGAGGGCGTGGCGAACTATGTCCGTGATCACGGCGCCGACCCTTCATCGCACGCCCCCGCGTCCATGTACGAGAGCGCCGTGGCCCATCAGGAGAGCAGGATCACGGGGCTGCTCGGGGCCAGGGGCAACGAGAATCCCTATGTCATCGCCAAAGAACTCGGCGCGGAGATGACCGCGGCATCGACCGTGGTGAAATCCGGCGCGCGGCTCCGCAAGGCGCTGGCGAAGCTCGACGAGCTCCGCGACCGGTACGGCCGCATGGCGCTGGCCGATACCGGCTCCTGGACCAATCAGAATCTCAACTGGGCACGCGTCGTCGGCGACATGCTGGCCCTGGCGGACCCGATCCTCCGCGGCGGGCTGGCGCGCGAAGAGTCACGCGGCTCGCACTACCGTGAGGACTTCACCGAGCGGAACGACGAGCGATTCCTCAAGACGACCGTCGCGGAGTTCGATGCTCCCAGCGGACACTCACGGATCTCGTTCGAGCCGGTGGAGATCGGTCTGGTCAAGCCGCGGGCGCGGACCTACGGGAAGGTCGAGAGCGGGCCGAAGGTCGCCAAGGAAGGCGTCCCCATGGAGAAGAACCCGGTGGGCGCGGTCGGGGTCTGAAGTGAGCGTGTGATTAGAGACGGCATGCCATCAGGAGCGGCGATGAGTGCTTCAAAGGACAAGGCGTCGGGACAGGCACGGACGGTGCGGTTCAACATCAAGCGGTGCGACGGGCCGGGCAAGCCCTCGCACTGGGAGAAGTTCGATGTGCCCGTGCAGGCCTCCAGCGGCGGCTCCGGCAGCGCGAATGTGATCTCGTGCCTCCAGTGGATCGCGGCCAACCCGGTGACGGTCGAAGGCAAAAAGACAACCCCCGTGTCGTTCGACTGCGGCTGCCTCGAAGAGGTCTGCGGCGCCTGCACGATGGTGATCAACGGCCGCGTCCGCCAGTCGTGCTCGTGCCTGATGGATGAGCACGCGCCCAACGACGGCGACGAGATCACGCTCGAACCCATGAGCAAGTTCCCGGTGAACCGCGATCTCTTCGTCGATCGTTCTCGATTGTTCAATGATCTTGAACGCATCGCCGGCTGGGTCCCCATCGACGGCACCTACCACCTGGGCCCCGGCCCGCGTGAAACGCCCGAGCGTCAGCAGCAGCGGTATAAGCTGTCGGAGTGCATGAGCTGCGGGTGCTGCCTCGAGGCGTGCCCGCAGTACACGCTCGAGCCGGACGCGGAGGAATGGGAGCACGCCTTTGTCGGCGCCGCGATCATCAGCCAGGTCCGGTATTTCAACATGCACGCCACGGGCCGGGAACTCGCCAAGCAGCGCCTGGACGCGATGTCGGGGCCCGCGGGGGTCTCGGAGTGCGGCAACGCCCAGAATTGCGTGAAGGTATGCCCGAAGGAGATCCCCCTGACCGAGTCGATCGCGTGGGTGGGTCGTCAGACGACAATCCATAAGATCAAGGAATTCTTCACGGGGCGGTAACGGGCGTATCCCCCTTTCGGGGCCATCGGGGCGGTCTGTGCAACCCCCTGTCCCCGCTCTCGGAATGATTGGGGTAGCGCGGGTGGTCCCCGCCCGCCATCCCCCGCCCCTCCCCCCTTGCGGGCGCGGGGTATGGGAGAGGAGATCGGAGATGAGCATGCCGAGTCGAATCCTGTTGTCGGTACTGGTTTGTTCGCTCTCGTGGCTGGCGATGACGCCACAGGCGACCGCGCAGAACCGCCAGCCCGGCACGAAGATTCAGGGGGAGAGGGCGCGTTCCGGCGCGCCGCCGCTGGTCATCAGCGACGAAGACCTGGACATGGGCGATGTCCCGCCGCGGTCGCAGCGAAAGAAGACGGTTCGTCTGCGGAATGTCGGTGAGGAGACGATCGCCGTCGTGAAGA
>CAZSLT010000109.1:0-9164 GCA_964607595.1 uncultured Phycisphaeraceae bacterium
CCCAGATGACCATCATGTTCGGCGCCGCCAGCGAGAACCCGTACTCGAACCCGAGCACCGAGTACTCCGACAGCGGGCTGTCATAAATGCAAAACTTGGCCTGGCGCGGGCGGCCGTGCTCATCGATCGTCCCGACATCGAGGTCCGTCCCCGGCTGGCCGAGCTCGCGGATGTTGTTCAGCGGCACATACCGATCGCCCGATTGCACATCGACGATCACCGCGTGACGCTGGCTGAAGGTCCCGCGGCAGGAGTCCTGCCCGGTGAAACGCACGATCGTCCCCTCCAGCAGCGTCGCGCCGATCGCCAGCAATTCGCCGGTCGCCCAGTCGAAGGGCTGGTCGTTCTCCACGACCGCGGCGCGCTCGTGGAGCGTTTTGACGAGCTTGCGGTGCGGCGTGAACCCCGCCGGCCACCGGCCCATCGCCGAGGCGATCTCGGAGGCCGCCTGGCGCGAGATCGCGGTGTCCACCGGATTGAAGGTCCAGTGGTTGGTCATGCCGGTCCAGCGGAGGTGCCCGGGGTCCGGGTTCGGATCGACCGGAGCCTTCTGCACCTTCTCGTACGCCTTGTCCAGTTGCTCGTCGAGCCCGGCGCGGATGTGCTCGGCGTCCTGCTCCGAGATCACGCCCTCGGCCAGCAGCCGCTGCGCGAACGAGTTCACGACGCTCGGCTTGTCCTTGATCTGCTCGTAGAGCAGGGGCTGCGTGAACATCGCCTCGTCGGTCTCGTTGTGCCCGTGCCTGCGGTAGCAGACCACATCGAGCACGATGTCCTTCTTGAAGGTCATCCGATACTCGAGGGCCATCTCGATGGCGTGGACGCACGCCTCGGGGTCCTCGGCGTTCACATGGAGCACCGGCGCCTCGATCATCTTGGCGATGTCGGTGCAGTAGCGCGTCGAGCGCGCCTCCTCCTGCCCGGTGGTGAACCCGATCAGGTTGTTGATGACGATGTGCACCGTGCCGCCGACCGCGTAGCCGCGGAGCTGCGACAGGTTGAAATTCTCGGCGACGACGCCCTGCCCGATGACGGCCGCGTCGCCGTGCATCAGCATCGGGATGACGATCCGGCGCTCGGTGTCGCCCCGCAGCCGCTGCTTGGCGCGGCAGCGCCCCAGCGCCACGGCGCACGCCGCTTCGAGGTGGCTCGGGTTCGAGTTCATCGCCATCCACACATGCTTGCCCGACGGCAGAATCCTGTTGGCGCTGTAGCCGCGGTGATACTTGACATCGCCGCCGCCCATGACCACATCCTCGTCCCAGGCATCCTGGAACTCGGTGAAGATCTGCTCGTAGGCCTTGCCGATGATGTTGGTCAGCACATTCAGCCGGCCGCGGTGGCTCATCGCGAACACGACCTCCTGCACGCCGTAATCGTCGCCCGCCTTCTCCACGAATCGGTCGAGCATCGGGATGATGGACTCTCCGCCCTCGAGACTGAACCGCTTCACGCCGGGGTACCGCTTGGCGCAGAACTTCTCGAAGAGCTCGGCGCGGTAGAGCTGGTACAGCACATGGACGCGCCGGGGGTTGTCATACGCGGGACGGTTGCGCGTCCGCTCCATCCGTTCGGTGAGCCACTTCCACTCGTTCTCGTCGGACACATACGCAAACTCCGCGCCGATCGACCCGCAGTAGGTGTCGTCGAGGTGCGCGATGATGTCCCGCAGCGTCATCGGCGAGCCGTCGGCCGAGAGCGTCCCGGCGTCGAAGGAGCGATCCAGGTCGCTCTCCCGCAGGCCGTGCCAGGTCGGATCGAGCGAGGGCGGCATCGGGCGCTCGCGCCCGAAGGGATCGATCGCGGCGCAGAGGTGGCCGCGCTCGCGGTAATGCTGGATAAGCGTCGACACCGCGCTCTGGGCCCGGTCCTCGGACGCCTTGGCGCCGCCCTCGGGCATGCCCGGGCCGACCGGCGCCGCCACGCCGTTCATCCCGGAGGCCAGATCAAAGCCACGGAAGAACTGCGCCATGTCCGCCGGCACCGATGAACTGTCGCGCTTCCATAGCGCGTACTGGGCATCGAGATACTCGGCGTTCCAGCCATTGACGGACGGGCGGACGGCTCGCGGAGCGGAGGTCATCGTATTCCACCGTGGAGGGAAGTGTTCGGGTCTCGCCAGGGGCGTCGCCAACGCCCGGGAACCGGCGGGTCGAACATTCTAGAGGTCGATCGGCCCATTGGGGGCGCGGCAATAGACGAATCGCACTCCGGGCCCGGGAACCCCGCCCGGGTACGATCGCCCGAACATGGCCAACGCCCTCGACCACCTGGCCTCGTGGCTGCCGCTCATCCTCGTCCTGGGCGACTGGACGATCCGCATCCTGCTGGTGCCCGTCGTGATCAGCAGGCACCGGCCCGCGGAGGCCACCGCATGGCTCCTGATTATCATTTTCGCCCCGTTCGTCGGGCTGGGGGTCTACCTGCTCCTGGGCGGGACCAACCTCGGCAAGCGTCGGGGCAAGCGGTACGGGCAGGCCGCGGCAGAGTTCGTGGCCTCGATCGGCGAACAGGCCCGGGCCGTCCGCCGGCCCCCGGACACCGCGGTCCCGCGCCGGCACCGCGACCTCGTCCGGCTCTGCCAGAAGGTGGGTGAGATGCCCATCAAACTCGGCAACCATGCCCGCCTGATCGACAGCACGAGGGAAGCCGTTGTGGCGCTGGCCGCGGACATCGACGCCGCCGAGCACCATGTCCACCTGCTCTTCTACATCGTGATGGACGACGAGTACGGGCGGGTGGTGTTCGAGGCGCTCAAGCGGGCGGCGGCGCGTGGCGTCGCATGCCGTTTTCTGGCCGATGCCGCGGGTTCGCGCCCGTTCCTGCGCTCACACACCTGCCACGAACTTCGCCGCGCTGGGGTGGAGGTGGTCTCGGCGCTGCCGGTCAATCCGCTGCGCCACCACCTGCACCGCATCGACCTGCGCAACCACCGGAAACTCGCGATCATCGATGGCGCGATCGCGCACACCGGCTCGGCGAATCTCTGCGACCCGTCCTACGGTCGTGACGACGGATTGGTGTGGAAGGATGTCGTCGTGCGGCTGCAGGGGCCGGTGGTCCACTCGCTCCAATTGGTCTTCCTTGAGGACTGGCATTACGAAACCGGCGCGTTCCCCGACCCCGAGCGCCTTTTCACGCCCGCGAAGTTGGAGACGGGGACGGTCGCGGCCCAGGCCATCCCCACCGCGCCCATCCAGAGCATCGGGTCGTTCCGCGATGTGATCGTGAGCGCGATGCACGAGGCGGACCACCGCGTCACGCTCACCACGCCCTACCTCGTCCCCGACGAGCCGCTGATCGTCGCGCTCCGCACCGCGGCGCTGGGCGGGCTCGAGGTCGATGTGGTCGTGCCGCTCCGATCGGACAACCGGCTCGTCTCGGCCGCGGCCCGCGCGTACTACGCCGAGCTGCTCGAGGCGGGCGTCCGCATCCACCAGTACCGGCCGGGGCTGCTGCACGCCAAGACGCTGGTGGTGGACGACGCCTTCGCGATCGTCGGGTCCGGCAACTTCGACATCCGCTCGTTCCGGCTTAATCTCGAACTGACGCTGCTGCTCTTCGGCGAGGAAGTCACACGCTCGGTGAGCGATCTGCAGGCCGCCTACATCAAGGACTCGACGCCGATCGACGCCAAGCAGTGGCTCGCACGCGGCAAGGTCGCGCGGCTCGCCGAGAACACGGCCAAACTCTTCGGACCGGTGCTGTAGCTCCCTCCCCCGCCGCCGGCGGGGGAGGTGTCACGAGCAACGCGAGTGACGGAGGGGGTCGGCCCCCTCTCCCTTGGGAGAGGGCGGGGTGAGGGCTTCGGCTTCTACTCCCTTCTATTTCGCTTGATCAGGTGCGACGCGGACGCCTTCCGCCTCGCACCGAAGCCGAAAGAACGGCTGTGCGTGCTCCGGAATCAAACTCAAGTCGATCTCACGCAACCGCCGCTTCCCAAGCCGACGATCCAACGCCACGAAGACCTGAGTCAACTCGTCGTCACACGAGTAGGACTCGTCAAACGAAGACTCCAGGTATCGCGTGATCGTGCCGAGCACATCGCCCACACCCAAATGTTCGTCGCACTCAGGGCCGGGTTCGCGTCCTTCTCGTCTCGCCTTCAAGTGCGCAGCACAACGATCACAATCCCGGACTTCAAGCCATTGCGCACCGTCAACGGTGATCCACGCACGACCGCAATCAATACCAGTCGGGTATGTCGTGACATGAATATCCACGCGGTCGGCGAGCGACTCCCACCATAGACTCTTGATCGCTCGTTTCGTCTTGGACCACAAGAGTCAGTTCACTCCCCATCCCGACACAGCCCGCACCATAGCGCGGGGGACTCCACATCGACCGCGCTCATCTTGGCCGCGCCATACCGGGCCCGCAGCGGCGCCAGGAACTCGCGCTGGAAGCGATCCTCGTAGAGACCGAGGTTGGTCTCGGCCATGTGGCTGGTGCGGTCGTCGATCTGATCGATCCGGCGCTGCGGGTCCGGGTGGGTCGAGAGGAACTCCGGCGGTCTGCCTTCCCCCGCCATCTGCAGGAACAGTTCCATCACCGCCCGCAGGCCGCGTGGGTCGTAGCCGGCCTTGCGCATGTACCGCATGCCTAGCCGGTCGGCCTCGAGCTCGTCCTCGCGGGAGAACTTGAGCGCGAACAGGCCGGACCCCGTCTGGAGCGCCTGCATGGCGATCTGCGTCGTGGCGCTACCGTCGCCGATGACCGCCCCCGTGACTGTCACGGCGCCGTTGATGATCAGCGCCTGGCTGATGTGCTTGTCCGCGTGCTCGGCCGTGACATGCCCGATCTCGTGCCCCAGCACGCCCGCCATCTGGGCCTCGTTGGTCAGCCGCGCGGCCAGCCCGCGCGTGAAGAACACCTTGCCCCCGGGCAGCGCGAACGCGTTGATCTCATCCGAGTCAATAAAAGTGAATTCCCACGGCAGGTCGCCGTAATCACCCTCGACATACGGGAGCATCGAACGGGCGACACGGTTGATGTACCCGGCGAGCTGCGGGTCGGTGATCGCCCCGCCGTAGGCGTCGGTCATCTTCGCCCCCTCCTGCGCTCCCAGCGAGATCTCCTCGTCGCGGCTCAGCAGGTTCAACTGGCTCCTGCCCGTCGCGGCGTTCGTCACGCACCCCGTCATCGCGCACGCCGATCCCAGCACGAACGCGGACACCAGAACGACTCTCAGCATGGACATGGCGGACTCCTCCGATGGGCGGGTTGGGTGTGCGGCCCACAACAGGGTACGCCCCGCCCGCCCGCCAGTCAGCCCCCATAGGATGTCGCCCCGATGGCCCCCCCACCGCAACCATCCCCCCCAACGGCGCCCGGCCGCTCCCACGCCCCGCCCGCCTGGAGCGCGGAGGACCTCTCGCGCAACCCCCACGAGGATGCGCACAAGCCGGACAAGGTCCGCGCGATGTTCGCGTCCATCGCCTCGTCCTATGACCTCAATAACCGGCTGCACTCCTTCGGACGCGATCAGGCGTGGCGAAAGGCCGCGGTGCGCATGGCGGGCGTCCGGCCGACCGACCGCGTGCTGGATGTCGCCTGCGGCACGGGCGACCTCGCCCGCGCCTTCGCCGACGCCGGCGCCTCGTCCGTACTCGGCGTGGACTTCACGCCCGAGATGCTCGACATCGCCCGCGCCAAGCGGCTCCACCCCAAGGCCGACGCGTCAAGAACGAACATCGAATACCGGCGGGGGGACGCCACCGCGCTCGACCTGCCGGATGACTCCTTCGACATCGTCTCGATCGCCTTCGGCCTGCGCAATGTGCAGGACCCGGCGCGGGCGCTGGCGGAGTTCCGGCGCGTGCTGCGACCGGGCGGGCGGGTCGTCGTGCTGGAGTTCTCGCGCCCGCGCCCGGCGCCGGTGGCGTGGGTCAACAACTTCTATACCAGGCGCATCATGCCGCTGACGGCGACGCTCATCGCGCGGGACCGATCCGGCGCGTACAAGTACCTGCCGCGTTCGATCGAGACTTTCCTGACCCGCGAACAACTCGCCTCGTCGATCGCCGACGCCGGATTCACCGATGTGCGAACCAATCCGATGACCTTCGGCGTATGTGTGTGCTGTGTGGGGACGGCCGGCTAGATCGCGCCCACTCGAATCTCGCCCGTCGGCGTGTCGTGCGAGGCGATGGTCAGGGTGTACGCCGCGTCGCGGTGCTCGGACGCGGCCCGCTGCGGCGTGTTGCACTGCCTCGACAGGTGCAGCAGCACGACATGCTCCCGGGGCCGGATATGGCGGACCGCCTTGGCGCACTCCTGGTTCGAAAGGTGCCCCGCGCCGCCCATGATCCGACGCTTGAGGAACTCCGGGCGGGCGCTCGATTGCTGCATCTCGGGGCAATAATTCGACTCGATCGCCAGCGTGTCGACGCCCTCGAGCGTGTCCACGAGGCCGCGGGTCACCCGCCCGCAATCGGTCGCGAATCCGAGCGAGCCGTGCCCTGAGTCGAAGCGGAACGCGGCGACCCCCAGCCCGTCGTGGGCCATGAGCACGGGCGTGGCGCGGACGCCGCGGGCGACCTCGAACTCGCCCTCGAAGTAGTCCGGCTTGCGGAGGTGCATGCCGCACTCGCGCGAGCGTCGGGCGTGGCGGGCGTGCATGCGGACCCAGGCGCCCGCGGGCAGGTCGCTCGCCCAGCCGGGGTGGCAGTGATCCGAGTCGAGGTGCGTGTAGATGACGCCCGAGATCTGCGCCAGCGAGAGCCCCAGATCGCCCAGCAGACGCTTCGTGCGCCGCGGAGATAGCCCGGCGTCGATCATGACTCGGGACGCGGCATGCCCGTCGTCGATCGTCAGGATGCTGCAGTTTCCCGAGGAACTGGAAGACAGCACGCACAGCGACATCGAGACGCCGGGCCCGGCGGCGACCTCGATCGGGGGCGCGCTGGCCTCCCACAGATTTCTTGGCATCCCTGCCCGTGTCATGCGGCCAAGACACTACCACACACCGACCGGGCCGCCGCGGGGCCAATCCGGAAATAAAGGCCCCGCGCGCAGGGTCGTGCGCACGGGGCCGGCGGATGAGTGTGTTTCTGGTGGACTCGCGAAGTCCTTAGGCGGCTTTGCGGCGCTTGCGCCCGACGGTCCGCTGGTCGGGCTCGGCGCGGCGTTCGGGTTCGTCGAGCATCGCCTCGACGAGTTCGCCGGGCGTGGAGGCCCAGAGGTCGGCGCCGATCTCCTCGGCCAGGCCGTCGGCCCGGTTGAAGACGCCGCCGCCCACGATGACCTGCGTGTGCTTCCACGCACCGATCTCGGAGATGTTGTCGATGATCCGCCGAATCTCGGGCAGGTCGCTCGGGGCCGAGGCGAACATCACCAGCGCGTGCGGCTGGGTGGACTGCACCTCTTCGAGGATCTCGTCGCCCGCGATGCCGCCGCCGGCGAACCGCACGCTGAAGCCGCCGGCCTCCATGAGGTCGACCGCCATCTGCGCGCCGAGTTCATCGGCGTCGGTCGGGCCGCAGAACGCCAGCACCGTGCGGCCGTTGGATGCCTCATGCTCCAGGTGCATCGCCGTCTGGTCGGTCAGCACGCGGAGCAGACGCGTGCTCATGTGGTGCACGAGCGTCGTCATCTTGTCCGAGCGGTACATCTTCTCGATCGTGGAGTAGGTCGGCCAGAGCAGGTCGGTGATGACCCGCCGCGCCGAAGCGCCCTGATCGAGGGTTTCCTGAACAATCTGCTTCGCTCCGGCGCGATCGCCGGACACGAGCACGCCAAACAGTCGTTCCATGAGTGCTTGCTGGCTCACTGGTTGTGGCTCCGAGTCCATTCGTCGTCGAGGCGCCCGATCCGCGGGCGTCTCTCTGCGTCTCCGTGTTCGACACGCTCCGCGTGCCGGGTCCATGCACATCGCTCCCACATGATCGATCCGTTGATGAAACAACGATGAGGGTCGCTTCATGGGTCCGCGATAACTCCCGATCATGGTCCGCGTCGGTTCTCGCGCTGGTCCGGGCCGTTCTTATCGGAATATGCTTCATCGCCCACCCCGAACGGGGCGGAGCACGCCGGTCCGGTGCCGTCAAGTATGGGGACAATTCCTCCCGCGATCGACGCCTTCCCCGCCGCCCACACCTTCACTCCGCGCCCCGAACCGCGCGGCAAGCCGCTCGTAGGATCCATGGACGCATGAGTCAGCCAGCACGACGAACCGGCCAGCGACCCCTGGAAACCGCACGCACCGCGGCACGCGATCTTGCGCAGATCGCCGCGGAGTCATTCGGCCTGCTGCCATCGCCCTCACCCCAGCCCGCCGCGGGCGCCATGCCGTGCAACCTCCGATGGGGCGAGTCGCCGATCGCGGCGTGCTGGATCGGCCAGGCCACCACGCTGCTGCGCGTCGGGGGCCGGACCATCCTCACCGACCCGCACTTCCGCGAGCGATCGGGCTTCAAGTTCGGCAAGCGCATGATCGGGCGCGCCCGCGCCACCGAGCTCCCCGGCGACATCCACGACCTGCCCGACATCGACCTCATCCTGCTCTCGCACGCACACTTCGACCACTGGGACAAGGTCTCGCTCCGCCGGCTCGTCAACCCCCGCACCACGGTCATCGTCCCCGCGCGCACGCGACGGCTCGTGCCCAAGGGGTTCGGCGAGGTCATCGAACTGCCCGCCGAGCGCGAGATCGACCTGGACTCCCTCGTCCTCCGCGCCGTCGAGCCCGCCCACTGGGGCGCGCGGTGGTTCTTCGATCGCAACCGCGGCGTCAACGCCTACCTCATCGAGCACGGCGACCGGCGCGTCTTCTTCGCCGGCGACACCGCCCACACCCACGCCTTCGACGGGCTCGGCCCGCTGGACCTTGCGATCCTGGGGATCGGCAACTCCTACGCGCCGTACGAGAAGCACCACGCCACGCCCGAGCAGGCCGCACAGATGGCCGATCGCATGGGCGCCCGGCTGCTCATGCCGATCCACCACTCGACCTTCCGCGCCGAGCGCGAGCCGCTGCACGAGCCGCTGGAACGGCTGCTGCGCGTGTACGACGAGAACAAGATCGTCTGCCGACGCATCGGCGAGACCTGGTTCGGGTGAGCCGGTCTCGCGAGCCGCCCCGTGTCGGGGCGGGTTCTCTTGAGACGCGAGCAGAGTGAGCCGACGGATGAGGGGTGCGCAACGGCTTCCTCCCCCGCTGCCAG
>CAZSLT010000109.1:9174-9837 GCA_964607595.1 uncultured Phycisphaeraceae bacterium
AGCGGGGGAGATACCGTTTCCTCCCCGTCCTGTGGTTGGGCGGCGGAGAAAACACTCAATCCCGTGGACTCCACATCACCCTTCAGAATCCGTCAGCGCCCGCGCGCCGGTCCACAATCCGACAGCGAAGACGCAGAGCCCGGCGATGAGCACGACCACTCCAGCGAGGCGCACACCCTGCATCACCGAAAAGCGCAACCCGGAGATCACCGCGAGATCCGAGACACCGCCATGCCAGCGAACCGTGATCCGATGAATCGACAGCAGCGCGATGCATGGGGTAATCAAGACCCAGACGGTCGATACATGACCGATGATGGTCTGCCCGGCAGCCACCGACAACCGATCCCCCCGTGCCCTCAGCACGCTCATCATGATGGTGCGCGCGATCCAGTTGAGCCCGAAAAGCGCGATCAGCAGCAACGGGACCACGAACAACATCTCGATCACCACCGCGAGTACGCCGAGCCAATCGTCGAACTCGTGCACCATCCGGGTCGTTCCGAGCAACGCGACCGCGATCAGGCCGGATGAAGCGCCGAGGAACACGCTCGTGATCTCCAAGGCATCGGCTCCCCGCTTGTCGATGCGCATCTCCTCCCACAACCCACCCGGCCGTCGGCACACCATCATCAGCGTGAGCCACCACCCCCTCATCCCGCC
>CAZSLT010000110.1:0-9771 GCA_964607595.1 uncultured Phycisphaeraceae bacterium
GGGGTCGTTGATGAGCTGTTTGGGGGTGCCCTCGCGGAGGACGCGGCCCTCGTTGATGATGTAGGCGCGGTCGCAGATGCGCAGGGTCTGGTGGACATTGTGGTCGGTGATCAGCACGGCGATGCCCATGGACTTGAGCCGGCGGATCTCGTTCTGGAGGTCCTCGACCGCCAGCGGATCGACGCCGGAGAAGGGTTCGTCGAGCAGGATGAGCAGCGGGTCGGTGACGAGCGCGCGGGCGATCTCGAGCTTGCGGCGCTCGCCGCCGGAGCAGGTGCGGGCGGGGTCGTGGGCTTTGTGCGTGAGGCCGAACTGTTCGAGGAGCTCGGCGCAGCGCTTGCGTCGCTTGGCGCGGGGGACGCGCCGGACCTCGAGGATGGCCAGGAGGTTCTGCTCGACGGTGAGGCGCTGGAAGATGGAGGGCTCCTGGGAGAGGTAGCCCATGCCGCGGAGGGCGCGGCGGTACATGGGCAGCCCTGAGACATCCTGGTTGTTGAAACGGACATGGCCCTTGTCGGCGTCGATCATGCCGATGACCATGCGGAATGAGGTGGTCTTGCCGGCGCCGTTGCGTCCGAGGAGGCCGACGATCTCGGCCTGATCGACATGGAACGACACGCCCTTGACGACGGTGCGGGAGGCGAAGGTCTTGACGAGATTGAAGGCCTCGAGGAGGGGCACGCCGCCATTCTAAACCACAGAGGCACAGAGGGCACAGAGAAGGGATCGGGATGAGAAAGGCGGAGTCAGCAGGATCATTCCCTCACGGGCAGATCCGCTCTGTGCCTCTGTGGTGAATGAGTCAGGCGGGTGTGGGGATGACGCGGATGGTCATGGGGTAGCGGTAGTACTCGCCGCGGTTGGCGGCGATGGCGCCGCGGATGCACCCGACGAGCTGGATCACGACCAGCGCCGCCGTGCCGAGAATGGCCAGGAACGGGAAGAAGACGAAGCCGATTCCGATGGTGATGATGCCGAAGAGGACGGCCGCGATGATGCCGCCGACGGAATAGATGACCAGAGAGATCTGGAAGTTCATGGCTTCGCGCCCGTGGTCGTCGAGGAAGGGCGACTGCGCCTTCTTGATCTGCCACATGATGAGGGTGGCGATCAGCCCGATGAGGGGGATGCCCGAGGCGATATTGGCCAGGCCGACGAGATTCTGGAAAGTGGCGTAGGTGCGCTCGTCCGGCGTGGCGAGGTCGTCGCGGTAGCGGTCGGCACGGGGCTGAGCGGCGGGATTGGGCATGGCGGGGGCCTGGATCATGGTGAGGGTACCCGGGGGCGTGTCTCCGGGGGTTCATTGGGCCTATCGAGGTCGGGGTTTCAGCGGGGCTGAGGGGCGTCGGGCCTCTGGGGCGTAGGATTCGGCGATGAGCGCTGACTCGCAGAGGTCACGGCCGGGGGCGGGCGTGCCGCCGGTGGTGGCGGTGTCGATGGGCGATCCCTTCGGGATCGGGCCGGAGGTGATCGTGCGCGCGCTCTCGGACGCGGATCTTCGCCGGCGTGCCAAGTGGGTGATTCACGGGTGGTCTGGGGCGATGGCGCGGGCGGCGGACGCTGTGGGGGTGGAGCCGTATTGGTGGCGGGTGGCGCGCGGGAGCGGTGGCGAGGCGCACGCCGCGGCGTGGGATGTGATGGTCATCGATGACGAGCCGGCGGACGCGGTTTGGCCCGTCAAGGCGGCGGCGACAGCAGTTGGGGGTGGCGCTTCCTTCCGGTTCGTGGAGGATGCGATCGCGCGGTGCCTGAGGGACGGGTCGGACCCGCTGCGGGCGTCGGCGATCGTGACGGGCCCGATCAGCAAGGAGGCGTGGTCGCTGGCCGGGCACGGGAAATTCGCGGGTCACACGGAGTTGCTGGCGGCGCGGTTCGGGGCAAGACGGTCGCGGATGTTGTTCGTGGCGCCGACCATGCGCGTGATGCTGGCGACGGCGCACATTCCTTTGAGCGAGGTGCCGGGGACGCTGACGATCGGTCGTGTTCATGAGACGATCGAACTGGGGGATCTGGCGTGCCGCGGTTTGGGCGTGGAGAACGCGCGGATCGCCGTGTGCGGGGTCAATCCGCACGCGGGCGAGGCGGGGCTGCTGGGATCGGAGGAGGGGCGTGTGATCGAGCCGGCGATCGCGGTGGCGCGTGAGCAGGGGATCGATGCGCGGGGGCCGTACCCGGGGGACACGGTGTTCCGGGAGGCGGCGCGGGGCGGCTTTGATCTGGTGGTGGCGATGTACCACGACCAGGGTTTGATCGCGGTCAAGACGCTCGCGTTTGACGAGGCGGTGAATGTGACGATCGGACTGCCGACGATTCGGACGAGCCCGGATCACGGGACGGCGTTCGGCATCGCGGGCAAAGGCATCGCGGACGCGGGCTCGATGCGGAGCGCGATGGCGCTGGCGGTTGAGATGGCGTCTCGTGACGCGTCACGCCTGTGGTGCGCTAGTGCTGCTCGGCGAGGGTGATCCACGGCTCGGACGAGCCGGCGAGGGCGACCTCGGTCATCTCGCGGTGCATGGACTGCATCGCGGCGTTGTAGCGGGTCCAGTGGATGGAGAGCCCGACCATGATGGCGGTGCAGAGCCAGGCGCAGCGTTCGGCCTTGCGGTGGCGACGGATGAGGAAGAGCGTGCCGCAACAGAGGGCGAGCGAGCTGAGTTTGTAGAGAATGAGCTGGCGTTCGTGGCCGATGGAGAGCATGTAGCGGGCGATGGGGTTGGCCTCGATCATCCCGACGCCCCGCATGTAGGTGAGCGTGAGACCGAGGTCGGCGAGCCCCATGAGGACGATGGCGATGATCAAGAGGACGACGACGCGTGGACGGCCGGGCTTGGCGGCGGCGACGCCTCCGAGCGCGGCGGCGGCTGCCGGGGAGACGGTCATCGCGTGGGTGGGTGCGTCCATGCGTGGGCTGGCCCGTCGGGTTGGGCGCGGGCGGCCATGGTGCCCTGGGTCGGCCGGCGCGCGGTTCGGATCGACTCCTCTATCGGGGTTCGCCGGGGCGGCCGCGAGCCGGTGGGAGCAACCGGGTTCGGTCTGTGCGGTTTGGGATGGTGGGGAAGTCCTGGTCGGGGGCGGATCGGAGGCACGGGTGCGGAGTCGGGTTCTGAGCGTGAGATGGGCGGTCGCGGCGGCGGCGTTGACGCTGATGGGCGGCCCGCCGGCGCTGGCGCAGTTCGAGGTGCCGGTGTATGTGGACGACTCGGCGACGGCGTCCGAGGCGGTGGCCCGGGCGCGGGAGATGCGGGCGATCGGCAATGTGCGCGAGGCCATCGCGGTGTTTCAGTCGCTGCTGGACAATGAGGGCGAGCGCGTGCTGGCGGTCGAGGGCGACCCGGACCTCTTCACGAGCGTGCGCGTGCGCATCGAGTCGCTCATCCGCGCCGATGCGGAGTTGCTGGCGCGGTACGAGGACATCGAGGGCGCCACGGCGGCACGGATGCTCGGGGCGGGCGAACTGGAGCGTGCGGCGTCGACGCGGTTGCTGACCGCCGCGGGGTTCGAGGCGGCGATGCGGCTCATCCAGGCGCGGGTGGAGGACGCCGAGTTCGGCCAGGCGCTCGTAGAACTGAGGTCGCTGGATGCGCACCCGCGCCGATCGGGCGACGGCGCGACTGCGGCGCTCAAGCTGCTGGAGACGGTGTGCGCCTACGCGGGCGCCGACGGGCGGAACTCCGGCCGTGCGACACGGCGCGAGGCGCTGTTGCTGCGGGCGCGGTGGCGCGAGGGGATGGGCCTGGGCGTCGGCGGGGAGATCGGCGTCGCCGAGGCGCCCGACCTGCAGATCGGGCGCGGGCCGCTGGACCGGGCGGACGCGCGGGACATCACATCGCTGTTGCCGCGATCGCTGGCCACGGCGGTGATCGGCGAAGCGCCGACGGACGCATCCCGCCCGCGCTCGATCGATCTGGCGACGGAGCTGCGCGTACTGCCGGTGGTGTCGGGCGATACGGTGTATGTGACGGATGGGCTGAGCGTGCTGGCGCTGGACCGCTTCACGCTCTCGAAGCGCTGGGAGGTGCGGGTCCCCGTGACGGGGCGGACCTCGATGATGCGCGGGACATACGGGTACGCGTCGCGTCCGATCGATCTGCTGATGCCCGCGGTCGAGGGCGGCACGGTGGTGGTCGTGGGCGGGGACGGCCCGGACACGGCCCGGATGACGGGCGCGGACCGCATGGTCATGTGCATCGACGGCGCGACGGGTCAACTGCGCTGGTCGACGACGCTCAGGTCCGAGGCGGATGATGCGCTGACGGAGTCGATCGTTCGCGGCCCGGCGATGATCGAGGGCGGCGTCGTGGTGTGCTCGGCGCTGCGGATGAACCAGCAGAAACGGCTGGCGGGGGCGTATCTCGTCGGGCTGGAGATCGACACGGGACGGGTGCGTTGGCTGCGGAACATCGGGAGCGTGGGGACGGAGAGCGCGCCGCTATTCGCCAGCGAGAGCAGCCTGCCGACGGTCGCGGGCGGGCTGGTGTACATCGACGACCCGGTCGGTGTGCTGGCGGCGGTGGAGGCATCGACCGGGCGCGTGCGATGGGTGCGCCGGCTCGAGCGGGCGCGGCTGCGCTCGGCCGGTCGGCGCGACGCGGCGTGGCGGGTCGGCGCGCCGATCGTTCACGACGGCAAGGTGATGATCTGCGCCGGGGATGGCCGCACGATATTGATCTTCGACGCGTGGACCGGCGAGCCGCTTGAGGTCGTCAATGCGCAGGCGATGAACAACCCGGACTACCTGCTGGTCGCCGGCGAGGCGAACGAATGGCTGCTGGGCGTGTCGATCAGTTCGGTGGTGGCCAAGCCGATCGACCGGTTGGTCGAGCCGGTGCCGGTGAAGTGGGTCGGGCGCGTGCCCGACGGCGGGATTCGCGGGCGCGTGGTCGTGGCGGGCGACCGGGTGCTGATCCCGACGGGCGAGGGCGTGCGCGTCGCCGATCTCGGCGAGGCGGACCCGGAGTCGACAAGCACACAGATCGCGCTGGAGCATCCCGGGCAGATCGTGGCGATGCCCAGCGCGCTGGTCGTGGCCGACAACGAGCGCGCGCACACCTACCTGGTGTGGGAGAAGGCGTCGGAGTTGCTGCGCCGGCGGATGGAGGACTCGCCGCGGGACGCGACGGCGGCGGTGACTTTCGCCGAGTTGTCCTACCGCGCCGGGCAGGGCGATCAGATCGTCTCCTCGGTGGATCGGGCGCTGGACTCGCTCTCGGCGGACCCGGAGTCGGCGGCGAACGAGGCGGCGCGGTCGCGGTTGTTCGCCGCGCTGCTGGAGATGATCGAGTCCGACGCGGAGGCGCCGACAACGATCAACCTGCCGATGCGACGGGCGCTGCTGGACCGGCTGGGGCGCGCCGCGGCGAGCCCGGCGGAACAGGTGGCGCACCTGATGGCGGCCGGTCGGACGGCCGAGATGATGGCCAGCCCCGGCGAGGCCGTGGCGGAATATCAGAAAATTCTCGAGACGGCGTCGCTGGCGGCGGCGGAGTACCGGCATGCGCGGACGGGGGTTCCCGCGGCGTCGGAAGCGACGCGCCGCATCCGGCGGCTGGTGATCGAGAACGGGCCGGAGGTGTACGCGGAGTTCGACGCGGCCGCGGAGCGAGAACTGGACCGTGTGAACTGGAGTCTCTCGCCGGAGGCGTTCGAGGAGATCGCGCGTCGGTACCCGATGTCGCGGGGCGCGGCGCGGGCGTGGATCGAGGCCGCGGACCGGCACACGACCGGCGGCCGAGCGCACATGGCGATCTTCGCGTTGGAGGAGGCGCTGCGTGTGGCGCGGGTGGTGCTGCCCCGGGGCGATGCGTTGACGAGCGAGGCCGCGGGCCGGCTGATCCATCGGCTGGAGGCGAGCCGGCGTGTGCGCAACGCGCTGGCGGCGCTCGATGATGTGACGGGTCGGGACCCCGAGTTTGTGCTGACCGATCACGGCCGGGTGATGGACGCGGGCGCGTGGCGGGCGCAGTTGCGGGAGGAACTGGCGCGGCTGGAGCGTCGGCCGGCGATCGGCTCGCTCGAGGGCAACGGTGTGCTGCTGGCGGGGATGGGCGTGGTGCGGGCCGAGCAGCACGCCGGGCCGGGCGCGCCGACGGACCGGATCATGCTCTACGACGGCTCGACGGGGAAGATCGGGATGTGGAAGGCCGACGGGAAGGGCGGGCTGGAGCGCGCCTGGGGCGGCGTCAGCGGCGAGTCGGTGGTGCGGATCGATGAGCGGGGCGTCCTGCTGGCCAAGCAGGCCGGGGCGCGGTCACGCGACCGCGTGCTGGTGATGCGCGACGCGGGGACGGGCGATGTGATGTGGGAGACGGCGCCGGTGCGGAGTCTGCTGCCGCCGATGGAGACGCTCGAGAAGATCATGGACGAAGGGCGCGGGAACGAGCGATTCCCGACACCGGTGGAACTGAGCGTGACGCTCAGCGAACTGATCGTGCTGGTGGACGCGGACACGGTGGTGGTGGTGGAGCGGAGCGGGCGTGCCGCGGGCTTTGACGCGGGGACGGGGACGCATCTGTGGTCGGCGTCGACGCGTGTGGGGCGTGTGCATGATGCCGCGCTGCGGGGCGGGGCGCTGTCGGTGGGAGGCGACATGCCGCCGGACGGCGTGGAGGTCGGGTCGTGGATCATGCAGGCGCCGGATGCGCGGCACGGCGTGGTGGCGCTCGATGCGCGCACGGGGCGGTCTCTGATGACGCAGATGGAGGGGACCGCGATCCGCTGGGTGCGGGCCACCGACGGCGGGGGCGTGGTGTACGGCACGAGCACGGGCATCGCGATGCTCGATCCGTTCCGCGGCGCGCTGGTCTGGCGGAACGAGGAATTCCCGGCGCGTGAGACGCTTGATGCGCAGGTGCTCGGCGAGCGGTGCCTGGTCATGGGCGCCGAGGGCGAGGTGCGCCAGTTGTACATGGGCGACGGTGTCATGCGGACGACGCCGCTGGACGCCAAGGACCGGCTCGACGCGGGGCGCGGCGAGGCGGTGATCGTTTCGATGTCGGGCAAGACGGTGATCGCCTCCGAGCTCGGCGTTGCGGTCTTCGACGAAGCCGGCGAGCTGGTGGGCGTGGATCAGCGCGCGACGGACTGGAAGGTGCTGCCGGGTGCATTCGCCGAGGGCAAGGTCTGCACGCTGGCGCAGATGGGCCAGGTGCTGGCGCTGGAGCGCAGTCTGTACGAGTTCAACGCGACCGAGGTCGAGACGGTCAGGAGCGTTGAGAACCGGCGCGTGGAGTTGCCCGCGCCGCCAAGGGACCTGTCGGTGGTGGAAGGCGTCGTGGTGATCGGCACGAGCGATGGTGTGGTGGTGATCCCCGCGCCGGCGACAGGCGGCTGATCGGGGGATCAGCCGGCGACGATCTTGACGCGTGTGATCGGAGCGGACGCGGCGGCGCGGAGCCGCTCGAGCCCTCCCTCGCGCAGGTATCGGTCGAGTTCGTACCGGGCGGAGGCGTCAGCAACGCGGACGGTCAGCACGCCGGCGGCCAGGCGGTCGATGGCGGAGTGATCGGCCAACGGCCCGGGGATGACCGTGCTCCACGCCTCGGCGATGGAGGCGGTGCGCTTCTGGAGTTTTTTCAGGTCGCGGGCCTGGAAGGCGATCTCGCGCTCGATGGATGGCGCCACGGGCCGGAGCGAGCGGGTCTTGCGCAGGTTCTCGATGTGCGCGGCCGCGGCGTGGAAGTCCATGCCCGGCACTATACAACGCGTTGACATTGGCCCGGTACCATGCCGCGCCTACCCCCGCCCCCCCCCCTCCCCCCACCCCCGCCGCTTCACGGCCCGGGACGGGGATGGTGCCACGAGGCCCGCCGATGAGACCACGCCAACTGGGTCAGTACGCGTTGCTGGCCACGCTGCTGGCGCTGCTGGGGATGTTTCTGGTCTACCCGGTGTGGCTGACGGTGGGCGGCGCGTTCGCGGCCGACCCGCGGACCGGCAAGGGGTTCACGCTCGACCACATCCTGTTCGTGTTCGCCGACCCGGTGCTGCGGGGCGGGCTCGTGAACACGCTGATGGTGGCGACGGCGACGACGGGGCTGTGCATTCTCATTGCGCTGCCGCTGGCGATGCTGGCGGCGAGGTATCG
The DNA here is from genome assembly GCA_964607595.1 of uncultured Phycisphaeraceae bacterium. Classification (GTDB taxonomy): domain Bacteria; phylum Planctomycetota; class Phycisphaerae; order Phycisphaerales; family UBA1924; genus JACKHC01. The sequence goes on from CAZSLT010000110.1 coordinate 8,087, forward strand.
ATACCCGCTGAAGGGCGCGTGGAACGCGTTGATCCTGGTGCCGCTGATCCTGCCGCCGTTCGTCGGCGCGATCGGGCTGCGGATGATTCTGGGTCGGTTCGGCTCGCTGAACACGCTTCGCGAGAGCGTGTGGGAGGGGCTGTCGCAGACGCTGGTGGGCCAAATCGGCGCGGTGGAGTGGCTCTTCGGCGCGGACTGGGACATCCTGGGCAGCGGGAAGTTCTGGGGTGTGGTGATCGCCGAGGCGCTGCACCTCTACCCGATCATCTATCTGAACGCGACGGCGGCGCTGGCGAATCTCGATCCGGCGCTCGATGAGGCGGCGGAGAACCTGGGCATCGGGCCGTGGCGGCGGTTCTTCCGCGTGACGCTGCCGATGATCCGGCCGGGGCTGTTCGCGGGCGGGACGATCGTGTTCATCTGGTCGTTCACCGAACTGGGCACGCCGCTGATGTTCGATTTCTACGCGACGACGCCGGTGCAGGTGTTCAACGGGATCAAGGAAGTGACCTCGAGCGCGCAGCCGTACGCGCTGACGGTGGTGATGCTCGCGGCCGCGGTGCTGTGCTATGTGGTGGGGAAGGTGGCGTTCGGCGGTCGGGCGTATGCGTCGCAGACGCGGGCGGGTCGGGCGTCGGCCGAGAAGCCGCTGACGGGCTGGCGCGGGTGGCTGGCGTGCCTGGCGTTCGGTGCGGTGACGGCGCTGGCGCTGATGCCGCATGTGGGCGTGACGCTGACGAGCTTCGCCGCGGAGGGATCGTGGTACCGCTCGATCATCCCGACCGCGTTCACAGGCGAGCACTACGAGGGCGCGTTGACGCACCCGGTGGCGTTCGGGTCGATTCTGAACAGTCTGAAACTGGCGTCCAGCGCGATGCTGATCGATATCTTCGCGGGGGTGCTGATCGGGTACATCATCGTGCGGACGAAGGTGAAGGGGCGCGGCCTGCTGGACACGATGGCGATGCTGCCACTGGCGGTGCCGGGGCTGGTGATGGCGTTCGGGTATGTGGCGATGAGTCTGCGGTGGCCCTTCGGCGGCGGCGGCGAGGGCGGGCCATTGTCGGGGTTCGCGAGCATTCTCGGGGCGACACCGAACCCGGTGCCGTTCCTGATCATCGCGTACGCCGTGCGGCGGTTGCCGTATGTGGTGCGCGCGACGGTGGCGGGGCTGGAGCAGACCTCGGGCGATCTGGAGGAGGCGGCGCGGAATCTGGGCGCGGGGGCGGTGACGGCGGTGCGGAAAGTGATCGTGCCGCTGATCATGGCGAACCTGATCGCCGGCGGGCTGCTGGCGTTCAGCTTCGCGATGCTGGAGGTGTCGGACTCGCTGATTCTGGCGCAGCAGGAGATGCACTACCCGATCACGAAGGCGATCTACATGTTCAGCGAGCGATTGGGGGATGGGTTGCATATCGCCAGCGCGATGGGCGTGTGGGGGATGGCGCTGCTGACGGTGACGCTGGTGGGGGCGAGTGTGTTGATGGGCAAGAAACTGGGGGCGATTTTCAGGGTGTGAGGGGCTTTGTCGGAGCCGCGAGTGGCAACGAGCGGACAGATCGATGGCAGAGGGGCATGGCCGGCCGTCCTGTCCGCTCACTCCCGTTCGCGACTCTAAGAAACTCTTGCCTCCCGTCGTATCATCCCCCCATGCCCGACGCCGAGCGTGACTTTCTGGTGGAGTA
>CAZSLT010000111.1:0-9763 GCA_964607595.1 uncultured Phycisphaeraceae bacterium
GTGACGGCCTGCAAAGCCCCCCTCCCTCTGGGAGGGGGTCAGGGGGAGGGGACTGCCGGGCTGCTCGCGACGGGCTGTAATTCCCCTTTCTAGGGGCCTCTTGGGCTCTGCGAAACCAGTTGCCGATGCCGTGCTGCGATGCCCTGAAACCCCATCCCGGCGGGCCGGTTCAATCAGCGCGGGCCCCTTCCGGTCGTCCGCACTCCATCACACTCACGCCCTTCCGGTTAGCATGATGCCCCGGCCGCGACCCGTCGCCGCCCGGGGTGTCACGCTTCATAAAGGATTGCCAACCATGACCATGCGACTCGTCGCCGCACTCGCGGCCATGCTCACGCTCCTGACCACATTCGCCCCCGCGCTGGCCCAGAGCGACAGCGCCCAGAATCAGGACAAACCCCGATTTATGTATGTCCGCATGACGACCAATCACGGCGACATCGTCATCGAGCTGGACTCGATGCGCGCCCCCATCAGCGCCGAGAACTTCGCCACCTATGTGAAGGACGGCTTCTACAACGGCACGACCTTCCACCGAGTCGTCCCCAACTTCGTCATCCAGGGCGGCGGCTTCGAGAAGGGCCTCATCAAGAAGGCCACCCGCCCCGCCATCACCAACGAGTGGCGCAACGGACTGAAGAACAATCGCGGCACGCTCTCGATGGCCCGCACCAACGACCCCAACAGCGCCACCTCGCAGTTCTTCGTGAATCTCGTCGATAACGCGCGTCTGGACCAGCCGATCTCCGGCAACGCCGGCTACGCGGTCTTCGCGCAGGTCGTCGAGGGCATGGATGTCGTGGACAAGATCGCTTCGGTCTCCACCACGACCACCAACGGCATGCAGAATGTCCCCGTCGAGGAGGTCGTCATCACGAACGCCGCGATGATCGACGCCTCCGAGATCGATGCCGCCGCGCTCGCCAAGGCGCAGGAGCGCAACAAGGCGAACGACGAGCGCATCGGCGCGGGCGAGGCCGCACTCGTCGAGGCGAAGAAGAAAGTCTCCGAGACCTTCGCGGCGTACGAGGCCGCCAAGGGCGGCGCCGAGACCGAAGGGACGATCACCCCCTCCGGGCTGTTCGTTCTTGATGTCGTCGAGGGCGACGGCGAAACCCCCGCCGGCCCGGAGACCAGGGTCCGCGTCCATTACACCGGCTGGTTCCTCAACGGCGAGGAGTTCGACTCCTCCGTCCGGCGCGGCGAACCCGCCGAGTTCGGCCTCAATCAAGTCATCAAGGGCTGGACCGAGGGCGTCGGGTCGATGAAGGTCGGCGGCAAGCGTCTGCTCGTGATCCCCTCCGACCTCGCCTACGGCACCCGGGGCCGCCCCGGCATCCCGCCCAACTCGATGCTCGTCTTCGAGGTCGAGCTGCTCGGCATCGTCGAGTAACGGACCCCAAACTTAGTCAACCCTGACCAACGCCCCATTCCCATCGGAAGGGGCATTTTCATTTGGTGCCACCCGAACACCGCTTTACACTGAGTAATGGCTGGGCTCTGCGCGGCGGTCGCGCCGGTCCGAAGGAACGCGTCACTTTTGACATCAGGGAGTCGTTCAGTGAGGGAATCACACACGCTATCTCGCGCCCGCATGGGCCTCGTGTCCACGGGGCTGATGCTCGCGGCGCTCGCCGGTCAGGCGCACGCACAGATCCCCGTCCAGTTCAAGTCTGGCACCACCGTGCTTACGAACCGCGCGCTCAATGCCGCACAGAAGCACGCCGCGCTCAAGGCAGACGCCGGCAACCGCCACATCATCGTCCAACTCGATCAGGTCGCCGGGCCGGCGCTCCGCGCCCAGCTCGCTTCCCGCGGCCTCTCGCTCCAGTCGTACCTGGGCAGCAACGCCTACTTCGCCACCGTCGACGCCACCGAGCAGCAGCTCGATGAGCTCGCCGCGATGCAGGCCATCAAGTTCGCCGGCCCGGTCAAGCGCCAGTGGAAACTCCACCCCGACCTGAACGCGGGCAACATCGTTCCGTGGTCCGTCATCGATCAGAAGCTCGGGCAGAAGGAAGACAAGGCCGGCGCCCAGCCCGCGATCGAAACAACGGTCGCTGCGTATGTCCAGTTCCACCCCGATGTCGATCTCGATATCGAGGCCATGAACATCGTCCGTCGTCACGGCGGCGAGGTCCGTTCCATCGTCCGTTCGATCAGCACGCTGGTCATCCATCTGCCCTTCTCGCAGATCGGCGCGCTGGCGGATGAAGACGCTGTTCAGTGGGTCGAGCCCCCGATGCCGCAGTTCTCGACGCTCAACGCCGAGAACCGCACCATCACGCAGGCCAACATCGTGCAGGACGCCCCCTACGGCCTCGACGGCACCGGCGTGAATGTCATGATCTACGACGGCGGCACGATCCGCGCCACGCACCAGGACCTCGCGGGCCGCGTTACCATCGGCGACACCGACGGCGTCTCCGATCACGCCACCCATGTCGCCGGCACTGTCGGCGGCACCGGCGCCGCCTCGGGCGGGGCCAACCGCGGCATGGCCCCCAATGTCCAGATCTTCTCCTACGGCTTTGAAGTCGTCGGCGGACTCGAACCCGGCTTCCTCTACACCGATCCCGGCGACCTCGAGGCCGATTACACCCACGCCATCGTTAACCACGGCGCGGTCCTCACGAACAACTCCATCGGGTCCAATGTCCAGCCGAACGGTTACCCCTGCGCGTGGCAGGGCGACTACGGGCTGACCGCCAGTCTCATCGACGGCATCGTCCGGGGCTCCCTCGGCTCGGAGATGCGGATCGCCTGGGCCGCGGGCAACGAGCGTCAGGGCTCGTCGTGCGATGTCGAGGGCTTCGGCGACTACTACTCCGTGGCCCCGCCCGGCGCCAACAAGAACGCCATGTCGGTCGGCGCGCTCAACGCCAACGACGACTCCGTCACCGACTTCACCTCGTGGGGCCCCGTCGATGACGGCCGCATGAAGCCGGACATCTCCGCGCCGGGCTGTCAGGAGGGCGGCGACGGCGGCGTCACCTCGACCGGGAGCTCCAGCGACACGACCTACAATGTCAAGTGCGGCACCTCGATGGCCAGCCCCACGCTCTGCGGGCTCACGGCGCTGCTTCTCCAGGACTACCGCCTCCAGTTCGGCTCGCCCGATCCGATGGGCTCGACCGTCAAGGCGATGTGGTGCCACACCGCCGCGGACATCGCGAACCCCGGCCCCGACTACCAGTCCGGCTACGGCTCGGTCCGGGCACAAGCCGCGATCGACTTCATGCGCACCGGCAACTTCATCGAGGAGCAGGTCGACAACGGCGCGGGGTACAACCTCGTCGTTGTCGTGCAGCCCGGCGACCCGGAGTTGAAGATCACCCTCGCCTGGGACGACTTCCCCGGCACGCCCAACATCAACCCCAACCTCATCAATAACCTCGACCTTGTCGTGACCAGCCCCTCCGGAACACGGTTCTTCCCCTGGACGCTCGACCCGGCCAACCCCAGCGCCGACGCCGTCCAGACTCAGGAAAATATCCTCGACAACATCGAACAAGTCTTCGTCGCCAACCCCCAGCCGGGCGGATGGCTCGTCGAAGTCCGCGGCACCGCCGTGCCCCAGGGGCCGCAGAAGTTCTCGCTTTGCGCCTCGCCGTTCCTCGTCAACTGCTCCGACGCCGGCATCGTCCAGATGGACGCCGGCTCCTACCTCTGCGAAGACTCGATCTCCATCAAGGCGATCGACTGCGGGCTGAACACCAGCGATCTGATCGTTGACACCGTCACGGTCAACATCGCCTCAGACACAGACCCCGTCGGCATCAATGTCCTGCTCACCGAGGTCGCCGCGGAAGCCGCGACCTTCCTCGGCGGCATCGACATCAGCGCCTCGGGCGCCCCCGGCGCGCTGGCCGTCTCGGCCGGTGACACCATCACCGTCACCTACAACGACGCCGACGATGGCACGGGCTCGCCGGCCGTCTCGATGGACACCGGCGCGGTGGACTGCACGCCCCCCGCGATCTCGGCCGTCGCGACGACGAATGTGCTGCCCCGCAGCGCCACCGTCACCTTCACCACCGACGAGCCCGCCCGCCCGAAAGTCCGCTGGGGCACATCCTGCGGCTCGCTCACCGGCGAGATCATGGGCAACGCCGTCGGCACCTCGCACGCGCTGACGCTGACCCAGCTCACCGACAACACCGAGTACTTCTTCGAGGTCGAGGCGACCGATCCCGCCGGCAACACCGCCTCCGACAACAACGCCGGAACCTGCTTTACCTTCATGACGCCCGAGGTGCCCGACTTCTTCACCGAGCTCTTCGCCAGCGATAATGACATGGATGGGCTCATCATCACCTACACGCCGAACGCCACGGTCGATCAGTACAGCGCGTGCGTCGAGCCCGCGTTCGCACTCCCGACCGACCCCGCCGGCGGGACCACCGCGTCGCTCGGCGACGACAGCCCCTCGCAGCTGGTCACGCTCTCGGGCGGGCAGACCGTCAAGCTCTACGGCGTCGCGTACGGCTCCTTCTACATCAACCCCAACGGCCACATCACCTTCACCGGCTCCGACTCGGACTACACCGAGACCCTCGCCGATCACTTCGATACGCCCCGCGTCTCGATCTGCTTCGACGACCTGAACCCGACGCAGGGCGGCTCCGTCACCTGGAAGCAGGAGGCCGACCGCGTGGCGATCACATGGATGAATGTCCCCCAGCACAGCGTCGGTGACTCCAACACCTTCCAGGCCGAACTCTTCTTCAACGGCGACATCCGCGTCACCTACCTCGACCTCAACGCGACCGACGGCCTGGCCGGGCTCTCCGCCGGCGCCGGCCTCGATCCCGACTACTTCGAGTCCGATCTCAGCGCTTCGGGCGCCTGCGGCCCGCGCCCGCCCATCGCCTCCAGCGGCATGGCCGCCACCGGGCTGGGCAACCCCGTTGATATCGCCCTTGTCGCCGCCGATGACGGCCTGCCCGGCGGCACACTCACCTACACCATCGAGTCGCTGCCCGCCGACGGCTACCTGACCCACATCGGCGTCGGGCAGATCACCACCGTCCCGTACTCGCTCGGCTCAACGAGTGCCGTCCGCTACGCGCCCGCGGGCCTCTACTTCGGCGTCGACTCCTTCACCTTCTCGGCCAACGACGGCGGCGTGTCGCCCGAGGGCGGCGACTCCAACACCGCCACCATCTCGGTCTCCATCGCGCCGACGCCCGGCGGTGAGCAGGTCATCCACGAGTTCCTCGTCGATGACACCAACCCCGGCTGGACCGGCACCGGCTCTTGGGCCTTCGGCCAGCCGCAGGGCCTCTCGGGAGACCCTGCCGCGGGCTTCACCGGTGCCAATGTGCTGGGCTACAACCTCTCGGGCGACTACACCAACTCCATGCCCGAGCACACGCTGACCTCGAACGCGATCGATATGACCGGCATCCTCGGCTCGTCGATCGAGTTCCGGCGCTGGCTCGGTGTCGAACGCGCCCAGTACGACCACGCCCGCTTCCAGGTCTCGACCAACAACTCTTCCTGGACGACCGTCTGGGAGAACCCGGTCCCCGCGCCCAGCATCGATGAGTCCGCGTGGTCGCTCCAGACCTACGACATCTCGGCGATCGCCGACAACGCGCCCACCCTCTCCCTCCGCTTCACCATGGGCACCACCGACGGCTCGGTGATCTTCCACGGCTGGAACATCGACGACATCCGCATCCGCGGCCAGATCCCCACCACGCCCTGCGCCGGCGACGCCAACCTCGACGGCGTGGTCAATGTCGACGACCTCAACGCCGTGCTCTCGAACTGGAACGAGTCCGGCCAGGCATGGACCGAGGGCGACATGACCGGCGACGGCATGGTCAATGTCGACGATCTCAACGCCGTGCTCAGCGGATGGAACAACGCCTGCTGATCACGCGACGCTGATTGACAACGACAGCAACAACACGCACCGCCGCGGCTCACCACCGCGGTGGTTTTCTTTTTGTGACATGGCGCCGCGGTCAAGGGTGCCATGGGCAAGTCGAAGACTTGCCCGTGAGCCGCTCCGATTCAGTTGATTTGGCTATCACGCCGCCCGCGCCAGCGTCCGGGTCAGCGCCTTCTCGACCGCGTCGACCACAACGCCCGGGGCCACGAAGCGGTCGATGATCCGGGTCACGCCGAGCGTCGTCAGGCGCTTCCGCGTCGCGTCGCAAACGCCGCTGCCGATCGCCACCGCCGGCGCATCCACGCCGCGCCGACGCAGGTGCTCGAGCACCTCGATCCCGTCGGCCACCGGCAGAGACACGCCGACCATCAGCACATCGAACGGCTGCTGCTCGGCGGCACGCTCGCCCGCCTCGCCGTCGACCGCGAAAGTGAGCACATGACCGGCCTTGCACAGCGCCAGTCGCGCCGCGCTCCGGAAATACCCCGAGTCGTCGATGATGAGCACATGAGCCATGTCGAACCTCCCGCCGGCGCTTCCGTGCCCGGCGAAGTTCACATCGACCCGATAATCCCGCGACTTTGGGCGGACCCCGAAAAGCCGTCGGCTCTCAGGCGTACACCTCGAGAAACACCCTTCGCGTCGGGCGAATCTGCCGCTGGATCATCCGGCGGTCCCACCCGTTGATGTCGTGCAGCACCTCGGAGTCCACACGCAGGTACTGCTCAAGGGTCTCGCCCGTCAGGATCGTCGCGATCTTCTGGAAGATCCCCAGTTCCATCCCCGCCACGCCGCAGATGTAGATCAGGTTCCGGTCGCTCGCCAACTGCGGCCCCAGCTCGTCCCGTTCGGTCGTCAGCCGGTCCTGCACATACATCAGGTCGTGCCCGTCCTGCTGACGCTCGCGGCTGATCGCCGTGAGATACCTGAAATTCGCGTGCTTCAGCGCCATCGTCTGCATCAATTCGTGGTACAGCAGGTCGGTGCGGTACGGCGCGCCCATCACCAGCGTGATCTTGCTCGTGCAGCCGCGGTGAATCAGATCCAGGATCATCCCGCGGAACGGCGCAATCCCCGTCCCCGTCGCGAAGAACAGGTAGTCGTGCGCGTTCACATCCGCCGGCAGCAGGAACCGCTTGCCCGCGGGCCCGGTCAGCCGAATCTCGGCGCCCTCGGGCAGGTCGCACAGGTAGTTCGACGCCACGCCCAGGAACAGCTTGTGCGTCTCCCAGTGCTCCTCGATCGTCCGCTTCACCGTCGTGCTGATGATCGACCGGTTCCCCTGCTCGCCGATCGAGGGCGACGCCAACGAGTACAGCCGCACCGCCTGGCCGCGCCCCTTCTCGTCCACCCCCGGCGGGATTACGCCGACGGACTGCCCCGGCAGGCAGTTCCCGGCCAGTTCCGTCCCCGAGACATCGATCTCCAGGTGCCGCACGATGCCGGACGCCTTGCGCCCGGCCGTGCACAGCTCCGACTTGACCACCCGACCGACCGTCGGCTCGTTCGGGCGGTACAGGTGCATCTTCACTTCCGGCAGAACCGGCTCGTTGACCGTCGTTTCACTGCTCATGGGGCTGGGACGCTAGCCGCTTACCATCCACCGGGCAAGCATCCGCCGGCTCCCCAGTTTCTGGAGGTCTCGCTCATGACTCGGACCATTTCCATCCGCACCCCCGGACGCGGCCTGCACGACATCACCTCCCAGATTCGCGCCGCGGTGCACGAGTGGTGGGGGAGTGGGGTGGGGGTGGGGGGGTCGGGGAGTGTGCGGGGGGGGGGGGGGGGGGGGGGGGGGGGGGGGGGGGGCGGGGGCCCGTGTGCGGGGGGGCGACGGCCTCTGCACCCTCTTCATCCGCCACACCAGCGCCAGTCTGCTCATCCAGGAGAACGCCGACCCTTCGGCGCGGCACGACCTCGAACGCTGGTTCGTCCGACACATCCCCGACGCCGATCCCGAAGTCGCGCAGCGCGAGGGCTACACACACACCGCCGAAGGCCCGGACGACATGCCCTCGCACATCCGAGCGGCCTTGACCGCGGTGTCGCTCTCGATCCCGATTCAGCAAGGCCTCCTCACGCTGGGCACATGGCAGGGGATCTACCTGTTCGAGCACCGCGCCTCGCCGCACACGCGGGAAGTGGTCATCCACATCAGCCCGTGATCGGCGGACATCCTCACAATCGGCGCATGGCTCGGCGTCACCCGACACCCCGACATCCAATGAACATCGTTCGCAACCGATGATGCAACTTCTGATCTCATCATCCGTTACCTGTCGTTAGCGTCGGCCAACGCCGCAGAATGAAGATGCGCTCATTCTGCGAGTTCGCCCGAAAAGAGGCGGAACCGGCTTGCCCAGACAATGACGCGAGTTAGGTTCCAGTAGGTTTCCGTTCGGCGCAGCGTGGGTTGCGCAGAGTTCGTGTTCATTGATGAACGCGCTCGGGGTGAGAGCGTGGGCATCGGCCCGTTGAGGCGTCGGGGGAACGACGCGCCAGCGGGAGCGTAGGTGAACACGACCTCACGAACGGCCAGCGATGCGCCGCCATCGCCGAACACGACGCGGCCAAGGAGCGAAGTCACATGTCCACCATCCGTATCATTGCGCTCGCATCCGTCGCCGTCGCGGCGCCGGCATTCGCGGGCATCCCGCATGTCGTGCCGACGGCGTTCGAGAACACCGCCGGCAACGGCGTCTTCATCGGCCCGCTGAGCAACGGCGCCCGCACCTACCAGCTGCTCATCCACGCCGATCAACTCAGCGGCCTCGTCGGCCAGAGTCTGACCGGCTTCTCGTGGCGCACGCCGCCGAGCGCGACCAGCGCCTGGCCCGCCGCGGACACCACCTATGGCAACTACGATGTCTATCTCAGCGGCAGCGTCGACCCCGAAGACCGCAGTCTGACCTTCTCCGAGAATGTCGTCGGCGCCCAGTCGCAGGTCCGCGCGGGCTCGCTGTCGATCCCCGCCGGCTCGTACGCCAGCGGCGGCAGCCCCAACGCCTTCGGCCCCAGCATCGACTTCGGCGCCGGCTGGCTCTACACGGGCGGCAATCTGCTCGTCGAGATTCGCCACACCGGCTCGGACGGCCTCTCACGCTCCGTGGATGCGATCACCGCCTCAAGCGGCCCCGCCTCCGGCTACGGGACGCAGTTCAGCGCCGCTTGGACCGCCGACTACGCCGGCTTGACCGGCGCTCAGGGCAACTTCGGGATCATCCGGTTCGAGGCCATCCCGACGCCCGGGGCCGGCATGCTCGCGCTGGGCGCGGGCCTGGCCGCGGCACGCCGCAGACGCTGATCCGACCAACCCCCACACTCGCTGAGTTCCGCCACTCATCGCACCGACGCGGCTGCCTCCGGCCGCGTTTTTCATTGTGTGTCGCCATCCCACAGCTTTTCGCAGCAATCGGGGAAAGTGGTCGTTCACATCGACGACCGACGAACGAGCCCGAAGCGCGAGCGAGGGGCCCGTCATGCGTATCAGAGCGCCTATGACCTCGTCACGAGGTTGTGGCAGCCGTTAAGGCGACAACAATTTAGATCTGGATGCGTTCCCGATGAACTTTGATGTACTCGAAGAGTCGCGAGGCGATGTCCTCAGGATACTCCATCAGCTCGTCGTCGCACTTGTTCAATACCTTGGCGACCGAGTCACCGAGTCCTTCGATGGATGACCCGATCGCATCGGGCGATAAGTCGGAGGTCCCAAGCGCCCGGATGGCCCTTTCGGCGATCAATGCGGTTTGCGGGCATCCGATCTGCTTCAGCGCCGTCACGATGATCGGGGCGTACTCGACCGAAGAATTGAGAAAGAACTGCTCGAATCCTCCGTTCATCACCTCCCGCTCCAACGCT
>CAZSLT010000112.1:0-9600 GCA_964607595.1 uncultured Phycisphaeraceae bacterium
ATCGAAGACCATCGTCACACGCATCGCGCCGCGCTCGCCGGCGACCTCTTCGGTTGAGCCGTCCGCGCCGCCGCTGCCGGGCGGGCGGCCGGGCTCGCCCGTGAGCGGCTGGCCCGGCGCGATGTACGAGGACTCGAATGAACGCAGGTCCAGCGCGAATCCGCGCATCGTTTCGGAGGTGATGTCCACCCCGCCGGCCGGGCGCTCGGACGCGACGGTGTTGGCCCGCGCGATCATCGCCGAGACATCGGTGAGCAGCAGGTCGAAGAGGTCCTTGCCCTCCACGAGCATCAGCGCGTTGGCGGCATTGAACGACGGGCGCTTCTCGGCGGCGATGGCGTTCCACTCGGACTTGAGCGCCCGGCCCTTGTTCGCGGCCGAGGTGATCGTCGCGTCGCCGCCGATGTCGGGCGTGTTGGCGCTGTCGAGGAACGGACGCAGGAAAGTGATCCCACCCGCCGCGAGCCCCAGCGCCGCCGCGGTCAGGAAGTACGGCGTCTTGCGCTTCCACAGCCCCTTGCGGATCACCGACACGGGCATCAGGTTCGCCCGCACCGGCGCCAGCCCGAGCCCCTGCAGGGCCAGGCCGTAGGCGGTGGCCATGTTGACGGACGCGGCCTCGAAGTCGCCGGCCGCGGCCCCCTCGACGGTGATGCGCTTGTACCGCTCGAGCCGGAAGACCTCGATCTTCAACTGCTGCGACATGAGTTTGCGCAGGCCCATGAGCCGGAAGGTCGAGCCCAGCCCGATGAGGCGGGTGACCTTCGCGCCCTGATGGGTGTCCTGGTAGTAACTGATGGACCGCTGCACATCGCCGACGAGGTCCGACAGAATCGGCTTGAGCGCCTGGAAGACATGCCGCTTGTAGTTGGAAGTCTCGGCCTCGCGCTTGAGCTTCTCGGCCTTCACATAGTTCAGCTTGAAGGCCTCGCCCAGCGCCTCGGTGAAGGCGTGACCGCCCAGCGGGAAGGTGCGGATCCAGACGCGTCCCGCGTCGGCGACGATCAGGTCCGTCGCCTGGGTGCCGATGTCGAGAATGACGGTGCCGGGGGTGTCTTCGGTGAAGGAGAGGTCGTAGGCGATCGCGTTGTAAACCGCGACGGGGCCGAGAGTTATGACATCCGGCGTCAGCCCGGCGTCGCCGAGCAGACTCAGTTGCTCGTTCACCCGCTCCCGGGTGACCGCGAAGATGCCGACCTCGAGGTCGGGCGAGTCCTGGGTCGAGAAGGTCTGATAATCCCACTCCACCTCGTCGATGGGGAAGGGGATCTGCTGGACGGCCTCGAACTTCACCACATTCGGCACGCCCTTGGGTTCGACCGGCGGGAGCTGGGCGAACCGCGCAAAGGACATGTGCCCCGGGATCGAGACGGCGATGCGGGCGCCGCGCACGAGCTCTCGGTACTGCGCCATGAAGGCGCCGAGCCCGAGCCGGATCGCCTCGGCCTGATCGATCTCGGGCGTCGTCAGCACCCTCTTATGGGGGACGACCGCGAAGTCGGCGACTCGGACGCCCTCGCCGTCGCGCTCCAGCTTGATCGCCTTGATGGCGGCGGCACCGACTTCGATGCCCCAGCAGACATTGGATGAGGCCATGGGGTCTCCTCTGGTCCCGCCGGCGCCCTTCGATCATCGCGACGGCGTAGGCCGGCGGGCGACGGTTCGGGGGGGCGGGGCGGCGGGGGACGGGTCATCGTAACGGATCATCGAACGGGGGAGGGTGCACAGGGGGTCGGAGGGGGGCCGCTCCCCGGGGCACCCGATACGGAGCAAAGTCGCGGGGGGTTGCCCGCCTGCGACCGGCCCGTTCCGCGGTACACTGTTTTTCCTTTCTTCCCGAGAGCCGTCTGGTGGGCGCCGAAGCATGGCGTCAACGGCCCGGGGGGCGATGCATCCCGGTCGATGTCGCGGGAGCCCCGGTGGAAACCATGTCCGACAATCAGCACGCGTCCGGGCCCAAGCCCGAGCAGACCGCCCCTTCCACCCCCGCCGCCAAGCCGAGCGAGCAGGCGATCACCAGCGCGATGGAGCTGGAGATCGACGCGGCGATGAAGGCGGCGACCGCCGTCTCCGAGACGCCGCCCAAGAAGAAGATCCGCGGGCCGCGTGTCGTGCAAGGCGGGCGCGAGCACCGCACCGGCACGGTGGTCTCGGTGGGCGCGACGGACATCTTCCTGGAGTTCGGGCCCAAGGAACTGGGCGTCCTGCCCAAAGATCAGATCAAAGAAGGCACGGAGATGCCGGTGGTCGGCCTGGGCCTCGAAGTCGTTGTCGATCGGTTCGATGCCGGCGAGCAGGTGTACCTGTGCTCGCTGCCCGGCGCGGTGCAGAAGGCCGCGTGGGAGATGCTCGAGCCCGGCCAGATCGTCGAGGCGCGGGTGACGGGCGTGAACAAGGGCGGCCTGGAGCTCGATGTCGCCAACCACCGCGCGTTCATGCCGGCCTCGCAGGTGGACATCCACCGCATCGAGGACCTTTCGGTGTTCGTCGGCGAGAAGCTCGCGTGCAAGGTCATCCGCATCGATCGCGGCGGGCGCGGCAACATCACGCTCTCGCGGCGCGATGTCGTCGCCGAGCAGCGCGAGCAGATGCAGAAGGAGCTTCGCACCAAGCTCACCGAGGGCCAGGAGGTCCAGGGCATCGTCAAGTCGATCGTGCCGTTCGGCGCGTTCGTCGATATCGGCGGCGTCGATGCGCTGCTCCATGTCTCGGACATGAGCCACGACCGCGTCAACAAGCCCGAGACCATCGTCAAGGTCGGCGACACCGTCAAGGCCAAGATCCTCAAGCTCGACTGGGAGAACAACCGCCACAAGCTCGGGCTCAAGCAGATGGCGCCCGATCCGTGGGACGCGGCCCTCTCGCAGATCGCCGAGGGCGAGGTCGTCTCGGGGCGCGTCACCAAGCTCATGGAGTTCGGCGCGTTCGTCGAGATCACCGAGGGCGTCGAGGGGCTCGTGCACATCTCCGAGCTCTCGTGGCAGCGCGTCGCCAAGACGAGCGACGCCATCCAGCCCAACACCGTCGTGCAGGTGAAGGTGCTCAAGGTCGACAAGGACGCCCGCAAGATCTCGCTCTCGGTCAAGCAGACCAAGGACGCCCCGGCCCGCGAAGGCGCGGGGCCCGGAGGCGGCGGTCGGGGCGGACCCGGGGGCGGCGGACGCGGACGCGGGCGGCGCGGCGAGGAAGTCGATACGCGCACGCCGGAAGAGATCCTCAAGGAAACCCCGGCGCTGCGCCGGCTCCGCGAGAAGGCCAAGGCCACGCACAAGTCCGGCGGCAAGGGCGGCCTCGGCTCCTCCGGCGGACTGGGCACGGGCCTGGGCGACCTCTCGCTCTAACGAAGACATTCATCGAAGACTCACACGACCAACGCCGGGAGGCCTCAGCCCCCGGCGTTTCTCATGCGCACGATCCTAAGTAGTCAGTATCATCGCCCGCATGGCATTCAAAGCGGCCCCCGGCGAACGGTACACCATCCGGCGCAAAATTCTCACGGTTCTCGGCGCGGCGTTTCATGTGTACGACGCCGAGGGGAAGGTCATCGCGTACTGCCGCCAGAAGGCGTTCAAGCTCCGCGAGGACCTGCGGCTCTTTACCGACGAGTCGCAGTCCACCATGCTGCTGACGATGAAGGCGCGCCAGGTCATCGACTTCGGCGTCACCTTCGATGTCATGCTCCCCGACGGCCAGTCGCTCGGCTCGATCCGGCGCAAGGGGCTCAAGTCGATCCTGCGCGATGCGTGGATGGTCTTCCCTCCCGGCCAGACCGGCAAGGGCGCCCAGCCCATCGGCACGATCATCGAGGACTCGGGTTTCAAGGCGTTTGCGCGCCGATTCGTGCCGTATGTCGGCGTGCTGATGCCGCAGAAGATGCACCTCGACGCGGCCGACGGCCGGCGCATCGCCACCTACCGCACGCATTTCAACCTCTTCGTCTACCGCCTGGGCGTCGCCGTCCACGAGGAGGACGAGCAGTTCGACGATCTGCTCATCCTCGCGGCGGGCTGCCTGATCGCGGCCATCGAGGGCCGGCAGGACAGCGCCTGACCCGCGCGCCGGGCCTGATACGATCCGCCCGATGAGCGACCCCGTTGTCATCCTCCACGACCGGCTGCTGGCGGCGATGCGCGCCGCCCTGGGCGACCGCCTGCCCGAGGGCGCCGACCCGATGCTCGCGCCGTCGCGCAACCCGCAGTTCGGCGATTTCCAGTCCAACGCGCCGATGGGGCTGGCCAAGCAACTGGGCCTGAAGCCGCGTGACCTCGCGCAGTCGATCGTCGAGCACCTCGCGATCGACGACATCGCCGAGAGGCCCGAGATCGCCGGGCCGGGCTTCATCAACATCCGGCTCAAGCCCGATGCGCTCTCGGCGGCGCTCGACGCGATGAATGATGACGCCATGGGCGTCGAGTCCATGAACGGCGCGCGCACGGCCGTCGTCGATGTCTGCGGCGTCAACCTCGCCAAGCAGATGCATGTCGGCCACCTCCGCGCCACCGTCATCGGCGATGCGCTGGCCCGCATCTATGAGCGGCTCGGCTGGCGCGTCCGCCGGCAGAACCACTTCGGCGACTGGGGGCTGCCCATCGCCATGGTCACCGACGAGGTCAAACGCCGCGCCGAGCGGGGCGCGATCAACCTCGACGCCCTCACCCTCACCGACCTCGAACGCCTCTACCGGCGCGCCCAGGCCGAGTGCGACGCCGATCTCCGCGGACTCGCGGCCGTCGAGAAGTACAACCTCGGCCCCAAGGCCCGCGCCGAACTCGAGGCCCAGGTCACCGGCGCGCAGGAACGCGCCGCCGAGTGCAAGGGCGCGCTGGTCGCGCTGCAACGCGGCGACCGCGCCTTCGTCGATGTCTGGGAGAAGATCAGCCGCGTCACCTTGGACGCCTGCTTCGACATCTGCCGCCGCCTGCACTCCAAAGTCACCGACGAGGCCACCGCCGGCGAGTCCACCTTCCGCGACGAGCTGGCCGGCGTCGTCGAGGACCTGCTCTCACGCGGCGTGGCGGAGATCAGCGACGGCGCGGTGGTCGTGCGTGTCGATGAGTACGGCGTCAAGGAGCCGTGCCTCATCCGCAAGCGCGACGGCGGGTTCCTCTACGCCACGACGGACATGGCCGCGATCCGCAGGCGCGTCCAGACACTCGGCGGCGACCGGCTCATCTACGCGGTGGACGCGCGGCAGAGTCTGCACTTCCGGCAGGTCTTCGCCGCGTCGACTAAGGCGGGTTATGCGCGAACCGCCAATGGAGAAAACGCGGAGTTGATTCATGCCGCGTTCGGCACGGTGCTGGGCGAGGACAACCGGCCCTTCAAGACGCGCACGGGCGAGAATGTGAAGCTGAGCGACCTGCTGGACGAGGCGGTGTCGCGCGCCGAGCGGGCGGTGGCGGAGAAGAACCCGGACCTGCCCGGCGCGGAGCGGCGAACGATCGCCGAGGCGGTGGGCATCAGCGCGATCAAGTACGCGGATCTTTCGAGCGACCGCATCAAGGATTATGTGTTCAGCTTCGACCGGATGCTCGCCTTCGAGGGCAACACCGGGCCGTACCTGCTGTACGCGCTGGTGCGCGTGAAGTCGATCCTGCGCAAGGCGGAGGACGAGGGGCTGTTACGAGCACCCGGCGCGGGCGGGGGGGGCGGGGAATGCGGGGGGGCGTTCAGCGTGTCCGAGCCGGCGGAGAAGACGCTGGCGCTGGAACTGCTCAAGTACCCCGGCGTGCTGCGGGCGAGCGCCGAGTCGTGCGAGCCGCACCGCCTCTGCGGGTATCTCTACGCGCTGGCGACGGCCTTCAGCGCGTTCTTCGAGAACTGCCCGGTGCTCCGCGCACCGGACGACGCCACCCGCGCCGCGCGGCTGCGCCTGACCGCCCTGACCGGGCGCCTCCTCGAAGACGGCCTGACGACGCTCGGGCTCGTCCCGCTGGAGCGGATGTAAGGGCGGCTTACTCCCCCGCGGCGAAGGGGGCGGCGGTTCGACCATCGGAGCGCATCGGAAGATGCAACCCCCTCAATCCCGGCCCTCGGAAGCGCCTACGCGCTTTCGACGCTCCGATATCGGGCCTGCTTTCATCGGAACAGCCGCGCCAGATCCGCGTAAGTAGTGTCACGCCAGACGCTTGCGTGGGGCCGCGTCGGCGCGAGGGAGCCAACGAATCGGATCGTTCCCTCGGTCCATCGGTTTCGACGACTCGCCACGACAACGACGAGCAACAACCCAACCTCCTTCTACGACGGAGCCCACGCATGCCCACGCGTCACGCCTCCGCCCGGCACGCGCTCTGCGCGCTCGCCGGCGCGGCACTCCTCGGACCGCTCGCACACCACGCCGCCGCGCGGCCGTACGACTCGCCCGTCTCCATCTACGGCACCGTCGTCCGCCAGCGCCCCTGGCCCACCACGCTGCCCTGGTTCTCCAACGCCGAATACCAACTCATGGCCGATCGCTTCGCCGTCGTCGAGAGTCTCGACGGACACGGCTACGACTGGCCCGGCGCCGTCGACGGGCTCCTCAGCGCCAATCCCGCGGCACGCGCCGTCTGCCACTGGCACGCCATGACGCTCCAGCCCACCGGCGACACCTTCGCGCGCCTCAACATGGAAGAGGACGCGTTCATCCACAGCGCCGACCCGGCCAGTCTCGTGGCCGCGGCCCACCTGGGCGCGACCAAGCTCTGGTTCCGGCGCGACGCCCGCGCCTGGGCGATCGACCCCGAGGACCCCGAGGCGCCGACCGTCGAGTCCTACATCATCGAGCGCGCCACCTCGCCGACCTCCGCCTTCACGCAGATCGGCACGCTGCAGGAGGACGGCTCGGCCGTCAAGTCGTTCGCCAACGCGGGCATCAACGCCTCGCGCCTCTACCGCGTGCGCACGAAACTCTCCGACGGCACCGTCATCCCCTACTCGTGGAACGCGAGCGTGGACACGACCGTGACCAGCGCGGCCGTGGCGACGACCTTCAGCCGCGCCACCGGCGCCGTCACCGTGACCGCCGCGGGCACGCCGCCGACGGACCCCGGGGCGGTCGTCATCGAGGCCGACCTCAACAACAACCACATTTTCGAGCCCTCCGAGCGCTTCGCCTGCACCTCGACGCAGGCCGAGACCGGCGGCACGCGCACCTACAGCGCCACCGTCACGGGCGAGGAGGTCAACGCGTTCTACTCCTACCGCGTCACGATCAACGGCGCCGTCTCGGCCCCCAAGACCGGCGCATACCAGACCGGCGGACTGAACAACCGCGTCCAGCTCCGCGGCTTCGGCGCGCTGTGCGTCTGGCCGAACAACCCGACCTGGGTCGCCCTCACGCACGAGCGCATGGCCGACGCCCTGGCCCTCGGCTACTCCGGCATGCGCCTGGACTTCACCCTCGACACGCTTGATGCGTTCTGGAGCGCCACCGGGCTCACCCCCGACTGGCAGCCCGGCGACACGCGCATCGCCGACGGCGTGGACGCCCTGCTCTCGGGCCTGCGCACCGCCTTCCCGCAGTCGATCATCACCTTCAACGGGCGCTACACGATCTCGGACCCGATGAACTACCCGCGTTACCTCACCTCGGCCGACATCGCCGAGTTCGAATACTTCGCCGTCGGCTACGAACCCGACCACCCCTACATGCACTCGAGCACCTTCGGCATGATGGAGAACGCCTGGCTGACGCGCCACCTGGGCAAGTCGGCCGCGATGATCTCCGGCGCCTCGACCACCAATCACCAGGGTCGGCTGCGCGTGATCGCGGCGTACCTGCTCATCTGCGACCAGCAGGTCATGCTCTACAACCACACCGAGGACTACCTCGACGATGTCGTCCACCTGCCCGAGTGGGAACTGCCGCTCGGCGACCCGCTGACGGTCTCGCGCTGGTGGTACGACATCGACGACCCCCGGGGCGACCTGCTCATGTCACGCAAGTTCGAGAACGGCGAGGTCTTCTACAACCCGCACCAGGGCGCGCCCGCCACGATCG
The DNA here is from genome assembly GCA_964607595.1 of uncultured Phycisphaeraceae bacterium. Taxonomy (GTDB): domain Bacteria; phylum Planctomycetota; class Phycisphaerae; order Phycisphaerales; family UBA1924; genus JACKHC01. The sequence goes on from CAZSLT010000112.1 coordinate 7,982, forward strand.
AACTTGCAACTCCCATGCACCGCGTGGGCCTCACCGGCGGTCTCTCGGCGCTCGTCGGCGGCGACGGCGAAGTCACCTACACCCCGGTCTCCGGTTCGCTGACCATCCCGCCGGGCGAGCCGCTGATCCTCGTGCGCGACATCGGCGCCTGCCCCGGCGACGCCAACAGCGACAGCGCCGTCGATACCGACGATCTCTCGATCGTGCTCGGGCAGTGGGGGCAGACCGTCATCGTTCATCAGGGCGGCGACCTCTCCGGCGACGGGCGGGTCGATGTCGATGACCTCGAGGCCATCCTGGCCAACTGGCAGGGCGGCTGCCACTGAATTCGGGGGCGCAAGGCCTCGGTCGGGCTCCTCCCGTGGGTGCAATCGCGGCACGCCGCCGCGACATCTGACTCCGGAGCCGGGTGAGCCGGACGCCGCTCGGCGTCCCGGTGGGTCACCCGGCCGGTGAGGAACCCCCGGAGGAGCCATGAACAAGACAAGATTGATGTTGCTCAGCGGCGTGGCCGCGGGCCTGATGAGCGTCTCGACCGTCAGCGCCACCTTTCACTTCATGCAGATCGAGCAGGTGATCGGCAGCGTGGACGGCGACCAGACCGCCCAGGCGATTCAACTGCGCATGCGCACCGCCGGACAGAACATCGTCGGGCAGTCGCGCTTGGTCGCCTTCGACGCGGCCGGCGCCAACCCGATCATCGTGATGGACATCCCCGCCAATGTCGCCAACTCCGGCGCCGGAGTCCGCGTGCTGGTCTCCAGCGCCTCCTTCAACGCGCTGACCACCCCCGCCTGCACGCCGGATTTCGTCATCACCAACCCCATCCCGCCCGCGTACTTCAACGGCGGCAAGCTCGTCTTCGAGAACGACAACTCCAGCATCATCGTCTGGAATCTCGCCTGGGGCGGCGCCGCCTACACCGGCACGAACACCGGCTCGACCTTCAATGACGCCGACGGCAACTTCAATCCGCCCTTCGCCTCGCCACTGCCCGCCACCGGATACGCCGCGATTCAGTTCAATGGCGCGGCGACCGCGGCCAGCACCAACAACGCCGCGAACTATGTCCTCACCGGCGACACCACGACTTGGGTCAACAACGGCGGCGCATCTTTCACGCTTACCCCGCCGCCCCCGCCCGTGTGCCCCGGCGACATCACCGGCGGCGGCGGCGTGCCCGACGGACAGGTCAATGTCGATGACCTCAACGCGATCCTCAGCGCCTGGCAGCAGAATGTCGGCATCGGCGACCCGCGCGACCTGGCCGGCAACGACGGCGTTGTCAATGTGGACGACCTGAATGTCGTCCTCTCGAACTGGCAATCGACCTGTCCGTAGGCGTCTGACAGGAAGAACGACGCGCCGCCCGGTCCCTCACCCGCGCGGCGCGTTTTCAATTCGACTCTTTCCCCGTGTGATCACCGCCAACCCCCCACCTCCGTGGGGGGTATGGCGTTTTGGCCGGGTGCCACCGCTTCGTCCGCAGGACAAGCGGTGCGAACGCACCCCGCTCCCTGTTGCTCGCAGCCGACGCCTCACGAACGGACCGAATTGCACACAAAGCGATGTCACACGCGACAGCGTCGTCGATGTCGACGACCTCAACGCCGTCCTGA
>CAZSLT010000113.1:0-9351 GCA_964607595.1 uncultured Phycisphaeraceae bacterium
CCGCGCCAGCAGCGGCGCCAAGACCATCTGGTCCGACGGATCGGTGACCACGACCCGCGTCACCGCCTCCGCCAACGCCCCCCCCGCCCCCCCTGACGCGCCATCGGCCGACTCCGCGTCGCGCAGCGCCAGCACGCCGCTCTCGCGCATGAACGCCGCGGGCAGCGCCTCGGCCACCTCGGCGCGCTCCTCCGAGACATCCCAGCGCGCCACGCCCAGCCACGACGAGAGCGCATCGGCCAGCGCCTCCTCGCCCATCAGGCCGAGATCGAGAATGGATTTGAGCTGGCTCTGGCGGTTCTGGCGCGACACTTCCTCGGCCAGGCGCAGGTCCGCCTCGCCGAGCTGACCCGACTCGGCCAGCCGCCGCGAGAACCCCCGCGCGTCGTATCGAATCCCGGCGTGGCTCATGGTCGCGGGCGCATTCATGACCGGTTGTCGAGATCGGCGTTCTCGTCCTCGCCGCCCGGCTTGCCGTCGGCGCCGTACGACACGATTCGGTACTTCCACTTCGCGTCGTCCTGGTACACGAACTCGTTGCCCCAGGCGTCCTTCGGAAGCGTCTCGCGGTCGAGGTACGGGCCCTTCCAACGGTTGTCCGAGTCGTTCTGCGGCTTCTCGACGAGCGCCCGCAGGCCCTCTTCCACCGTCGGGTAGCGGCTCATGTCCAGATAGAATCGCTCGACATGGCCCGAGAGCGTGCTGATCTGGGCGCGCGTCTGCTTCACCTGCGCGCCGCCGAAGGCGCCGACCAGCCGCCCGCCCACCAGCGCCGCCAGCAGCGCCAGGATCGCCACCACCAGCAGCATCTCCAGCAGCGTGAACGCGCGTCGTGCAGGCATCGTCTTCATCATCCGTGTCCTCATCGGTTGGCTCCGCCCCGCCCGACACCCGCCGCGCCGTCGCCCTCGATCAGCCGCGCCACGCCGGAAACCGGGTCAAACTCGATCGTCCAGGCGATTCTACCGGTGTCGGCGCCCGACCGTTCCGCGAATCGCCACCGCCTCGTATCGCTCCGCCCCGAGGCGTCGAACCGCACCGCCACGCGCTCGGCCCACGCCCCGGCGTCGTCCATCGGCGAAAGAACGCCGATCTCCAGCTCTGTCGAGCCCCCGTCGAACGCCACGCCCCCCGGTTCGCTCCACCGCGCCACGCCCTCGCCCGCCGCGGTCGGCTCGAACTCAAACCCGATCCGCGACCGCGTCATCATCGCGTCCGCCCGGACGCTCCGCAGACGCGACACCAGCGCCGACATCCCCCGCTTGGCCTCGGCCCCCGGCGTGGCCGCCCGCGTCATCGCGGCCGCGGCGACGCCCATCATCAGCGCCGCCACCGCAAGGACCAGAATCATCTCCAGCAGCGTGAACCCCTTGGTCGCCGCCGAGCGATCGCGCCCAGAGTCTCCAAACGCCCGCCTCAGAGTCGCGGTCGGTCGATGCGCCATGGCTCCTGCTACTCCAGGCGAGCGGCACGACGCGAGCCGTTCTACCCATACTCAAGCCGCGTGAGCGCCCCGCTCACGCGGAGTTCTACTTATTCCGCATGATCAGGATCGCGTCCTGTGTGTTCACGAGATTGTCACCGTTGACATCCGCCCGCGCGAGCTGTTCGTCCGTCATCGTCATCTCGCCGCCGGACACCGCCCGCAGCACGAGCACGACATCCTCGTTGTTGATCGCCCCGTCGCCGTTGACATCGAAGTCGTCCGTCTCCCCATCGCCGCCGCCCCCGCCACCGCCGCCGGCGCTGTCGGTCAGCCGCAGGTTGAAGCTCCGCGTCGGGGTCAGGTCGATCGGCAGGAAGTCGATCGGCGGGACCTCCTCGCCGCGGTAGCGGTAGACCGCCCGCTCGCCCGAGCCGTTCTGCACGCGCATGTTCGTCTCGGTCTCGGTGCCGGCGTCGAAGAACTTGAAGGAGATGACGGCCTCCTGGCGCGCCCCGTCCTGCGAGGAGGTCGTCGGGTTGTCGCCGAAGATCAGGATGTCGAACTCGGTCGGCCCCAGCGCGTCGTCGCCGGTCCCCGAGTCCGTCCCGAAGACGAACCGGCCGACCAGCAGCGTGCCGTCGAAGGCGCCGATCTGGTCCCCCGACTCGGGCACCGGGAACCCCTCGTCGGAGATCACCACGCCGACGACGCGCTCGCGCACCGGCGTCGAGCCGGGCACACCGAACTGCGCCGAGGCCGCCTGCGTCGTCACCGCCGCGACCAGCGCGCCGAACCCGATCATCATCATCCGCCGAGCGTTCATGCCGTTCACCTCCGTGCGTGGGAATCGTACCGCCTCCGACGCGCCGTGTTGAGCGCGGTGCCGCAAAAAAGAAAACGGGGGCCTCCGAAGAGGCCCCCGCGGGGATGGTCTTACCGAGCCCTGGGGTCAGGGATCAGCGGGTGTAGTGGATGAAGGCGGCGCAGGGGGCCTCGATCGAGGTCAGGTCGTTCGGGCTGGTGGGGCCACCGGCCGGAGCGGCGCTGTCGACGAGGATCGTGTCGCCGTTGTTGAAGAACTTGATGATGTAGTCGGACTTGGCGTTGGCGGTGAAGAAGCTCGCCGAGGTCGCGTGGTTGCTGGTGACGGTCGCCAGCACCCAGCCGCGGTTCTGCGTGGAGTTCACGAAGCCGTTGGCCGGGAACACGCTGCTCTGGGAGATCTGCGCGCCGAACTGGTTGACGCCGTAGTCGGTGAAGGTGTTGTTGAAGAAGCCGAGGCCGTAGCCGCCGACCAGGTTGTTCATCGCCGTGCCGAACTGCACGCCGAAGTTCGTCATCGTGAAGTAGAAGGAGGGGAAGCAGTCCGGGTCGAGCACGATCGAGTCGAACGAGCCGAAGGCGTCGTCGTCATCGAAGGTCCAGGCGCTGTTGGAGTCGTCCTGGGACCACATCACCCACTGCGTCACCGGGTTGGTGTAGGGCAGCGCGGTGCCGGTCACGACATTCGCCGAGGACACGCCCGAGGGCAGCGAAGGACGGGTCGCGGCCGTGGAGGCCCAGCCCGAAGCCCGGTCGAAGGAGACGAGGTTCCACTCGGGGTAGATCATCGTCTGGCCGACATTGTCCAGGTTCATGTTGAAGGTGGTCACGCCCGGAGCGGCGCCCGCGTTGGTCTGCGTGCGGTTGCCGGGGTTGAAGAGGACCGGGGCGCCGTTGACCGAGGTCAGGACGCTGGAGGTCGCGTAGCGAGTGCCGTCCGGCAGCTCGACCACGAAGATCACCGGGGTGCCGATGGAGTCCAGGCGGCTGCTCTTGCCGTTGAAGGCGGAGATCGGGCCGCTCACTCGGATGAAGTACTCACCCTCGCTGTTGTCGATGACGGACGCCGAACGGATCGGGGTGCCGCCCATCGAGAAGCCGTTGCGATAGAACGAGAGCAGGCTGCCGTCGCTCGAACGCAGGACATCCCAGCAGAAGTCCAGCTTGCCGCCGGTGACGCGCTCGCTGCTCGTCTCGCCGGTGCCGGTGAAGGTGATGTTGGCGATGTTGTTGGAGGCGAAGCGGATCTGAACCGTATCGCCGACGATCGTGTCGTCCTTGTCGTTGAGGAAGTACTGCTCGTTGTCGCTGTCGCGCTGGAGGTACACGAACGCCTCGAGATCGAGGAACCAGTTCGTCATCGCCTCGAGCGACTCAGAGCCGCTGGTGCCGCCGGAGTTCTCGGTGGAGATGCCGCCGATCTCGTAGCGGAAGGTGATGTTGTTGTGAGTCGCCTCGATGAACGAGCACACCGGCTTGGCGATGAACGCCAGAACCTTCGTGCCGATCGGGACCGGCTGGCCGCCGATCGTGATCGCGCCGCCGAACTCCTGGATCGCCACGCCGCGCGTGTCGACCTCGGGAACCTGCACGGCCGCGGCCGTGACGCTGGAGTCCTTCTGCGAGATCTCGTTGCCGTCCAGCGACGCCAGCGGGGTCTCGTCGTCCATGCCGAGGTAGGTCACATCGACTTCCTGGTCGATCGAGACGACATCGTCCGTGATCGTCAGGATGAGGACGCGGGCGTCCGCGGCGTCCACCGCCACGGCCGTCAGCGTGCCGGGGTTGACCTCGAAGTCGGTCAGATCAACCGTGTCCTCGTCGATCGCCTGGGTCAGCTGGATGCGGATCTGATCCGCGAAGCCATCGCCGTTGGTGTCGATGAGGAACGCGCTGTCCACCACATCGCCGTCGACCGTCAGGGCCAGCGGGACATAGGGGGCCTCGGCGTCCTCGACCGTGGTGGTCGAAGCGCCGACGGGGTTGCCGTCGTCGTCGACCAGGCCGTTGTCCTCGAGGATGCTCGCCTCGACGCCGTCCACCAGCTCGGTCGGATCGGCGCTGCCGGAGTCGAAGTCCAGCACGACGCAGTTGTCGGAGATGAAGAGCAGGTCGTCGTCGTCCTCGCCGAACACATTGCCGCCCGTGTAACGGAAGCGGGTGCCCTCGAAGTCGTCGTCGAACACATCCTCGGAGAAGTAGAACGCCAGACGATCATTGAAGTCGTCGTCGCTGAGGTCGCCGTCGGCCTCGTTGAAGCACTGATCGTTGGAGCCGAAGTTCTGGTTGTCGCCGGTGAAGCGCTTGGTCAGCAGGACCACGGCCGGGGCACGGTCGGTGCCGGTCGACTGCGTGAGGTCGCTGGTGAACGCGTTGCCGTTGGCATCCGCGAACTCGCCGTCGTCGGCGGTGAAGGCCACCGTCAGGACATCGAAGTCGGCCGTGCCGGGCTTGGCCTCTTCGGTATCGCCGCCGGCGAAGGTCGTGCCGTCGCCGTTCCAGTCGTACGCGTCGGGGTCGTAGGAGAGGATGATCGCGTTGTTGGTCTCGGCCGCGCTGATCTCGCCGTCGAGGTCAACATCGACGCTGCCGACCGACACCGTGAAGGTGACATCTTCCTCGCCCATCTCGATGACCGTCTCGGACTCGATCAGCTCGCCCGAGACCGGGTCGATCAGATTCGCCGGGAACACCGTCTGGCCGTCATTGGCGGTCAGCTCGAGGCCATCGGTCGAGGTCGTCGAGCCCATCGGCTCGTCGAAGACGATCGCCGCGGCGTCCTGCATGCCGTCGCCGTCGAGGTCATGGAACGACACGAACTGGAAGGAGGGCTCCACGCCGTCGGTGGCCTCGACCGTGTCGGAACCGAGGAAGTCCTGGCCGAAGATGTCGGCCGGGTCGGTGCCGCCGTCGTCGGCGTCGCCGACCACGGAGACGGTCTCGCCGTCGGTCGAGAGGCCGTCGGCGCCGATGCCCACCGCGCCGAAGCCGGCGGAGGTGACATCGAGGATGACGCAACGGGCGTTGTCCGGGTCGATCGTCGGGTTCGAGAGCGTGAGGCCGGTCAGCTCGCTATCGGCCAGCAGCGAATAAAAGTCGGCCGTGCCCGCGTCGGTCAGCGGGTTGTTGAAAGTGATCTTCAGGGCCTCGGCCACCGCGCCGCCGCCGGCGGGGACCGCCGTGACGAACTCGGCGCCGGTGATCGCCAGCGCGGTCAGCGGGCCGGCCGAGACCGCGTCATCGGTCACCTGGTTGCGGACGATGTCGAAGATGTCGTTCACCGGATCGCCCAGGTTGTCGTAGAACGCGCGGACGAAGGTGCCCGAGTCGAGATCGCTCGTGCCGGAGTTGCGGTCCGCGCGGATCGTGGTGAAGTTCGAACCGGCCAGGAAGGTGAAGTTCGAGAGGCCCGCGGGGTTGCCCTCGGTGCCGTCGAACGCGTTGACCGTGTCGATCTGGAAGTCGTTCTCGTCGACATTCGCGATGACGGTGTGGTTGTCGTCGTTGGCCGCGTCGTTGTTGTTCAGCGGCTCGGAGAACACGAAGAAGACCGCGTCGCCGTCATCGTTGATGAAGACTTCCTGCAGAACGGGCGCATCGCCGTCCTTCTCGAGCACCTCGTCGACCGTCTCGTCCGCGGCGTCGAAGTCGGCCTCGATCGGGCCGCCGACAGGGGCGTCGGCCGTCGTGACATTGAGCTGGAGGCCCGTCACATTCGCGTTGTTGAACGCACCGGCGAAAGTGACGGCGCTCAGGTCGATCTGCAGACCGGCCATGCCGGCGTTGTTGTAGTTCTGCGGGCCGCCGACCAGGTCAACGGCGAACGGGCCGAAGAGCACATTGCCGTCCTCGTCGATCGCGTTGAAACTGATGACCAGCGCCGCGCCCGTCGTGACGCCGGCGCCGTTGAGGCCCGCCGCCAGATCGAAGGTGACAATGGTGTCCAACCCGGCGAACTCGTTATCACCGGACACCGGCTGAACGATATCGATCGAGGGACCGCCGGCGAGCGCCGTCGCGCTCACAGCGAGTCCCGCAACCGTCGCCAGCACGCATGCAAGCTTGCGACTCATCTGGATAGTTCCTTTCTTCTCCACGTGGTGAATTCCCATTTGCTTTCCTAGCGAGCCACCCGTCCTGTTCGGGGGGTCGGCTCCGACTCGTTCATTCCAGCCGGCCGGCAACGCGCGTCGCCATCGGCTCCGATTCTGATCCCCCCAAGGGACCGCTCCTTCTCTCGACGCCCCGGCGTCTCCGACGCCAGTCCGCACACACGCCTTCCACACTAAAGGGTTATCGGCGCTTGGCACATACTAACCTCGAAACCGACACGCCTGCAAAGCCCTCTGACCATTTTCATCCGAACCGACTCCCCGCCCCGCCAGTGGAGCGGATCGTGACCTATCGGCCCATGGCCTGTGCGCGGACCAGATTTAGAGGGTACTAACTCTTCGGGAGACAGTGCAACCCGGCTACCCAGATCCACACCCGATCAGAATCCGGATGAATCCGAAGCACGCATCGCACGCGCCCGCACCGACGGCTGATTGGCCGCCTCCGCCCCCGCCCCACCCGCCGACTCGATCTCCCCCGCCCGGTAGCCCCGGATCACCCGGTCCGCGGCCATCCGGACCACATCCGTCTTGCTGCTCGTCCCCAGCTTCTGATTCACCTTCATTAAATGAGTACGGAGCGTCGCCAGGGTCACATGCAAACGGGCCGCGGCGTCCTCGTTCGAACCCTCCGCGCACACCGCCTTGACCACCTGCCGCTCCCGGTCCGTCAGCGGGCCAAGGAACTCCAGCAGGTACGCCCACTCCGGCTCGGTCAGCCGCAGCCCGCCCGGACCCTCGTCGACTGAAGGAGTTGGCGCGGCCGAGACCTCGACCGGACGATCAATTTTCAGACCTTCGCGCGGCACTCGTTCGTGCGTCGATGCCATTCCGTTCCTCCTGCACACGGTGTCAACAGGCCCGACGCCCCACCGCGCCACGACCCGATCGCGCGAGTCTAGCGCCGACCCGACCGAGAACAACCGCCGTAAGCATATATCGGATCTGAACTTACAACCACTTGACGATCTGGGGTGTCTGTCCGGCCTGGATGGGCCTTTGCCGCGGGCGGTTCGCCCACCCTCCCTCCCCACCCCATCCCCCCGCCTGGATCCATCATCTTTAGGCACCCGCTCGCGGCGGCCGGGGGTTCTGTCTGGCGCGTCTGGGCAGACGCCGCCGTCGGGACCATTCACGGCGCGGTGTCATCCCGCCCGTCCATTGATCCGATGCAATCCCTGAACGGCCCGCTCCTCTTGAGGCGGGGACGGCCGTGACAACGCCAGGAGCGGGAGCCCCCATGGACATCGATCAGATTCTCCGATCCGCGGCCGAACTCGACGCGTCCGACATCCACCTCGTCTCCGGCCACCCGCCGGTGATCCGGGTGCACACCGTCATGACGCCGATGGACTTCCCGCCGATCACCCCGGAGTGGGCGCTGCAGTGCGTGACCAAGCTCGCGCCACCCTCGGCGCGGTCCGCGTTCGAGTCCATCAAGGACGCCGACTTCTCCTATGAAGTCAAGGGGCTGGGGCGGTACCGCGTGAACGCGCACATGCAGCGCGGCAGCGTCGGCATCGCGATGCGTGCGATCAAGTCCAAGGTGCCGCCGCTGGCCGGGCTGAATCTGCCGCAGGTCATCTCGGCGCTCACCTACCTGCCGCGCGGCCTCGTGCTGGTCACGGGCGACACCGGCTCGGGTAAGTCCACCACGCTGGCGGCGATGATCGACGCGCTGAACCAGCGCGAGCAGAAGCACATCATCACGCTGGAGGACCCGATCGAATACTCGTTCGAGTCGAACCAGTCGCTCATCGAGCAGCGCGAGCTCGGGCAGGACATGCCCTCGTTCGCCTCGGCGCTCAAGCACGCGTTGCGTCAGGACCCGGACATCATCCTGGTCGGCGAAATGCGAGACCTCGACACGACCGCGCTGGCGATGACCGCCGCCGAAACCGGCCACCTGGTGCTCTCGACCCTGCACACGGTCAACGCGTCGCAGACGGTCGAGCGTATCATCGATATGTACCCCTCATCGCAGCAGAATCAGATCCGCGCGATGCTCGCCGACACGCTGCAGGCCGTGATCTCGCAGACCCTGTTCAAGCGCGTGGACGCCAAGGGGATGGTGCCCGCCGTCGAGGTGCTGCTGTGCACGCCCGCGGTGCGCAACATCATCCGCGAGGGCCGCACCTTCGAGATCCCCAATGTCATCGAGACCAACCGCTCGATGGGCATGTGCTCTCTGGACTCCGCGATCGCCGAGCTCTACTTCAACGGCATGATCTCCCGTGAAGACGCCATCGCGCAGGCCGCGTACCCGGACAAGCTCGATAAGCAGCTGGCCGCCTGAGGCGGGACCGCCACGACAAGGACACGCGAATGCCCAGCTACAGGTATCAGGTTCGTTCGCCCGGGGGGCAGACGGTCGTCGGGATGGTGCAGGCCGCCGACGCCAGCGCCGCCGCCGCGACGCTGCGGCGCGAGGGGCACCATGTTCTCTCGCTCACGCCCATCGCCTCGGCCATCAACCGGTCTTCGCTGGCGGCCAAGTTCAAGGAGCTCAACTCCTCCAAGCCCACGCTCAAGCATGTGCTGGATTTCACCACGCAGCTCGCCGTCATGGTCCGCGCCGGCATCGGCCTGCGCTCGGCGCTCGACGGCATCGCCCAGCAGACCGAGAACTCACGCTTCCGCCAGATCATCCAGGGCCTCAAGACCGATGTCGAGTCCGGCAAACAGTTCTCCGAAGCCCTCGGACGCCACCCCAAGCTCTTCAACCCGCTCTATGTGAACATGGTCCGCGCCTCGGAGATGTCCGGCTCGTTCGGCAAGATGCTCGACCGGATCGCGGCGTACCTCACGCAGCAGATCGAAACCCGCAAGATGGTCGTCGGCGCCATGATCTACCCCGGCGTCATCGCCACCATGGCCATCGCCGTCACCGTCTTCCTCCTCACCGTCGTGCTGCCCAAGTTCGCCGGCGTCTTCGAGGGCAAGGAAGACGCCCTGCCCTTGCTGGCCGGCACCGTAGACATGTTGTGCATA
>CAZSLT010000114.1:0-9291 GCA_964607595.1 uncultured Phycisphaeraceae bacterium
GGGTTTGGGCGGCGTGGTCGAGCAACTCCGAGGCGCGCGCTCGACCGCCCGCCGAACACTCGTCCTCCAGCGCGCGTTCGAGATCATCGCCGCGCTCGCCGGCGTCGCGCTCGTCCTGGCGCTCGCCGATTACTTCCTCCGTCTGCCGCGCCCCCTGCGAATCGTCCACTGGGCCGCCGGCGTCGTCTGCGTGGTCTTGGCGTGGCGCCGCTGGGGCCTCCCCGCCTGGCGCTTCAACCCGCCGCTCACCGATGTCGCCTCCCGCCTCGAACGCGCCAACCCCGAGGTCCGCGGCGTGCTCGCCAGCGCCGTCGACTTCGACGCGGCCAAGCCGCGCGACACCGACCCCGAGATGATGCGCGCCCTCGAACGGCGCGTGATCGACAACGCCTCCGGTTCGTGGAAGCGGGAGATGGCCTCCGGCCTGGTGAACCCGCGCCTGATGCGCCGTGCCGCGGGGTGGGCCGGCGTCGCGCTGCTCGCCGCCGCGGCGCTGCTCCCGGTCTCTCCGAAACTCTGGGCCATCGGCGCCCAGCGCGTCGCGCTGCCCTTCGCCGAGGTGTCGTGGCCCAAGCGCACCGGCGTGGCCGACCTCACCGCAACCGGCGTCCACCCGATGGGCGAGGCGCTGCCGCTGCAGGCGTCGCTCATCCGCTCGCCGTGGTCGCCCGCCAATACGCCCGTCGCCGTCCGTTACCGCACCGTCGTCGATGGGCGCGAGTCCGGCGAGCGCCGCGAACTGCTCACCTGGCAGCGCGTCCGCGCCGGCGACGGCCAGACCGACGGCGAACTCTTCGAGCGCCTCATCGAGCCGATGGGCGATGAGATCGTCTACCGGTTCGAGACCGACGACGACCAGACCGACTGGCGCCGCGTGAAGATCGTCGAGCGCCCGCGGGTCGAGTCCGCGTCGGCGACGATCACGCCGCCGGAATACGCCGCGGGCCTCATCGGCATCGACGGGGAGAGCGACTCGCTCCGCAGCATCGACCTGGGCAACGGCTCGGACGAGCGCGCCGTCGCCCCCGCCTCGCTCGCCGGATCGTCCGTCTCGATGACGCTCACGCTCAATAAGCCCGTCTCCCCGACGCGCGCCGCGAATGAGTCGCTCGAGGCGATCGGCGCCTCGGTGGTGCGCGACCCCGACGACCCGCGCCGCTGGATGCTCGCCTGGACACTCGAACAACCCGCCCGCCTGGCGCTGTCGCTGATCGACGAGCACGGCATCGAGTCCGCCGACGAGGCCGTTTTCCGGTTCGACGCCAGCGAGGACCGCCCCGCCTCGGCGACCGTCACCGAACCCTCCTCCGACCGGCTCGTCCTGCCGACGGCGCGCGTGCGCGTGGTCGGCGAAGGGCGCGACGATGTCGCGCTCACCTGGGTCGCGCTGGAGCGCCGGCGCATGGTCCCCGCCGGCGGCCAGACCGGCACGCCCAGCGGCCCCGGCGGTGCGCTCGAACCCGCCGAGGAGGGCGCCGAGGTCGTCCGAGTCGAAGCGGCCGGCGCGCGAACGATGAACGCCGAGGCAACGCTCGATCTCTCCGTGCTCGGGCTGCGGCCGGGTGACGAACTCCACCTCACCGCGCTGGCGATGGATGTCCTGGGCGCGGGCACCGGGTCCGACGCCACGCGCAGCGCCGTCCGCGTCCTGCGGATCATTTCCGAGACCGAGTTCGTCGAGCAGATCCGCGGCATGCTCGGCGAGGTCCGTCAGGGCGCCATCCGCGCCGAGGATCAACAGGCCGAGGTCCGCCGCGAGACCGGCGAGCGCGGCCCGTCGCGCACCGGCCGGCGCGGCCAGTCGCAGGTGAGCGAACGCGTCGCGCGGCTCAGCGACGCCATGCAGCGCATCGACTCCATGGTCCGTGAGAACGCGCTCAACGACGAAGCCCTGCAGGAACTGCTCGGCGAGTCGGCCCAGGCGATTCAGGAAGCCGGCCGAGCGTCCGCCGAGGCGCAGCGCGCCCTCGACGAGGCCGCGGCACGCGCCGAGGCCGAACGGCCAGAGGGCGGGGAAGCGCCCGATCCCGAACTGAACGAAGAAGAAGCCGAGCAGGTCGACGAGGCGCAGGAGCGCGTCGAGGACGAGCTCGAGCGCCTCATCTCGATGCTCGACCGCGGCGAGGACTCATGGCTCGTCCGCAACTCGCTGGAGCGCCTGGCGCGCGAGCAGCAGGAGTTGCGCGAGCAGACCGAGGCCGCGGGCGTCGCAACCGCCGGCAAGAGCATCGAGCAGCTCGACCAGCGCGAGCGCAGCGACCTCGAGCGGATCGTGGCGCGACAGGAAGAACTGGCGCGCCAACTCGATGAACTCGTCGACGACATCCGCCAGCGCGAGCAGGAGATGCGCGAGGCCGACCCCGCCTCGGCGCAGGGCATGAGCCAGGCCGCCGACCGCGCCGAGCGCGAGCAGGTCAGCCAACAGATGCAGGACGCGGCCCAGCAGGCGGGCCAGAACCAGATGACCAACGCCGCCCAGCAACAGCAGCAGGCGCAGGATGCGCTCGAGGAGATGCTCGAAGACCTCGACCGGGGAGAGCAGGCGCGGGCCGAGGTCCTCCGCCGCGCGCTCCAGAGCGCGATCGACTCCATCAAGGGGCTGATCCGCGCGCAGGAGTCCGAGATCGCGGCATTGAACGCCGCCGGCGATGATGCGGGCGCGCTGGCGCGACTCGACAAGGGCATGATCGAACTCAACCGCAACACGCTGGGCGTCATCGACCTGGCCCGCGGCGAGGGCGAGGCGATGGCCGGCGTCGTCCGGCTGCTCGACCGCGCCGGCGGCTCGCAGGAGGACGCCATCGTCGGACTGCGCCGGGCGCCGGTGGACGGCCAGGATGTGATGGCCGCCGAAACACAGAGTCTGACATCGCTCAACGACGCCCTCGCCGAAGCCGAGCGCCTCGCCGAGCAGATGGACCAGGCCGAGCAGGAGCGCAAGCGGCGCGAGCTGCAGAAGGCGTACCGCGAAGCGCTGGAGTTGCAGGTCGGTGTCCGCTCCGAGACCGAGCCGTTGGCGCAGTTGGAGGAGATCGGCCGGCGCGAGCGCGTGCTGGTCCGCCGGCTCGTCGAGCCGCAGGACGCGATCCGCGCGATGATGGACGAGGTGCTCACCAAGACCGCCGAACTCGCCGACGCCAGAGTGTTCGTCTACGCGCACGAGCGCGCAACCGCCGCGATGCAGCGCGCCGGCGGATCACTCGAAGCCGCCGAGCCGAAAGACGCGCTGGCCGCCCAGGACCGCGCCATCTCTACCCTCCGCTCCATCATCGAGTCGCTCCGCGACGAGCCGGGCGATCAGGAGTTCGCCGATCAGGAGCAGCAGGGGGGCGGCGGCGGCGGCGGAGCGGGGCAACAGCAACCGCTGATCCCGCCCCTCAAGGAACTCCGGCTCCTGCGCTCGCTCCAGGTCGAGGCGATGGAACTCACGCGACTGGCCGGCGAGGGCGGCGCGGCGGCGAACCTCGGCGAGGCCGCGGCTCTGCAGCGCGAACTCTCGCAGATCGGCAACGACCTCTTGGGCCGGATGCAGAACGCCGCGGGCGGGGGCGGTGTGCCGATCGGCGACGGGATCGATGAAGAAAGCGGCGGCGACGAGGGTTCGTCCGATGAGACCGATGGCGCCACCGACGATCCCGATTCCGGCGGGGACAACACGGGGCAGGAGCCGACACCTTGAAGCAGCAACGAGACATCCAGCCGCGGTGGATCACGCTGGCGATCACCGGCGCGGTCGCGGCATCAACCTTCGCGCAATCCGCCCCACCTACCCCCCCCGCGCCACCCGCCGCGACGCCCCCGGCGCAGGACCCCCCGAAGCAGGACCCGCCCAAGGAAGAGCCGGCCGGCCTCGGCGATCTCGATGATCTGCTCGGCACCGAGGACGATGACGACGCCGACACCGAAGAGGCGCCCGCGGAACTCCCCGAACCCGCGGCCCCGCACGAGGGCGAGCTCGAACGCAAACTCACGGCGCAGGAAGCGGGCGAGGCCTTCGTGCAGGCGATCGCGCAGATGAGCGAGGCCGCGACGCGCCTCGAGAGCGCGCGCGACGCCGGCGCGGTGACGCAGCGCCTGCAGGAGGAGATCCTCCGCAAGCTCGAGGTGCTGATCGAGAATTCGCAGCAGAACCAGTCGTCGTCTTCCTCGTCGTCGCAGCAACAACAACAGCAGCAGCAGCAGCAACAGCAGCAGCAACAACAACAGCAGCAGCCCGGCGAGGCCAGCGACCCGCAGGAGATGCACGGCGCCGAGCCGCCGCGGACCGAGGGCGAACTCCGCCGCATGTTCGAGTCCGCCAGCGCCTCGTGGGGCGCCCTGCCCGAGCGCGTGCGCGACATGCTCATGGACGGGCTCGAGTCCGCCTTCAGCGCCAATTACAAGAGCATGACCGAGGCGTACTACCGCCGGCTCGCCGACGAAGCGGAGGGCCAGTGAGCAATCGCGTCGGTTTCTCCATCGCGATCGCCGCGGTCGCGGCGTGTTCGCTCGCACTGGCGCGCCAGGACGGCGACACGCCACCCGCGCCACCCGCCCCCACCGTTCCCCCCGCAGCAGCACCGGCCGCCGAGCCCGGCGTGCACCAGACCGCCGAGAACAACGCCTCGGCCAACGAGATGACACCCGCGCTGGACGCCTCCGTCGCACGCGGCATGGCGTGGCTGGCGGCGCAGCAAGCGCCCGATGGTTCGTGGGGAGGCCAGCGATACCCCAAGCATGTCGGAATCACCGGCCTCGCCTGCCTGGCGCTCATGTCCGACGGCAATCTCCCGGGACGCGGCCCCTACGGCGAGCATGTCCGTCGCGGCCTGGAGTTCACGCTCAAGTGCGTCAGCGAGACCGGTTTCATGGCCGGTGAGTCCACCAGCCACGGGCCCATGTACGGCCATGGCTTCGCCACGCTCTTCCTGGGCGAGATCTACGGCATGACCGCCGGCGGCGCCGACACGGCGCTCTCCAAGCGCGTGCACGATGCGCTCTCACGCGCGTGCCGCCTGATCGAGATGTCGCAGAACGAAGAGGGCGGCTGGCGCTACAACCCCGTGCCGATGGACGCGGATGTCTCCGTGACCATCTGCCAGATCATGGCGCTGCGCAGCGCCCGCAACGCCGGCATCGAGATCCCATCCGAGACGATCGACCGCGCCGTCGAGTATGTGAAACTCTGCCAGAATGATGACGGCGGGTTCCGGTACCAGGCGATGCGCGGCCAGAGCGCCTTCCCGAGGTCGGCCGCGGGCGTCGCGAGTCTGTACTACGCCGGCATCTACGAGGACGAAGCCCTCGACCGCGGGCTCAAGTACCTCATGCGCGAGGGCGGGCCCGAGGGGCGCACGGTCGCGGCCCACTACTTCTACGGCCACTACTACGCCGCGCAGGCGATGTACCTGGCCGGCGGCGATTGGTGGGGACGCTGGTTCCCGACCATCCGCGACGAGATCATCTCCCGCCAGACCGACGAGGGATATTGGACCGACCCCAACGCCGGCGAGGACTATGGGACCGCCATGGCCTTGATTGTTCTGCAAATGCCCAAGCGTTACCTGCCGATCTTCCAGAAGTGAAACACTCCGTTCCACAGCTCCTGGTGCTGGCATGCGCGGCGCAACTCTCCGCGCAGGACATCGCCCCGCCGACGCGCCCCGCCCCGGAGCCGTCGAGACTCGTCGGCTCGCCCGTCCTCGTGATCGATGAGTCACTCGCCACACGCGCCGGGACGCTGCACTCGATCGACGAGCGCGCGGTCGTCATCAGCGACGGCTCGGGCCGGCGCCTCGTCGAGTCCATCACCGCGATCGCCGCCGTGCTTGTCACACGTGCCCCGGTGAACAGCGCCGACGGCGTCGGGGCGCCATCGCCCGAAGCGGCGCGCGACGCCGCGGCCGTCGAGCGCATCCTGCGCCGCCTCCGCACCGGGCCCATCGGTGTGCTGGAAACCGTGGACGGCCAGCGCTTCCCCGGCCATTTCTCAACCACCGCCGGGCAGGAAGACGCGATCGTCTGGACGCACCCCGCCTTCGGGACCGTGATCTTCCCCTTCGAGGAAGTGGCCGCGGCGTTCCGCGATATGGACGAGGCGCGACTCATGCCCGAGGCCGCCACCGCACCGCTCGATGATGTCCTGGTGCTCACGAACGGCGACCGCCTCCGCGGCTTCGTCGTCGGGCTGGGCGACCCCGTCGAGATCGAGGTGGACGACCAGCCCGTGCTCATCCCCGCCGAGCGCGTCAGCGCCGCGATCCTCTCGAATCCCCGGCGCGCCCGCTCCGGCGACATGGTCTGGCTCGAGGACGGGACCGCCGCGTTGATCGACCGCTTCGCGCTCACCGAGCGCGGCATGATCACCGTCGCGCTGCCCAACGGATCCTCCGGCGATTACGAGTCCTCCGCGCTGCGGGCGCTGGCCTTCGGCGTCGAGCGGTTCGTGGCTCTGTCATCGCTGACGCCGGTGGAGCAGGCCCCGGTGGGCGACCGGCGTATCGCCGAGCCGATCATCACCGCGCCGAACTCGGATGACATGCTCGCCTCGTCGTCGCCCGCGCTGGGCGCGTTCGATGTCATCCTGCCCGGCCCGATGAGGGTGGTGTACGACCTGCCCCCCGGCGCCTCGCGCCTGGCGATGACGGCGCTGCTCGGGGCCGACGCCGGCGCGTGGGGCGATTGCGAACTGATCGTGTCGATCGACGGGCGCGAGGCGGCGCGGGCGCACCTCTCGGCCGAGCACCCGACCCACGCGATCAATGTCGAGGCGTCGGGCCGGATGCTCACGATCACACTCGAGCCGGGACGCTTCGGCCCGATCCGCGACAGCGCCGTGCTGGCCCGCCCGATCATCCTTGTGGATCGCCCCGCCGGCGCGGCCGAGTAAGCGGCGCTAGCGCGCGGTGCTCTCGAGCTCGATATACACAATGATGTCGGTGTTCGGCGGGATGATGCCCGCGTAGCCGTTCTTGCCGTAGCCGGCCCGCGGCGGCAGCGTCGCCTTGCGGACGCCGCCCATCTTCATGCCGATCACCGCGTGATTCATGCCGGGGATGATCGTCGCGTCGCCGACAACCCATTCGTGCGGGTCGCCGTCCCGCGCCGTGCGCGTGTTCACCACCACCGAACCGTCCGGAAGCCGCACCACATAATGAGCGCGGACGCGGCTCCCCTTCACCACCGGCGGGCCCGCGCCGACCACCTGGTCCTCGTACTTGATCCCCTGCTCGGGCGTGAGTTCGATCGCGCGGTCGGAGCAGCCGCACAGCAACGACGCGGCGAGCAGCATGACGGGTGTTCGGCGCATGTCATCGTGATCGGACCTTCGCGCCCCCCGCTTGACCCCGATCGACGGATCAGGGCGACCACAGCACGATCATGCCGCCCGTGGTGTTGTCCCGCACGCGGGCCACCCGGCGGGACGCCCCCATGCCGACCTCGTCGGCCGGCGGCGAGAGCGGCTCCATGCCCGCCTTGATCGCGTCCCGATAACGCCTGTCCACCGCGTCCACACGGATGACCAGCAGGCCGTCGAGCCGCTCGACCGCGTCGGGGCGCGGGTTCAGCACGGCGCGGAGACGGTCCGAGAGCATCTCGCTCACCGGGCGCGTCCCGCCGCGACGCCCAGCCGCGACTTGAGCGTATCCAGCAGATCGCGCGTCACGAGGTCCGGGGGCTGACGCGCATCGATCACCGCGTAGTGCGCGGAGTCTCGCTGCGCCTGATCGAGAAATCCCTTGCGGACCCGCGCGTGGAAGTCCGCGCCCTTCTGCTCCATCCGGTCCAGCAGCGGGTTGAGGCGGGTCGCGGCGGTCTGGCCGTCCACATCGAAGATGACGGTGAGATGCGGCCAGGTGCCCCCGGCGTCGCGCGGGCCGCACGCCGCGGCCGCCACCGCGTCGATCTCGCCCACCGGCAGCCCGCCCGCGGCGCCCTGATAGGCGTAGGTGCTCGACACGAACCGGTCGGCCAGCACGAAGGCGCCGGCGTGCAGCGCCGGGCGGATCACCTGCTCGACCAGCTGCGCGCGGCTGGCCATGTAGAGCATCATCTCGCAGCGCAGCGCCATCTCGTCATGGATCGGGTCCAGCAGGATGTCACGGATGCGCTCGCCCACCGGCGTGCCCCCCGGTTCGCGGACCTCGCGCACCTCGACGCCCGCGCCGCGCGCCAGCTCGGCCAGCGCCCGGAACTGCGTAGACTTGCCCGAGCCGTCCGGCCCGTCAAAGACGATGAACCGGCCGCGGAGCGCGGTCAGCCACGATGCGTCGGAGTGGTCGGCGGTTCGGGTCTTCACGCGGGCGGATTGTAGAGATCGTCGGGCGGCCCCGCGCGGATCCACGGGTCGATCACAGAGTCCTGAGCACTTGCCGGATGTACTCCTGCGACTCCCGGATCCCCTCGATGGTCGCGCCCTCGAGCCGCAGCAGGTTGCGGACATAGTCGTGCTTGTTGTAGAGCCGCGCGATCTGGCCGAGGTGCCGGTCGAGTTCCTCGAGCCGCGCCCGGAACTGGCGCTTGTTCTGCGCCTTCTTCACCTCGTCGAGGTCCTTCTGAAAGTTCGCGAGCGTCGCGGTCACGAGGTTGATGTTCCGCGCCTGCTCGCCGAAGTATGAGCGCGAGAAGCGGTCGCCGTCGAAGGAGCCGGGCTCGCACAACTCGAGGTTGAGGCGCGGGGCGACCTCGCCGGGGGAGGATGCGAGCCCGTCGGCCGCGTCCGTCGCCAGCGCATCGGTCGTGGTCAGCGAGAGGATCGCGCGCTTGGAGTCCACGATCTCCCACGACTTGCCCTCGTCGCCGCGCGGGCGCTCGGGGGCCAGCCGCCACGGCTCGGCGGACTTGTCGGCGTAGACCTCGGTCTCGGGCAGGATCATCGCGTCGATGAGCAGCCCCGGTCGCCCGGCGCGCTCGGCCAGCACGCGCCACTTGGCGGCGAAGGCGCTGTTGAACTTCGCGTCCACCTTGTAGTTGCCCACGCCCCCAGAGAACGCGACCGCCGCGCCGATCGTGGCCCGGTCCCCGACATAGAGGTGCTCGGCGCTCAGGCACAGCAGGGCCGCGGCCGAGAAGGCCTCGCGGTCCACGAAGAACGCGATCTTGATGCGGTCCTCGTAGTCGTCCAGCGTGTCGCGGATCGCGTCGAGCTCGGAGACGAGCCCGCCGGGGGACTCCAGGTGGATGATGATCGCCTCGGCGCCGCTGCGCACGGCGCGCCCGAGCGCGGCCTCGAAGTAGCCGGCGGTGAGTTCGACGCCGATGCCCCCGGACGCGGGCAGGACCACATACCCGCCGTCGCGCGGCGCGTCGGCG
>CAZSLT010000115.1:0-9250 GCA_964607595.1 uncultured Phycisphaeraceae bacterium
GGGTCGCCGCGCTCCCGCCGGGGCAGCTGGACACCGGGCGGGTGGGGCGCGGCGCGGGGGTCGCTCAGTCCAGTTCTTCCTCGAAGCGGTTGATGATGCCGGTCGAGCAGCCGATGACCACGAGCATCACGCCCAGGTCGAAGAACGCCGCGCCGGTGAAGTGATAGGGGTCCGACCCGAGACGCGGCACATTGAAGTGCGGCAGCGTCAGGATGGGCTGCCCGCTGAAGAGCGGCGTGATCGCGGTGATCGCCGCGACCGACAGGCCGATCGACACGAGGACGCCCGGCTTGATCGGAATGAGCCGCTTGAGCGCGTGCGGGCCCTCGCTCATGCGGTAGGCCACGATGCCGACCGAGGCGATGAGGCCGCCGATGAAGCCGCCGCCGGGTTCGTTGTGCCCCTTGAAGAACACGAAGACCGCGAAGAGGAGCGTCAACGGGAGGATGAGCGGCATCGACGAGCGCAGCAGCATCGAGCGCAGGTGCGGCTGGCGCTGCGGGATCTGGACGCGCTCACGCCCGCCCTCGGCCACGAACGCGGGGCCGGCGAGCATCGCCAGCACGCCCATCATCGCGATGCCGAGCACCGTGATCTCGCCGAGTGTGTCGTAGCCGCGGAAGTCGACGACGACGACATTCACCGCGTTCTTCCCGCCGGCGCCGCGCCCGTCGGTCGCGTCGGTGCCCTCGTAGGCGTGACGCTGGAACCACGGCCCCAGACGCTCGGTCGGCCCATCGGCGTGCGGGCCGTAGGCCGCGTCGTGGACCACCGGGCCGTCGCCCATCAGGGCGCTGTCCCGCTGCTGCGCCAGGAACGCCTCGCGCGAGTTGTCGGCGATCGCGCCCGAGTGCAGCAGCACCCAACCCACCGCCAGACCCACGACCGATGCGAACGCCAATCGGGCCGTTCGCCCGCGGGGCTTCCACGCCGCCGGCTCCTCCGGCAGCAGGCGGAGCACCAGCAGGAACAGCACGATCGAGATGATCTCGAACATCAACTGCGTCAGCGCCAGGTCCGGGGCCTGATAGATCAGGTACATCCCCGTCACCGAAAAGCCGCATGCGCCGAGTATCATCACGCGTACGACGCGCGTGCCGACCCACGGGATCAGCACCGCCGCGCCGCACATCAGGAGAGTCAGGAACGCCGCGGCCGTCACCAGGCCGACATCGCCGCCGAGGAACGGCGTGACCTGCGGCCAGTTGAGCAGGGACGGATTCGCGTACATCACCCAGCCGATCATCCCGACCAGCGCGGCCAGCACCGCCACGATATAGGTCCGCAGGTTGCCGGTCTGCATCGTGAAGAAGGTATTGAACCCGACGACCTCGCCCAGCCGCGTCGTGGCGGGGAAGAGCCGGTCGTGCGGATCGGTGAAGGTCTTGCGGAACAGCGGCGAGAGCCCGACGGCCACGCCCAGCGCGATCGCGCCCAGCGACATCGCCAGCGGGACGCCGGGGTGCGTGAACGCGTGGATCACCGAGGGCAGCCCCTGGGCGAAGTGGCCGGTGTGCGTTTCCAGCGGCAGCAGAACGCCGCCGAACCACGGCGTGGCGACGCCGCCGATGAACTGGAAGGCCACGATGAACGCCGCGGGCCACCAGATGCACGAGGCCCAGAAGCCGTGCTCGTGGGCGTGGTCGTCATGGTGACTCTCGGCGTGCGCATGATCCGGCGTGCGGATGAATGTGGTGAGGAAGCGGACGAAGATGGCGACATTGCAGGCCGCGGCCAGCACGGCCATGCCGCCGATGATCCAGTAGGCCGCGTGCTCCTTGGCCGCGTCGTAGATCTGGTAGAGGAAGGTCTCCTTGGCGATGAAGGAGAGCGTCAGAGGCCCGCTTGCCATGGCGTAGCACGCCAGCAGGCAGATGACGGCGAGCATGCGGTGGGTCTTGAGAAGCCCACCGAGCTGCGAGAGGTACTTCCGCCCGGCCAGGTGCATGATCGCCCCGGCGATCATGAAGAGCGGGGCCTTATACAGCGCGTGATTGAGGATCTGCGTGACCGGCCATGTGAGCACCGGCTCGCCGTGATGCCGCACCGCGCCGATGCCGTACATGCACACGAGCAGGCCGAGTTGGCTGACGGTGGTGTAGGCGAAGATCCGCTTGAGTTCGTCGGCCCGCAGCGCCAGGTACGCGCCCAGCAGCATCGTCACAGCGCCGAGAGCCGCCAGCGTGGCCGGCCAGTAGGAGAGCGCCAGCCCGGAGCCGCCCAGCAGCGGGAAGAGCCGCGCGAAGAGGTACACACCCGCTTTGACCATCGTCGCCGAGTGCAGGTACGCGCTGACCGGCGTCGGCGCGGCCATCGCGCCGGGCAG
The DNA here is from genome assembly GCA_964607595.1 of uncultured Phycisphaeraceae bacterium. GTDB lineage: Bacteria > Planctomycetota > Phycisphaerae > Phycisphaerales > UBA1924 > JACKHC01. The sequence goes on from CAZSLT010000115.1 coordinate 2,327, forward strand.
CCAGAAGTGCAGCGGCCACTGGGCGCTCTTGGCGCCGGCGCCGATCACAATCATCGCGAACGCCCACGGTAGCAGTGAGGGGTTCGGCAGTTGCCCGCCGGCCTCCATCACCCGGGCCAGCCCCGAGAATGACCACGCGCCCGTCGCCGAGCCCAGCGCGCAGAACCCGCCCAGCAGCGCCATGCCGCCCAGACCGGTCGTCGCCAGCGCCTGCAGCGCCAGCCGCACCGCGCGGGGGTTGTGCCGGTCCCACCCGATGAGCAGGAACGAGCTCACCGAGGTCAGTTCCCAGAACAGGAAGAGCGCCAGGAAGTTGTCCGACAGCACGAGCCCGAGCATCGCCGTGGCGAAGAACCCGAGCATGGGATAGAACCGAGCGATGTCCTCCTTCGAGCGGCCGAAGTACCCCCGCGCGTAGAGGACGATCAGCGCCCCCATCCCCGCGATGAGCAGCGCGAAGAACATCCCCAGCGAGTCGGCGCGGAACGAGAGGTCCAGATTGAGCTGCTCCACGAAGGGCAGCGTGTGGACCGAGGAGGACACACCCCGCGTCGCCAGGATCAGGATCGCCGCGGCGGGCCCGGACAGCGCCAGCAGCACACGCGCGGTGATCCGCTCGCGCGGGAGCAGGAAGGTCGCCACGCCGGTGAGGACGGGGGCGAGGACGGCGGTGAACAGGAGCCAGAAGGCCGGGTCGTTCATGTCTGCGGCTCTCTGAATAGGAGGACAAGGGTGCCTTCTCGCCGCGTGTCGACGAGTGAAGGTTCTATCGGCCCTTCCGGGGGGTGGGGTTTGGCTGATTCCTGCCGGCGATCAGCCGCGTGCGGGGTCCAGGGCGGGCGGGTCCGGGTCCGTACCGAGGTTATGCGCGCTGGGACTTGGCTTCTCCCGTCCGCACCAACGCCAGTTTGAAGAGGGCCGGGCCGACGATCTCGTTGCAGGTGATCGCGGCCAGGAGGATCGTGAACACCGGGTCGGCCAGCGGCAGGCCCTCGAGCGTCTCTCGGACGGCGAACGCCAGTGCGATGGAAACCCCCGCCTGGGGCAGGAACCCCAACGGCAGCCACGGGGATCGCAGGCCGGTGAGTCGGGCCCCGGCGGTCGTCCCCGCCCAGACCGTCGCCGTTCGCACCCCCACCAGCAGCAACGCCATCGGCCAGGTCGAGGCGAGGTCGTGGGGATTGATCTTGGCGCCCGCCAGCGCGAAGAAGATGCAGTACACCGGGACGCTGAGTTCCTCCATCGCGTCGAACAACTCCCCGGCCTCGTCGCGCCGGAGGTTCTGCACGAGCAGACCGGTGGTCAGCGCCATCAGCAGGGGCTCAAGGTGCAGCGACTCGCACACGACCGCGATGCCGAAACAGGTGAACACGATCAGGAGGGGGAGATGGGCCTTGACGCGCCGAAGCAGCAGCGTCAGCAGGACGCCGATCATCGCGCCGACACCGATCGAGCCGAGCAGTTTGGCCGCGATCGAGATCCATGTGTCGGCGCTGGCGACCGACACCCGGCTTGAAGGATCGATGACGCCCGTGGCGACGGCCACGGCCACGGCGAAGATCACGATGAGGGCCATGTCCTTGCAGACCGTGACGGCCAGGGTCATGCTCGCCACCGGCCCTTTGGCGCGAGTCTCGGCGAGGACGGCGATGACGGCCGCGGGCGAACTGAGCGTGCAAACCGCCGCCACCAGCACGGCCACGACGAGCAATTGCGCGTTTGAGTCGGTCTCGATGCCCGCCAGCGGGGGCAACGCCAGGTACGCGACCGCGGTGACGCCGATCATCACCGTGAAGATCTGCAGGAGAAGTATCGCCGAGATGGTGCGCGCCGAACGGCGGAGGATCGAGAGACGAATCTCACCGCCGGCCGTCAGCGCGATGAGCGAAACCGCGAAGTCATTGATGAGCTGGAGGTAGTTCAGCTGCGACTTGGTGATGGCCTCGACGCCGTACGGGCCGGCGACGAGGCCGAACACCAGATACCCCGTGATCTTCGGCAGCCCGATCAGCGACACCAGTTTGCCGGCGAACCAGGCGCCAAGCAGCAGCGTGCCGATCGCGGCGCCCGCGGCCAGCAGGGCATCGGCGCCGCCGGCCGTATCGGCGTCGGGAGCGACACTGACGCCCGCCCGAAGGTGCGCCAGTCGGGCGATCAGCGTGATCGTCACGAGCGCCAGGATGATCTTCATGGCTCGTTTCATGGCGCGTCCCGCCCCGCACCGGCCTGCCGTCGGGCGGCCCGCATCGTCAGCGCGATAAAGCACAGTTCGCAGAGCATCCCGGTCACCAGCACCACCGTCAGAATCCGCCGGTGCTGCGTGGTCGGCTCGAGCAGCACCAGCGAAACGGCCAGCGCGATCGCCACCGGGCTCAGCCGCATCGGCGACAGCGCCAGGGGTGAGGAGAGGGGCAACGCCTCGACGCGCCGGATGAACCGCGAAGCGAAGCGCAGCGTCAGCGGCTTGAGACCGAGCCGGGCCGCGGTCAAAGCCAGCGCGAAACCGAGCCCGACGAGCCCGATTGAAATGTCGATGAAGACCCCGGCCAGCAGACCGAACACCGCCGCGACGACATGCTCGATGCGGAGGATGAACGCCTCGAAGGAGCGCAGGCCCATCCCGGGGAGGTTGGCGATCGCCACACCCGTCAGCAGCGCCGCCATGAGCGGCGAGATGCCGATCTCCGCCGCGGTGCCCGCGGCCAGCCCTACCGCGCCCAGGAAGACCGCCAACTGATCCCCGCGTCGCCCCTTGGAGAGCGACATGGCGAACTTCAGCAGCAGGGCCGCGGTGACGGCGACGATGAGGATGATCGCGCTGTCGATGAGGTTGGAGGCGGGCGCATCCGCGTTGGTCACGATCGACGCGAGCCCGGCCGCGACGATGGCGACGATCGCCAGCAATCCGCCCGACGCGCGGATCGCGATGGCCAGGCGGTTGATCTCCGGCCCGGTGCCGAGCTGGGCGGAGCGGGTCTCCATCGACCAGCCCATGGACGCCGCGGCGATGATCGCGGCGTCCGCCAGCGACGGAGTCGCCGACTCGAACCACATCCGCAGCGCCGCGTAGGACACCGCACCGACGAAGACGGCGGTGACGATCGCGTCCGCCACGACCACGATCCAGATTCTCGGCGGCACGATGACCAGCAGCCGACGCCGGGCCTGCGCCCCGACCATGACGCCGATCATCCCGAGTCCCAGGATCGCCATCGGCGTGGCGTTGGTGATCGGTTCGGCGGGGATGATGCCGGTGACCGTCGGCCCCAGGATCGCCCCCAGCAGGACGCTCCCCCACACGGCGATGAAGGTGTTGACGGCCGACCTCGAGCCGCTGGAGCGGAACCGCCTGGGGTTCGCCGCCACCAGCGCGACGGCCGCGAGAGTCAGGATGACGAGGAATGCTTCCATCGGCGGGCGGAGACTCCCGGACGCGGCGACCCGCTAGGAATGCGGGCCCTCGGCGCGATCGACGGGCACCATGAACGAGATCGGCCGGTCCGCCGGCTTGAGCTCCTCGGAGAAGTACTTGAGCAGTCGGTCCGCGGCGTCGCGGGTCGTGAGCGAGAAGCACAGGCGCGAGCCCGTCAGTTCCGGCAGCAGCGACGCCAGCCCGGAGTACACCGGCATCTCTTCTCGGATGATCGCCATGAGGCCGCGTGACTCGACGAAGGTCGCCGCGATCCCCACATCAAGCAGGCCCGTCACGGCGTGGTCCATTTGTTCGGGGCGCGTGATGATCAGCACCAGCATGACGCGATCGGGCGCCCGCTCAGTCATGGGACTGATCCTCTGTGAGCATGGTGGTGCGGAGCTGCTCGGCGTCGGTCGCCGCCCGCAGTCGTGCCAGCGCGCCCGGGGCGCGGACGATCCGTGCCAGCCGCGCGAGCAACCGGACATGCCTCCACGGCTCGGCCGTCGAGCCGAACATCCCCAGGATGAGGTCCGCCGGTGCGGCGGTTCCGAAGTCCACCGGCTGCTTCCAGAGCGCCACCACGAGCACGGTTGAGGGGATCGAGGCGTCGATCGCGTGCGGGAACGCCACGCCCTCGGGGACGCTGGTCGGCGAGAGATCCTCGCGGCGCTGAAGCAGCCGGAAGAGGGCGTCGGGGGAAGCCCCCGGCAGCGCCGTCTTGGCGGCGTGGGCCGCCAAGGCCGCCAGGGCCTCGTCACGCGTTGCGGGGCCGGGCAGGACCAGCGTCGAACCGGGTTGGAGGAGGGCGGTCAGCGGCATACGGGGCCGGGCACGATACACGCGATCGCGCGTCCGGGGTCTGGAAGGGCAATAATGAAACGGCCGGCGGACGGTCCCCAATCACCCAGCGGCGGCCCGCCGGACCGGCGACGCCAACGGAGGACGGTGCATGCAACCCATCATCGACGCGATCGCCGAGCATTTCGTGTGGACCATGATCGCGGGCGTGGTCGTGATCGGCATCGTCGGCAGCACTTTCCGTGAGATCACCAAGACCAAGTCCCGTGAGAAGACCCGGCGCGAGATCGCGGCCTACATCGCCGAGGGCTCGATGACGCCCGAGCAGGGCGAGCGCCTCATGGCCGCGGGCCGTTCCAAGTGGGAGGACTCATGATGCTGTTTCTGGCTCAGGGCGGGATCGACGAGGCCGTGCAGGGGCTGATCGACCGCGACACCATTATCCCGGTGCTTGCGATCGTGCTGGGCTTCATCATCGCGGCGCTCTGCATCATCACCTCGACCGCCAAGGGCATGGCCGACACCCGGTCGCGCGAGAAGACCCGCAGCGAGATCGCCGCGTATGTCGCCGAGGGCACCATGACCGCCGAGGAGGGTGAACGCCTGCTCAAGGCCGAGCCCAACGCTCTGATCGACGGCGTCAAGTCATGCTGCGGCATCGGGTTCAAAGGTAAAGATCGATCCGGCTCCCCATCTGCGTGAGCGCCCGGATCACATAGGTCTCCACGAGACGCTCCAGCGCCCGGCGCGACTCCGGGGCCGGGATATCGCCGAGTCGCGGCATCGCATCCTCACGCCTTGTGCCGTCGGCACCGTCGCGACGCCAGCCCCCCTCGGCGCGGAAGTCGTCATTCCACCGATCCTCGACCCGCCCGCACGGATGGTGCACTTGCGGCCACGGTGCGCGCAGGTTTTCGCGCCGGAGGTGCTCGTCGTAACGCAGGTTGGGGTACTCGCAGGGGTCGCCGACGCGATCGCACGCGTCGTAGCGGTCCGGTCGACGCCACGAGCACTCCGGTTCGCGGACCGGATGACAGTGTCCGTGGTCGTGGCGGTGGTGGTCGAGCCGCGGTGGGCAGACGGGGCGCGGCGTGAAACATCCGTGATCGAAGCGGCTGATCTTCATGATGCCGGGAGAGGCGTCGAAGCGTGTGCCGCGGGCCTCCCGGCGCGCCGATGCCGATAAGATCGCCCCTCCTCGCCGGCGGGAGCGTTTCCCACCGGGGGTTGCCGGTCCGTCTGTGACGGCGCGTGGCGTCGGCTCAACGGGCGTGTTGCGGGAGGCGAACGCGGCGTGCGGACCGAGGAACTGGACTACCCGCTCCCCGAGCGCCTGATCGCGACCCGCCCAGCGGAGCCGCGGGACGCCTGCCGTTTGATGGTCGTGTCGCGGAGCGACCGCGGCCTGCTCGAGCACGCCCGATTCGCGGACCTGCCGCGGTGGCTCACCCCGCGGGATGTGCTGATCTTCAATACCTCGGGCGTGCTTCCGGCGCGGCTGGTCGGAGCGAGGAAGGACACGGGGGGCGCGGTCGAGGGGCTATTCCTGCGGGAGGACGCCGAGGGCTGGCGGATTCTTCTGAAATCGAACTCCAAGCTGCGTCCGGGGCAGGTGGTTGCTTTGGGCACGCCGCCGCTGAGCGCGGAGATCGAGCTGGTGGCGCGGGACGGGGACGGCTGGATTGCGCGGCTCGCCGGGGAGGGCGATCCGATGCCGGCGGTGTCCGTGCTGGAGCGCGTCGGCAGCACCCCTCTGCCGCCGTACATCCTGCGTCAGCGCCGGGTGGCGCATGAGGCGATCGACGACGACCACGACCGGCTGTGGTACCAGACGGTCTACGCACGGTCCGACGAGTCGGGCTCGGTCGCCGCGCCGACGGCCGGGCTGCACTTCACGCCCGATCTGCTCGCCCGGATCGCGTCGATGGGCGTCGCCCGCGCCGATGTGCGGCTGGATGTCGGCGTCGGCACCTTCAAGCCCATCGAGACCGAGCACCTTGAGGATCACCCGATGCACGCCGAGTGGGTCCGCGTGCCCGGCGAAGCGATCGACGCCATTGAGAAGGCCCGGGGTGCGGGCGGGCGTGCCATCGCCGTCGGCACGACGAGCGTCCGCGCGCTGGAGTCCGTCCCGGCCGGGCACGCCGGCGACTGGGAAGATTGGACGCGCCTGATGATCGCCCCCGGCCATTCGTTCGCCCGCGTGGACGGGCTGGTGACAAACTTCCATCTGCCCCGATCGACGCTGCTGGCGATGGTCGGCGCGCTGCTCGGGCCGGGGGGCGTCGAACGGCTCAAGTCGCTCTACGCCGTCGCCGTCGCCGAGGGGTATCGCTTCTACTCCTACGGCGACGCCATGCTGATCCTTCCGTAGTTCTCCGGCTGCCGTCCCCGCCGGCGCTGGGCGCGGAACGCTTCGTTTGCCGATACATTGCGCCTGCGACTCGTGGAGAAAGGATGCTCCCGGTGCGGCTCGGCGAACTCATCAAGGGTCTGGGCGTCACGGTCGAAGGGCCGGCCGGACTCGATGCGCGCATCTGCGACATCACCGAGGACAGCCGGACCGTCATGCCCGGGTCGCTCTTCATCGCCCGCGCGGGGGCGGCCCACGACGGCCGGCGCTACATCGCCGACGCGATCGCGTCGGGCGCCTCGGCCATCCTGACCGACGCCCCCTCCCCCCCCTTCCCCCCCGTCCCACCCACCCATGC
>CAZSLT010000116.1:0-9165 GCA_964607595.1 uncultured Phycisphaeraceae bacterium
CACCTGTCTCACCCTGCTGCCTGACGCCTTCCCCTCCCCATTTGCCATTTGGCCGTTTGCCATTTAGCCATTTTCCCTCCCTCCCGCTACAATCCCCCTTCGACCCCGGCCGGGGGTCGGCCTCCATCGCCGCGCGTGCGGCATGGGCGGTGGGACAAATCGAAACGGATTGATCTCCGCGCCCGGCGGCTCTCCGGGCAAAACCCAAGCGACCTTCGCGGGAGGCGGGGCGCTCGGAAAGGGTTTCAGCACCCTCATCCGATCGCACCCCGGTCCGCCCACCGCCGGATCCGCTGAACAGGACAACGACCCATGGCCGAGTCACTCGTCAAAGACCTCATCGAAGCCGGAATCCACTTCGGGCAGCGCACCAGCAACTGGAACCCGAAGATGAAGCAGTTCATCTACGGCAAGCGCAACTCGATCCACATCATCGACATCAAGGAGACCGTCAAGGGACTCCTGCTCGCCAAGAAGTACATCACCCGCGTCGTCGCCGACGGCAAGGATGTCTGCTTCGTCGGCACCAAGCGACAGGCCAAGGATGTGCTCATGGAGCGCGTCCCCGCCGTCAAGATGCACTATGTCACCGAGCGCTGGCTCGGCGGCACGCTCACCAACTTCCGCACCATCCGCTCGCGCCTCAAGCGCCTCGAGGAACTCGAGGGCATCGAGCAGGCCGACAACTTCGCCTCCTACTCCAAGAAGATGGAGAGCCAGCTCCGGCGCGAGTCCGCCAAGATCAAGCGCAACCTCGACGGCATCCGCCACATGGCCAAGCTCCCCGGCGCGCTCGTCATCATCGATCTCAAGCGCGAGATGAACGCCGTCCTCGAGGCCAAGAAGCTCGGCATCCCGACCATCTGTCTCCTGGACACCGACGGCGACCCCGATCTGGCCGACATCGCCATCCCCGGCAACGACGACTCCATGCGCTCCATCGATGTCGTCATCCGCGAGCTCTGCGCCGCCGTCGCCGAGGGCAAGCAGCAGCGCGCCACCACCAGCGGCGACCGCGAAGCCATGACCGGCGACGCCGGCGGCGAGGACCAGCCCCGCCGCAGCCGCCGCGCCCAGTTCCGCGCCGACGAAGCGACGCCGACCCCCGAGGTCGAGGTCGCCGCGGGCAGCGAGCCCAACGCCTGATCGACGGCCCGCGCCGCGACAACACACGACCCCCACCCGCCGGCGCCGAGGCCCAACGGTTGTCGGCCCCGACACGACAGACACACCAACACACGCCGGCGCGCCACCCATCGCCCGGCGACGCCCGGAGAATCGCTCAATGGTCGAGATCAGCGCCAAGGATGTCATGAACCTGCGGAACCGCACCGGCCTCTCCATGATGGAGTGCAAGAAGGCCCTCCAGGAGTCCAACGGCGACGCCGCGGCCGCCGAGGACCTCCTCCGCAAGAAGATGAAGGGCAAGATGGACGCCCGCACCGACCGCGCCGCCGGCGAGGGACGCATCGCCATCGCGCTCTCCAAGGACGGACGCAACGCCGCCATCGTCGAGCTCCGCGCCGAGACCGACTTCACCGCCAAGAACGAGCAGTTCGTGACCGCGGCACAGAAGGTCGCCGACATGGCGCTCAGCGCCCACTCCGGCGATGTCTCCCCCACCTCCGACATGGCCGCCGTCATCGACAACCTCCGCATCTCCACCGGCGAGAACATCTCCATCGGCCGCGCCCACAAGGCCGAGGGCGGCGGCAACACAATGTTCGGGACCTACATCCACCACGACGGCAAGACCGGCGTCCTCCTCCAGGCCGAGGGCTCCGTCTCGCAGGACCTCGCCCGCGAGATCTGCATGCATATCACCGCCGCGGTCCCCCGCCCCCAGGGCGTCACCCGCGACGATGTCCCCCAGCATGTCATCGACAAAGAGCGCCGACTCGCCATGGAGATGGCGATGGAGTCCGGCAAGAACGAAGAGATCGCGGCCAAGATGGTCGAGGGCAAGATCAACAAGCTCTACTCCGAGCTCGCCCTCCTCGAGCAGCCCTTCATCAAGGACGACACCAAGAAGATCAAGGACCTCCTGCCCAAGGACAGCTCCGTCATCGCCTTCTACCGCTGGCAGGTCGGCGAGTCCGAGTAACTCGGAAACGGGTGCCATGGGCAAGTCGAAGACTTGCCCGTGATCCGAAATCCAAACGATCATCCAACCCGCGCAACCCGCGGGTTTTTTGCTTCCACCCTCTCCCCATCGGGAGAGGGTCGTCGCGACCGCAGGGAGCGACGGGGAGAGGGGACCTCACTTCACAAACATCGCGTGACGGAGGGGGATCAACGATCCCCTCATCGACGCTCAGTCACTAACCTCACCCGTTCCCAATCCGTGCTCTGTGCTCTGCGCTTCCTGCTCTGATCCTCACCCACACAATCACGCACGCCAGCGCCGCCCCCAGCATGTTCGCCACCAGATCACGCGCGTTGTTCTTGTAGTCCCCGACATTCGTCTCGGGCGAGATCTCCGTCGCGGCGTACTCGATCACCTCGTTGAACGCCCCCAGCCCCATCCCCGCGGCGCCCACGATCACGAACAGCGCCAGCCCCGGCCTCACCGCCGGCGACAGGAACCGCCGCAGCGCCTCCCACACCGCCAGCGTCGCCACAAAGAACCCGTAGAAGTGCACCAGCTTGTCGTACTTGAGAATCTCGGGCACAAGCCAGTAGGAATACAGCGCGACTTGCTTGCCGTCCTGGGTCAAGTGCAGCACGCCCCCGGCCATGTGCAGCAGCCCCCACACCGACAGCATCCACAGCACCGGCCCCGAGAACCGCGCCTTCACATCCGCCCACAGCACCAGCCCGATGAGCACCAGCATCACCGCGCCGTAGAACAGGAACTCCGTGTTGCCGCGCCACAGCGCCAGCGTCAGGAACCCCACGATGTAGAGCGCCGAGAACAACGCCAGCCAAGGATGCCGTCGGATCATGCGCGCCAGTGTACCCTCAGCGCCGCTCAAGCCGCCGCTGCAGCGCCCCCGGCGAGCCGAAGTGCGACTCGAACAGTTCCAGCAGCCGCTCGGGCCTCGCCCGGCCCCGCGGCTCCGCCTCCACCGCCCGCACATACGCCGCGAGTTCCTCGCGCCGGAACCGGTAGAGGTAGCTGAACAGCGCGTACGACTCGGCGTACATCGCCTCGGCCATCACGCGGTCATCCGCCGGCACATCCGTCAGCGTCACCAGCAGCTCCAGCGGAATCACGCGCTTGTGCTCGACGATCTCCCGCCACTCCTCCTCGCGCGCCGGGCTCTCGCGGTCCGGCCCGAACGCCTCCGTCGACTCCTCGGTCTCGAACGAGCACGCCAGCCCCTCGCTCAGCCAGAACGGGAACAGCCGCGAGCGGTCCATCATCCCGCAGTTGTACGAGATCATGTGAATCGCCTCGTGGATTGTCTTGGCGGTGTTCGTCCGCGCCGCCTCGACCTCCAGCCGACGACGCTCCCCCTGCGTGAACGACAGAATCCGATCCGCGCGGTCGTCCAGCACCGCCGCACGCTCATCCCGAACCTTCCGCGCCTCCGTCCGCGACTCCCGCGCCAATTCGTCGTACTCATCCAGTTCCGCGATCGCGTGCTCGTACGCGGGGCCCGTGATGTCGTCGTAGAACACCACCCGATTGCTCGCCCCCGCGTAGTACCCCCCCACCCACGGCGCCGACACGCCGTCATGCTCCCGCGCGAACGCGGCATACTGCGGATGGTCTTTGATCAGCACGCACAGCATCCGATGCCGCGGCGGCGTCCACTGCAACCCCAGCCGGTCCATCATCCGCCCGTACTGCTTGTAGGTCCGCTCCAGCAGCCCCGCCTTGGCCGTCGTCCACTCGGTGCCGCAGTTCGACAAGATGACGAAGTGCTCCGTCTTCGTCACCGAGAACCCCGGCCCGACCAGCGCCGTCGCCCGCGCCAGCGCCGCCTCATCGATCGGGATGTCCACGCCCGGCTGCTCGTAGATCGACCGCAGCGCCGACGCGGCGTCCGGATCATCCGGCGTCTCCCGCAGGATCGCCCGCAGCCACAAGTCCGCGTTGATCCAGTCCGACTCGGACAGCGCCCGCGCCGCGCACTCATGCGCCGTCGGTCCGTGCCCCCGCGCCGGCGCCGATGCGCCAAGCAGCACGCCGAGAGTGACCGCACCAAAGACCGTGAGTCGGGAGCGCACGCTCCCACGACATCGGCACGCCCCGCCCCGCGCTTGGCGGCAAGTCACCGTGTCCGAACGCCATCTCGCCGCATGAACCAGTCACGCCGGTCGCGCCGGCCGCCTCGCGACCGCCCCCGCCTCAGGCGTTGACCAGCCCGCACAACCGGTACAGATCCGCGCACCCACGCCCATGCGCTCGAGCCGGTGCGTTGATGCGCCGTGCCCCTTTGCGCGCCTCCAGCACCCACGCCGCCGCGCGCACGAATCCCAACCGATCCCCCGGCTCGACCCACTCGACGCCCTCCCCGAGCACCGCTTCCATCCGCTCCGTCCGCGGCGCGATCACCGGCAACCCCATCCGCTCCGCCCACAGCGCTGTCGTCAGGATCGACTCCGACCGCCGGCGTCCATCGCACGGCGGGCGCTCGGCCACCACCACGCCGTCGGCGATCGAGAGCAGTTCCCAGGCCGGCCGATCGCTCATCCGCGCACACCACCGATCCATGTGGCACGCCGCGAACCGATGCGCCCGGTCCAGACCCGTCGCGTCGGGCGGCACGATGACCGTCGCCGAGAGCCCGCGCTCCGAGAGCACGCCGACGATGTACATCGCGAGCATCGCGTCCACCGTGCGTCCCGGTTCGCTGTTGGCGACAAGCACGCACATCCCCGGCGTGATCCCCAATTCGGCCCGGATCGCATCACCGACCGACGCATCCGTCGGCGGCGCCTCCGGCGCGCCCACCGCCACCCCCCCGCCGTCGCTCATCCCCCCCGCCCCCCACGACTCGGCGCACCACGCATCCACGAACCGCACCGCGCCCGCGGCCGCCAGCATCCCGCCGCCCGCCACCTCGCGAATCGGCGACTCGAACACATCCGCCACCAGCGGCGACTCCGGGCAGACCACCGTCGCCAACGCCGCGGCATCGGAGGACCACGCGTGAACAACATCGAACGGCCCCGCCGACCGCACCCAGCGCGACAGCACCGACCGCGCCAGCATCGCGTCGCGCAGCGGCGGCGCGATGCGATGACGCAACCGCACCCCCGCGCGCTCGGCGCGGTGCGCCGCCGTCGAACCGCCCAGCAGCACGACCACATGCTCGATCGAGGGCTCAGAATCGATCACGCCCCGCACGCCGGCCATGACGGACCACGGCGCACACCGCGGATCGACAAGGTGCAGCGCACGCATCGGCGTCACCGCTGCGTCGAGAGCGACTCGCGCTCACGGGTGTAGAACAACTGGGCGAGCGAGACGCCGAACTGGTCCGCCAGCGCGCGCTCCCACCGGCTCCGCTCCGAGGGCGGCAGCGAGGTGACATCCGTCTTCTGCGGGATCTCGGCGCCGAACCCGTACCCGCTGGGCTGCTCGGGCCAGACCCGCGTGTTGCCGACGGCGTCGATGATCTTCACCGTCGCCCCGGCCAGCGGGCTCAGGTGCGACGGCTCCTTGGCCAGCGTCCACTTCGTCATCTGGACATGCACCACGACCTCGGCGCCGGCCTTGCGGCCCAGGTCCACGACGCTCGACGGTGAGTCGGCGCTCTCCGAGGATGCGATCCGCATGATCGTCACCGACGAGATCAGATTGCTCGGATCGATGACCTTTTTCTCGAGCAGGTTGCGCTCCGCGGCCTGCCCCATCGCGGTGCGCAGCGCCCGCGTCGGAACGACATTCAGCGGATCGTCGATGAAGATCACCGTGCGCCGCGAGTCGTCGAGGCGCGTGACCGCCTCGATCTTCGGCGGTCCCTGGATGATGTACATCGCCGGAACGCCGATATTGCACGACGACAGCCCAAGCGCCGACAGGGCCAGCGCGCCCGCGAGGAATCTCGATGCCCGATGTGGAGTCCGCGTCATCCGTCAATAATCCATCATGTTCTTTTCTTCGTGATCGTAGAAGAGCCACGACACCCGGTCGATGAACCGCTTCTCCAGCGTCGCCTGCACCTGGCCCTGCGAGAAATCGTTGCTCGTGTACCCGTCGCCGTCCGGGAAGCCGACCACGATCTCCTTCGTGTACGCGAACTCATCCGGCGCCGGGCCGTCCGCCTCGATCACGCCGATCCGCGCCGCGGCCCGCCCGCTCCACATGTACGCGTTGCCGGGCTCCTGCAGACGGTACTCGAAGATATCCACCACGATCAGCCGCTCGACCGTGAACTCCTCGGCGATCCGCTCGTACGGCCACGACACCCAGGACGGGTTCCCGTACTGGAACGCCAGCACCACCGGGCCGGGCACATACCCGTCGAAGCCGATGAGTTCCTGCTGCTCGATGATCGCCGAGGTCAGCGTGTTGGTCAGGCGGTTCATCATCCGCGGGTGTTCGCCGGCCGTCGATCGATCAACGACCACCAGCACCGCGAACGCCTTGCCCCGCAGACCCTCGTACTCGGCGAAGACCTGGTGCGAGCCGGTCCGCTCCCAGGTGTCGCCCATGACCGCGACCATGCCGGCGACCTGACAGCCGCCAAGCCCCCCCACCCCCCCAACCGCTGCCACGCCCGCCACCAGCGACGCGATCGCGCCGATCATTGGGCTGCCGGATTGTCGAGTCCTCATTGCCACAGAATGCTCCCGCCGCCCCCACGCCACGACAACAGTTTATAGACCCACGCCGCGATCAGCAGTGCCACCCCGATCCACACATTCCGCACCTGAAAAACACGCCCAACGGACGCCAAAGCCCGGGATCCGGTGATGGCCGAGTGGAGCGCGAGCCAGAACACCGTCGCCGCGCCGACCGCCAGCAGCGCCCCGAAGGGCTGAGCGACGAACGCGGCCCAGAGGTCGCCCCGGGCGGCGTGGGCGAAGGCGGTGGTCATGCCGCAGGTGGGGCAGGGCTTGTCGAAGGCGAGCACCCAGCCGCAGGGCGGCATCCCGAGCTGCGTGTGCGTCCCGTGACCGTCGGCGCTGGGCGCGAGCCACGCGCCGATGGCCAGCGGCGCCGCGCATGCGAGCGCCGTCAGCGCGCCGACGACGCGGTTGACGCCCGCCTCGCCGCGCGCCCGCGCGTGCTTCGTGCTCTTGACGAGTTCGGTCATGGGATCGTGATGGTATCAGGCACGAAGCGGTGAGCCTCGGGGGGAAGGCAACGGGCAGCGGGGGAATGGCCCCTCCCCCTGACCCCCTCCCCGAGGGAGGGGGGCTTCGCACGCTCGCCTTGTAGCGTGAATTGGTTGTTCGCGAGTTCGTGTCTGCGATTGTGTGTTCGATTGATCGTGCGTGCGAGTGCTTCGAAAAGAAATGGCCGGCCGGCCAATCTAGCAACCAACAAGAAACAAGAAACAGTTGCCCCGTTGACGCCGGGTGCGTGCGCCGACCCTTTCGTGAGTCGGGGGACGCCATCCCGTTTCGACGGATGGGGTCGCCGCGGCGTTTCGGCCCGCGGGGTCGTCGCCCGTGTGCGCCGGACGATGCGTGGTGGGCAGGGACGCGTGTACCCTCCGTAGATAGGGCGGAGGAGCGCGTTTGTGCGCACGGGGGGAGGGGACTCACCACAGAGACACAGAGGGCACAGAGAGAAAACAGGGATTTGGAGGCAGGGAATGGGGATCGGAGAGGAGAGAAGATTTTTCTGAGATTGGCGCACAGGGGGAGATGAAGGTGTTGTGATTGTGCGCACGGGTGAGAACACTCACCACAGAGACACAGAGAACACAGAGAGGGGAAGGGGAGTGGGTGGTGCGGCGCGTAACTCGGCCGCGGAAGGGCGGAGGGTTGTCGAGTTGATAAAGTCCTCTGCCCCTTCGGAGCAGGCGTGGATGGGGCGTCCGATTCCACGGGTTTCACCCGCCCCCCACTGGCTGCATTCCTGCGCCCCTTCGGGGCGAGATTCACCGGCTCAACACGGATTCCCTTCCATGATCGCACCGCACGGGGTTCTCGCTTGCGCTTCGTGCTCGCACGGCTGCTGTCAGGCGGGGTTCGTCGCGGATCGCCTGCTTGTGGTGGCGATAAGGATGATGTTCACGAGCAGACCGAGCAGCGCGAAGGGTTGCCAAGACTGGCACCTGTCGGCGACGGCCTCGTCGTTGTCGAAGACACGGTTCCAGACCCGTTGTGCCGGGGAGACCGCGTCGGTGTGGAGTGTGATGACACCCTCGGCGACCATCTCGTCGAACTCTTCTTGCACCGCCGTGGATTGGACCTTCATCATGCCCCCGAGCGCATTGGCGGCCCGAAGGTATTGGATAGTGATGAGCGCGATCGCCGCGAGTTGGATGGCGATGATGATCCATTTGCGGTTGCGAGTCATGGGGGTGCTCCGTGGGGGCAAGTGAGGAGATGTTAGAGAACCCCTCGGCGGCGGGTTTGTTCACGACGCGCCAGATCGTCATCAATGCCGGATTGATTGCTGACGGGGCACTCGCTTGCGCTTCGTGCTCGCACGCCGGACCGTCATCGGACGCCTACCCCCCCCACCCCTCCGCGGTGGGCTTGTTGACGACGCGCCAGCACTCGTCGACGAGTTCGGAGAGGCCGATGCGTGCGGCGGCGGAGATCGTGAAGATTCGCGTGCCGCGTGGGAGGTCGAGGGCCTCGCGGAGCATGTCCGCGGCGACCTTGGCGTCTTCGGGGCCGCCGAAGAGATCGACCTTGTTGAGGACGATGATCTCGGGCTTTTCGGCGAGGGTCTTGGAGTATTCGGCGAGTTCCTTGCGGATGGCGCGGTAGGACGCCGCGGGCGGGTAGTCGGCGAGGTGGGAGGGCGAGTCGCCTTTCAGACCCCCTCCGTCACGCTGGCGCGTGACACCTCCCCCGTCGGGGCCGGGGGAGGCAGGGGGATCGGCGTCAAGGAGATGGACGAGAACGCGGGTGCGTTCGATATGGCGGAGGAACTCGTGGCCGAGGCCGGCGCCCTGTGCCGCGCCCTCGATGAGGCCGGGGATGTCGGCGATGACGAGGCGGCGCTTGCCGTCGATCTCGGCGATGCCGAGCTGGGGCGTGAGCGTGGTGAAGGGGTAGTCGGCGATCTTGGGCGTGGCGCTGGTG
>CAZSLT010000117.1:0-9007 GCA_964607595.1 uncultured Phycisphaeraceae bacterium
GCCGCATTGCCATTACCATACCCCCATGCCCCTCTTCGGATCACATCTCTCCATCGCCGGGAACATGTCCAACGCGCTCCGCGAAGCCGAGTCGCTGGGCATGGACACCGTGCAGGTCTTCACCAAGAACCAGCGTCAGTGGAAAGTCCCCGCCCTCAAGGTCGAGGCGCGGGACGAGTGGCTCGCCGAGAGCAAACGGCTCGGATGGGACGATGGCCGCCTGGTCGCCCACGACTCGTACCTCATCAACCTCGCCTCGCCCGACCCCGACCTCTGGGAGAAGTCCGTCCTCACCATGCGGGAGGAACTCGACCGGGCCCACGCCCTTGGGATCACGCGGCTCGTCTCCCACCCCGGGGCGCACATGGGCGAGGGCGTTGATGCGGGCCTTCGGCGGATCGCCTCCGCCTACACGCGGCTCTTCAAGGAAACCCGCGGCTCGAAGGTCGTCGTCTGCCTCGAATGCACCGCCGGCGGCGGGTCCACACTCGGGCGGACCTTCGAGGAACTCGCGGCCCTGAAGTCCTTCATCGAGGAGGAGGCCGGAAAGGACGCCAAGGGCCGGGTCGGGTTTTGCGTGGATACCTGCCACGCCCTGGCCGCGGGCTACGACATCGCATCGACCGCCGGCGGCAAGGGGACGGGCAAGAAGCGGACCCTCGCCGAGGGCCGCCAACTGGGCGATGCGATGCTCGACGAGTTCGACCGCGTCTGCGGGCTCTCCCACCTGCTCGTGCTGCACCTCAACGACTCGGTCGGCGCCCGGGGGAGCCGAGTCGACCGGCACGCCCACATCGGCCAAGGGAATGTCGGGCTCGGGGCGTTCGCGGCGGTCCTGAACCGCCCGGAACTGGCGGGCGTACCCATGATTCTTGAGACGCCGAAGGGCCTGGACGACGCCGGGGTGTCGTGGGACACGATCAATCTCCGCAAGTTGCGGGGGCTTCTGGACTAGGATCGCTCCCCGGGACGCGGGCCGGGAAACATCGCGGCAATGCGCCGGGGACCTATGGAACGGCTCCCGTTTGGGCCGATAGATGCCTGAACGGGGTTCCGTGTGGAGACGATGCAGATGAGACTGGCTCGAGTGGTGCTGTGGTCGGTGTGGTGCGGGAGCGCCCTTGGGCTGGCCTATCTGAGCGGCTGCGCCGGTCCGGACAAGGCCGCGGACGAGGGCTCCGGTGTGGCGACTGCCGACCGTGCCCCGGCACCCGACACGCAAGCCATGGTCGTCGAGGCCGACCTCGCGGCCGACGAGCAGAACTACGAGAAGGCGATCGAGCTGCTGACCCAGGCGATCGAGATGAACCCCACGCTGACGGTGGCCCATCTCTCGCTGGGCGATGTCTACATGGAGACGGGCGAGATCGACAAGGCGGAGGTCCGCTTCGCGACCGCGGCCCGACAGGAGCCCCGGAACTTCGACGCCCAGTACAAGCACGGGCTGGCGCTGCAGATGCTCGACCGCTTCTCGGATGCGGTGCGGGCGTATCTGCGGGCGTTGTCGATCAACCCCAACGACTTCGACGCGAATCTGAACATCGCGACCGCGTACATGGCGCTGGGCGAGCCGGCCCAGGCGCTGGTGTACGGCGAGCGCGCCGTGCAGATCGACCCCGACAGCGGGCCGGCGCACGCGAATCTCGGATCGGTCCACAGCGAGATGGACCGACACGCCGAGGCCGTGCGCGAGTACGAGGCCGCGGCCGAACTGATGGACCTCTCGCCGGAACTGCTGATGAACATGGCGGTCAGCCAGGGCAAGATCGACCGGTATGTCGAGATGCGGAACACGCTGGCGGCGTTGATGGAGCTCTCTCCCTCGGCCTCGGCTTATGAACGGCTCGGGTTCGCCAGCTTCCGGCTGCGCCAGTACGCCGAGGCGGAACTCGCGTTCCGCAAGAGCATCGAGATGGACGGCTCCTACTTCCCGGCGCTCAACGGGCTGGCGGTGTGCCTGCTGCAGAACTGGTTGTGGGGCGATCAGCAGGACAACGCCTCGCACAATGAGGCGATGGACCTCTTGCGCCGGAGTCTGCGGATCAACCGCGACCAGCCCAGGATCGTTGACCTGCTGTCCCGCTACGGGTGATCACATCCGGTCGACGAGTTGCCCACCCGTGAAGTGCTCGGGCTTGGTCTTGACGACGCCGAACCAGATCAGGCAGAACAGGGGCCACGGAAGCCCGAAGATCACGGTAATCGCGATGCCGATCCAAGGGTTGTTGCCCTGAGCGAAGGGGCTTCCCGGGTTCTGCTGCGCCCACTGGTTGAGCTGCGCCGCCATGTCAAGCTGGGTCATAATGCTCCAGACCAGCAGCGGGATCGATCCGATCGCGTAGACCAGGTGCAGCAGCCGGCCCGTATACAGCCGACGCAGCGTCATGATGCCCGCGGTCAGGAGCAGCCCTGCCCACAACAGCCCGATCGCCATCTGGACATAGTTCATGATCTGCGGCTGCATCATCGGCGGGACCGGGCCAGCGTCGGGCCCGGCCATCTTCATGAACATCGGAGACATCACCGACCCGATCACGCCGCAGGTGCCACATGTGAGCGAAAGCGACGCCAACACGATCGAGATAATCCCCACCGGCTTGGGCCAGCCGGGCAGGATCGGATCGATATCGAAGTCGTCCGGCTCGGTCGGCGGCAGCGCGCCTGTGGGCGGATGTCCGGGATCGTCTGGCAGCATGTCGGCTCACCTCCGTCGCGGCATCGCTTCGATCAGAGCTGATCGAGGAACCGCAGGTCGTTCTCGAACAGCATGCGGATGTCGGGGATGCGGTACTTGCCCATCGCGATCCGGTCCACCCCGAAGCCGAACGCGAAGCCGGTCCATTCTTCGGGGTCGATGCCGACGGCTTGCAGCACCTCGGGGTCCACCATGCCGCACCCGCCGAGCTCGATCCACCGCGCCGGCTGGTCCGGGCGCAGACGGATCATCATGTCGAATTCGGCGCTGGGCTCGGTGAAGGGGAAGAAGCTCGGGCGCAGCCGCACCTGCGCGTCGGCCCCGAAGTAGGTCCGGGCGAACTGGAACAGCGTGGTCTTGAGGTCGACCATCGTCACGCGCCGGTCGACATACAACCCCTCGATCTGATGAAACATGAACGAGTGCGTCGCGTCCACGGTGTCCGGCCGGTAGACGCGCCCGGGCGCCACGACACGCACCGGCGGGCCCCAGCCCTCGCGGATCGCGCGCTCCAGCACGCGGATCTGCACCGTGCTCGTCTGCGTGCGCAGCATGCGCGGGCTCGGCTTCCCGTCCGGCTCCTCGATATAGAAGTTGTCGATCGGCTCCCGCGCCGGGTGGCCATCGGGGATGTTCAGCTTCACGAAGTTGTGCTCGTCGTCCTCGAGCTCCGGCCCCTCGGCGACATCGAAGCCCATCTTCCCGAACACCTCGCACAACTCCTCGCGGACGCGGGTGATGATGTGCCGCCGACCCCGCGGCTGGCTCAGCCCCGGCTCGGTGAGGTCGATCCCCGCCGCGGCCGGCTCTTTGGGCGCGCCGATCGATGCCTTGCGTTCGGCGAAGGCGCTCTCGAGCGCCGCCCGGAGTTCGTTGGACCGTTTGCCGAACGCGGGCTTGTCCGGCTTGGGGACATCCTTCAGCAGCGCCATGACGGCCTTGACCTTGCCGGAGCCGCC
This sequence comes from uncultured Phycisphaeraceae bacterium, assembly GCA_964607595.1. Lineage (GTDB taxonomy): Bacteria > Planctomycetota > Phycisphaerae > Phycisphaerales > UBA1924 > JACKHC01. The sequence continues at coordinate 3,655 of CAZSLT010000117.1, forward strand.
CAGGTATTCGATGCGCCACTTCTCGAGCGTCTCGGCGTCCTTGGCGCCGGCGAGCGAGGCCAGCGCATCACGCTCCATCTGTTCGAGCTGTTCGATCGAGGCGGTCATGACGCGATCAGTGTACCGATCGGCGCAAGAAAAAGGCCGCGGTAGACGCGGCCTCGGGGTGTGCTCAATGAACCGGACCCGATCAGGCCTCGGCGCCGGCCTTCTCGGTCTTGCCGAACTGCTTGCGGAGCTTGGCGGCGTAGGCCGTGCGCTTGTCGGCGATGCGGCGGCGGTTGGAGATGTTGCCGCCGATCTCGGGGCCTTCCTCGGCGCCGACGAACTGGATGACGCAGTACTCGGCGGCGTCACCAATGCGGCGCTTGCCGAGCTTGACGATGCGGGTGTACCCGCCGGCACGATCCGAGAATCGCGGGGCGACATTCTCGAAGATATGCCTGACCAGACGGGGGGCCTTGCGGAGCTCGCCGTAGCGGTTGCGCTCGACCTGGTCGCCGTCGGGGATCGGGAAGAACGCGGCCGCCGAGTCGCGCTGGCGCTCGACGATGCCCCGCTCCGCCTCCGAGGCGTTCTTGGGCAGGTACAGCCATTCGAAGCCGCGGCGGTCGCCGCCTAATTTGGAGGCGATCAGGCGGCGCGAATGGATATCGCCGCGCTTGGCCATCGTGACGATCTTCTCGACGAACGGCTGGAGGGCCTTCGCCTTGGGAATCGTCGTGACGACCTGACCGTGCTCGAAGAGCGACGCCGCCATGTTGCGAATCATCGCCTCGCGGTGCGCCGTGGTCCGACCCAGTTTGTATCCGGCTCTGCGATGGCGCATGGCTCGGTGCTCCTAGCAATAGGCGCCGGTCACCCCGGCGCGGGATCTGCGTTCACTCACTCCGGGGAACCGACCGACACGCCCTCGGGCATGGGCATGCCGAGCGTGAGCCCCATGTCATCCAGTTTGCGCTTCACCTCGCGGAGCGAGGTCTTGCCGAACGAGCGAACCTTGAGGAGGTCCGACTCCGTGCGGGACACCAGCTCGGCGACGGTGTTGATGCGGGCCGACTCCAGGCAGTTGCTGGCGCGGACGCTCAGCTCCATCGAGGAGACCGGCATGTTCAGCTTGCGGATCAGCTCGTCGTCCACCGCGGCGGCGGCCGATGCCTCGGCCGACACACGCTCGCGTCCGAGCTCGAAGTATTGCACGAACGGGTTGAGGTGCTTGCGGAGCACCTTGGCGGCCTCGACGATCGCCATGTCCGGCGTCACCGTGCCGTTCGTCCACACCTCGAGAATCAGCTTGTCGTAGTTGGTCTTCTGACCGACGCGGGTGTCCTCGACCTTGTACCGAACGCGCTGCACGGGCGAGTACAGGGCGTCGACCGGGATGAGCCCGAGCTCCTGCTCGTCGCGCTGCTCCTCGTACTGCTCCGACGCCGGGACATACCCGCGACCGCGCTGCACGCGCAGCTCCATCTCGAAATCGACCTCTTCCGTCAGCGTCGCGATGACCAGATCCTTGTTCATGATCGTGATCGCGGTGTCCGCCTCGATGAGGTCGGCCGTCACCTCGCCGGGGCCGGTCGCGGCCAGGCGCATCGTCTTGGGCTCGTCGGAGTCGCACCGGACAATCAGACTCTTGACATTCAGGACGATGTCCGTGACATCCTCCATGACGCCGGGCAGCGAGGTGAACTCGTGCGTGGCGCCCTTGATCTTGATCGCGGTGACGGAAGCGCCCTCGAGGCTCGAGAGCAGCACGCGCCGCAGCGAATTCCCGATCGTCGTGCCGAAACCACGCTCGAACGGCTCGATCGTGAACCGGCCGTAGTCGGGGGTAGAGAACCGCGCGTCGGCGGTGATTCGATTGGGCAATTCAAGCCCGCGCCAGCGAACCCGCATGACAACCTCCAAGAGAACCGGCAGTGGTTCTATCCTCGAACCTCGGACCCTCGGGCTCACGGGATGCGGGCGACGCTGCCGGGCGCGCCAGCCCCCTTCTTCCCCGAGGGGTAACAATCAGATCAGCACGCGTCAGACGCGCCGGCGCTTCCGCGGGCGGCAGCCGTTGTGCGGCACCGGGGTGTGGTCCTCGACCGCGGTCACGCGGAGGCCGGTGGACACGATGCCCTGCACGGCCGACTCGCGTCCGCCGCCGGCGCCCTTGATGCGCACCTCGACCTCGACCATCCCCATCTTCCGGGCCTTGTTCGCCGCGGACTCACCGGCACGCGTGGCGGCGAAGGGCGTGCTCTTGCGAGCGCCCTTGAAGCCCATCGTGCCCGCCGAGTCCCAGCAGAGCGACTCGCCGTTGGTGTCGGTGATGGTGACGATCGTGTTGTTGAACGACGCCTTGACGCACGCGATGCCGCGGACGACATGCTTGCGAACTTTCTTGACAGTCTTCTTGGCCATATCTGTTCAGTCCTGCTTCGCCTACCGGCGGATCAGCCCTTGACGCCCTTCTTGCCGGCGACGGTCTTCTTCTTGCCCTTGCGCGTCCGCGCGTTGCACTTGGTGCGCTGTCCGCGGCAGGGGAGGCCCCGCCGGTGACGGTCGCCGCGGTAGCAACGGATGTCCTTCAGACGCTGCACATTCTGCGAGACCTGGCGACGCAGCGCACCCTCGACGACGAACTCCGCGTCGATGAGCCCGGCGATCGTCGCGACCTCGGACTCGTTGAGTTCACCGGCGCGCTTGTCGGGGTCGATGCCGCACTTGGCGACGATCTCCTCGGCGACCTTCGGGCCGATGCCATGAATGTACTGAAGCGAGAAGAGGATCTTCTTGCGATCCGGGATGTCAACGCCGGCGATACGAGGCATGAAACATTGCTCCCAACAGGGCGCGCCGAGGCGCGATCAGCCCTGAACCTGCTTGTGCTTGGGGTCCGAACTGCAGATGACGCGGATCTTGCCCTTCCGGCGCACGATCTTGCAGTTGCCGCAGATCCGCTTGATGCTCGACCTGACCTTCATAACCAGAACCTCCGCGGCGAACTCGCGACGGGATGACCACCCCGCCGAACTACGGTGTCGTGACTCGAAAAGGTACCCACCGCCCGCGGACCAGACAGCCCGTGGCGCGGGCGGAGATTGTAGCAAGGGGCGTCGCGCCGTGCGAATCGAATCGTCGGCCGGGCCTTCCGGGTGGGGCGGTTCCGAATACCCCCCCGACCACACCGCTCACCTCCCCCGCCATCGCCCGGGATCACTCCTCCGAAACCCCTCCGCCCGAGGCAACACCGGGCACCCCCGGTGGAGGGGGGTTGGGGTCTTGGCAGGGATTGACAGGGTTGAGCCGGCGCGGTCAGTGCCGGTAGGTGATCCGGGCGCGGGTCAGGTCGTACGGGCTCAACTCGACCGTCACCCGGTCGCCCGGGAGAATCCGTATGTAGTGTTGGCGCATCTTCCCAGAGACATACGCGATGATCTCGCGGTCATTGGGGAGTTTCACCCTGAACATGGCGTTCGGGAGGGCGTCGATGACCTCCGCGTCCATCGTGAACTTCTCTTCCTGCTTCGGCATAAACCTCTCTAAGACATGGCCCAACGCGGGCCGGGTGGAGGGTTATACACCCGTCTCATGCCCCGGCCAACTCAAACTCGGTCAGATTCCTCGCCCCCGACCCAAGAACCGCGATCGTCCGCTCTTCGTGAGCCGCCCACGAACCGTCCACAGTGGCCACCGTCCAACCGTCCGGGCACTGGCAGACGCGGGTCGCGTGGTCGGGCAGGCCCCGCCCGCGTGCCCGCCCGGGCGCCCCGGCAGTCACGATGGGTTCGATCGCCAGCACCATCCCCTCGGCGAGCTCGAAGTCCTCGCCCGCAAAGCCGGTCGCGTAGGCGGGAACCGGGGGCCACTCATGGAGTTCGCGCCCGATGCCGTGGCCGATGTATTCGGTGACGATCCCCAGGCCGGCCGCCCGCGTCCCCGCCTCGAACGCCCGCGCAACCGCCGACCATCGAACCCCCGGGCGGATCATCGCGATGGCTTCATTCAGCAGTCGGCGCAGCATCCGCACCATCTCGGCGTGGCCCGGTTCCGCGGCGTCCGGGCCGCCCACAATGGCGGTCGTCGCGGCGTCGGCGCACCAGCCATCGAGCCGGACACCGACATCGATGGTGACGACATCGCCGTTCGTCAGGCAGCGCTCACCCGGAACGCCGTGCACAACCTGCTCATTCAACGAGATGCACGCGTGGCCCGGGAAAGGCGGCGCCCCGCCGCGTTCACGCCCATTGAAGAGCGACTGCGCGCCGCGCGCACGGATGATCGAGCCGATCAACTGATCAATCGATGCGGTGGAGACCCCGGCGCGGCACTCCGACACGGCTCGAACCAGCGACTCGGACACGACGCGCCCGGCGCGTGCGATGGCCTCGATCTCTTGCGTTGATTTGATGGCGCCGGCGGGAGCCGTATCAGACATGTCGCGGGCCGCGGATGCGTGTCCCGCGTCCGCCGCGGTCCTCGCCGCCCAGGAACCCGGCGTAGTTCCGCATGAGGAGATTGGCCTCGATGCGCTGGATGAAGTCGAGCCCGACCGAGACGACGATGAGCAGGCCGGTGCCGCCGAGGAACTGCGCGACGGAGTAGTCGACATTCATCGCCGAGGCCGCGACCATGGGAACGATCGCGATGATGGCCAGGAACCCTGCGCCGACATAGGTGATGCGTTCCATCACTGCTTCGAGGTACTCGGCGGTCCGGGGGCCGGGGCGCAGGCCCGGGATGAAGGACCCGTGATCGCGGAGCTGCTTGCTCATGTCCTCGGGGTTGAACTGGACGGTGGTCCAGAAGTAGCTGAAGAAGTAGACGAGGATGATGTACAGCACGACATACGGGAACTGGCCCGCGTGGATGTTGTCGGCCAGGAACCGGAAGATCGTGTGAATCGTCCCGCCGGTCGCCTGGGTGGACTCGGCGACCGTGGCGAAGATGACCTCCGGGAAGATCATCAGCGAGCTGGCGAAGATGATGGGCATCACGCCGCCGTGATTCACGCGGAGCGGCAGGTACGAGCGCTGACCGCCGTAGACCTTGCGCCCGCGCGTGTGCTTGGCCTGCTGGACGGGGATTCGCCGCTGGGCGACGGTCATGAGGACGGCGCCGGCGACGACGAACACAAAGGAGGCGCCCAGGAAGATGACCTCGAGCCACGAGAGCGTCGGGTCGCCGGTCGGCGTGTTCCCGCCGCTGAGGAAGGCGAAGATGCCGAGGTCGCGCATCGGCGAGTTGCGGACGACCCACTGCAGCGCCCCCGGCATGCCGGTGAGGATGCCCGCGGTGATGATGAGCGAGACGCCGTTGCCGATGCCGTACTTATCGATCTGCTCGCCGAGCCACATCAGGAACA
>CAZSLT010000118.1:0-8854 GCA_964607595.1 uncultured Phycisphaeraceae bacterium
GATCATGTTCTGCTCGGAGTCGAAGAGCGACTCGGCGAGCGTGCGGGCGAGTTCGGTCTTCCCGACGCCGGTGGGGCCGAGGAAGATGAACGAGCCGATGGGGCGTTTGGGGTCCTTGATTCCGGCGCGGGCGCGGATGACGGCGTCTGCGACGAGACCGACGGCCTCGTCCTGACCGACGACGCGCTTGTGGAGGATCTCGTCGAGCTTGAGGAGTTTTTCGCGCTCGCCCTCGACGAGGCGGGTGACGGGGATGCCGGTCCAGCGCGAAACGATCGAGGCGATCTCTTCCTCGGTGACTTCCTCGCGGAGCAGTCGGGTGGAGCGCTCGGCCTGCTGGCGGGCGCGGGCCTCTTCCTGCTCGAGTTGCTGCTGAAGCGCGGGGAGCGTGCCGTGCTGGAGTTCGGCGGCCTTATTGAGGTCGTAGGCGCGCTGGGCGGCCTCGACCTGCAGGCGGACCTGTTCGATCTGGGCGCGCAGGTCCTGGACCTTGTGGATGGCCTGCTTCTCCTGCTCCCACTGGGCGCGCATGGTGTCGGTCTTGGCTCGGAGGTCGGCGAGCTCCTTGCCGATGGTTTCGAGGCGGTCTTTCGAGGCGCGGTCCTTCTCTTTCTTGAGCGCGGCTTCTTCGATCTCGAGCTGCATCGTGCGGCGCGTGGCCTCGTCGAGCTCGGCGGGCATGGAGTCGATCTCGGTGCGGATCATGGCGCACGCCTCGTCGACGAGGTCGATCGCCTTGTCCGGCAGGAAGCGGTCGGTGATGTAGCGGTCCGAGAGGATCGCGGCCGAGACGATGGCGTTGTCCTGGATGTTGACGCCGTGGTGGACTTCGAAACGCTCCTTGAGGCCGCGGAGGATGGAGATGGTGTCCTCGACGGTGGGTTGATCGACGACGACGGGCTGGAAGCGGCGTTCGAGCGCGGCGTCCTTCTCGATGTGCTGGCGGTACTCGTCGAGCGTGGTGGCGCCGATGCATCGGAGTTCACCCCTGGCGAGCATGGGCTTGAGCATGTTGCCGGCGTCCATCGAGCCCTCGGCCTTGCCGGCGCCGACGATGGTGTGGAGTTCGTCGATGAAGAGGATGATGCGTCCCTCGGACTCCTTGACCTCGTTGAGCACGGCCTTGAGGCGTTCCTCGAATTCGCCGCGGTACTTGGCGCCGGCGACGAGCGAGCCCATGTCCAGCGCGAAGACGGTTTTGTCCTTCAGGCCTTCGGGGACATCGCCGCGCATGATGCGCTGGGCGAGTCCTTCGACGATTGCGGTCTTGCCGACGCCGGGCTCGCCGATGAGGACGGGGTTGTTCTTGGTTTTGCGGGAGAGGATTCGGATGGCGCGGCGGATTTCGGCGTCGCGCCCGATGACGGGGTCGAGTTTACCCTTGCGCGCTTCGGCGACGAGGTCGCGTCCGTAGCGCTCGAGGGCCTCGTAAGTGGCCTCGGGGTTGGCGCTCTGGACGCGTTGCTTGCCGCGGACGGCGGTGAGTGTGGCGAGGAAGGCGTCGCGTGTGATGCCCAGGCGTTTGAAGACCTGGCCGGCCTCGGTGCGATCTCCTTCGGCAAGGATCGCCAGAACGATGTGCTCGACGGAGACATACTCGTCCTTGAGTCTCTTGGCCTCGGCCTCGGCTTTGACGAGCAGGTTGGAGAGTCGCTGCGTGAGGAAGATCTTGCCGGGGTCCACGCCGGGCCCGCCCCGTGACGGACGCTTCTCGAGTTGCTCATGGATCGCGGCGGCGAAGGCGAGGGGCTCGACCTCGAGCCGCGAGAGCAGGCGCGGGAAGAGCCCTTCGGGCTGCTCGGCCAGCGCGAGCAGCAGGTGCTCGGCGTCTACTTCGATATGGCCGAAGCGGACGGCGAGACTCTGCGCGCTCTGGAGGGCTTCCTGCGACTTCTGGGTGAGGCGGCTGAGGTCCATCATGGCTCCTTGCGTTCGGGAACGGTATGCGCCGGCGTCGTGTGGGGGAGCAATCTCGGTGCCGGGTGTATCGTGTCCGAAGCTGCTTTGAGGGCGGTTTGCAGGGTGTTCGCATGGCCTGGAGTGCCAAGCACGGCGGGTGGCGGCGGGAGGTTGCCAAAGTGACAGTCGCGCCCGGGCTGGCGGCGATTTCCGCGGTGTTTTGGTGGCCCGGGAAGTGCGGCGCGGTCCGGCACGGGTGTTGCATTGTGTGCCGTGCCGGCGGTGTGCGAAGCCGCGGGCCACACTCTTGTTTTAGGAACCCGCACACAAGGAGGACTCAGCCATGCAGATCATGAAGCGTCAACGCACGATCCCCGGTTCGTTGATCGAGGTCCGTTCGCCGTTCGATCGTCTGTTCGAGGATCTGATCTCGAACTCACTGCGGGCGTGGCCCGCGGACGCCCAGCCGCGGGGCGAATGGGTCCCGGCGCTGGATGTTTCAGAGACGGAGAAGGAAGTGCGTGTGCGCGCCGAGATTCCGGGCGTTGACCCGGAGCGGATCGAGATCACGATCAACAACGGCGTGCTGAGCGTCTCGGGGTCGAAGGAAGAGTCGAAGGATGAGGAGGGCGAGAACTTCCACCGTGTGGAGCGGCGCTACGGCTCGTTCGCGCGTCAGATCGCGCTGCCGTGCGATGTGAACGAGGAGAAGATTCAGGCCGAGGTGACTAAGGGCGTGCTGCTGGTGACGCTGCCGAAGAGCGCGGCCGCGACGCCCCGGAAGATCACGGTGAAGAACGGCGGCTGAGTCGCCGACTGGTCAACCAATTGTCCATCCAACGGGCCGGGGTGTCCCAATGACCCCCGGCCTGTTTTTGTTGGGGGGCTGGGACGCACGCTTATCGGCGAGGGCGATGATTGACAGGCTCGGTTGGGGTCGGCTACGATCCGGCTCATTGAGACTGGTTCTCAATGCGGGCTTGACGCACCGACTCCGCGTCTTCCTTCGCCTTCCTACCTTCTCTCTCTCCCATCCACCACCCCCCGTGACTACTGGAACACGCCGTGAAGCATGCCATGCGGAAGCTCGGGATCGTTGGGTTCGCCTTCTTTTTCGTGAAGGGGCTGTTGTGGCTGACGGTGCCGGCGGCGATCGTGGCGTTCCGGGGCTGCGGGAACGGGGAAGGCGCGGCGGGCGTGGAACAGGCGGCGATTGTGGAGACGACGAGCGATGAGCATCAGCGACCGGCTTCGGACTGAGACGCGGGACCTCCACGACGCGGCGGAGAACCACCCGTTCCAGCGGCTGCTCTTCAAGGGGCAACTGCCGGTCGAGTTGTATGTTGCCAATCTGGCACAGTTGTACCTCGTGCATGATGCCCTGGAGTCGAGCATCCGGGAGCATCTCTCGGCGACGCCCGCGCTTGCGGGGGTGGTGCGGGAGTATCAGTTTCAGGTTCCCTACCTGGGCGAGGATTTGCGGCACTTCGGGGTTGATCCCGGCGCGATCGAGGCGAGTGGCGCGACCAAGGCGTTGATCGAGCGGATCCGGAGGGCGGCCGCGGTCTCGCCGGTGTCGCTGCTGGGCTTCCACTATGTGCTGGAGGGGAGCAACAACGGATCCAAGTACATCGCGCGGAATGTTTCGCGGGCGTACGGGCTGGCCATGGGTGGGCCGGGGCTCCGGTACCTTGACCCCTACGGTGACGAGCAATCGGCGCGGTGGATGGAGTTCAAGACCGATTTGCTGGCCGTTTCGCTCTCGGATGCGGAGCAGGACGCGGTCGTGGGCGCAGCGCGGGAGATGTTCGCCGGGATCGCGGCGATCGGCGGGGAGCTCATGGAGGCCCAGCCGGCCTGATCACGCGCTTGGGGCGGTTCGGAGGGGATACACTTGGTCCCTTTCGTCCTGGGTCCTTTCACGCGAGAACTCCGGTGGCCTTTGAACGCAAGATCGCCCCGCTCGGGGTCATTGTCAGAACTCTCATCGGGATCGTCGTACTCGTCGGCGCGATCGGTGTCTTCGCGTTCCTGAAGGCGACGAAACCGGAAGCGGCGCGGACGCCTCGCGCCGAAGTCGGTCGTGTCGTGCAGGTGGTGGAGGCGGCGGCCGTTCGGGTTGATCGGGCGTGGGAGGGGTACGGGACGGCCCGTGCGATGCGCGCGGCGGATGTGGTGGCCGAGGTCAGCGAGCGTGTGATCGAGCGTCCCGGGGCGGTCGAGGAGGGGGCGTGGATTGAGGCGGGAGGGTTGATCGCGGCGCTGGAGCCACGGCCGTTCGCGGATCGTGTCGAGGAGGCCACGCAAGCGGTGGCGCGGCTGACGGCGAATCTTCAGGCGATCGATGTCGAGGAGCCGAGCTGGGGCCGGGCGCTGGAACTGGCGCAGGACGCGGCGCGGATCACGCGGTCGGAGATCGAGAAGATGCGCGCGGCGGTCGCCGAGGGTGGCGGGATCGGGCTCGAGGTCGAGCGGCTTGAGCGCGAACTGACGCTCCGCGAGCGCGAGGTGAATGAACTGGCGCGGACGCTGGCGCTGATTCCGTCGCGGCGAGCGGACCTGACGGCGCAGAAGCGTGCCGCGGAGGCGGCGCTGGCGACGGCGCGGCGCGATCTGGAACTGTCGCGGATGGTCTCGCCGATCGCGGGCGTGCTTCAAAGCGTTGAGGTCGATGTCGGCGAGCGGGTGCAAGTTGGTGCGCCGGTGGCGCGGGTGGTCGATCTGCGGCGGATGGAGATTCCGGTGCTGATTCCGCTGTCGGCGTCGGCGTTTGTGCGCATCGGCGATCGGGCGGTGGTGCGGACGGATGCGCCGTCGGGCGGGGGGTGGACGGGCCGGGTGTCCCGGATCGCTCCGGAGTCGGACCCGTCGCGGCGATCGCTGACGGTGTTTGTGGAGGTGGAGCAGGAAGTCCCGCGGGATCGCGCGCCGGGGCTGGTGCCGGGCGCGTTCGTTCGTGCAACGGTGTACACGGGCGTCGGGGCCGAGCGGGTGGTGCTGCCCCGGGCGTCGGTGAACGGTGACCGGGTGATGATCGTCAACGGGCAGGGCGTTGCGGAGTCGCGCCGGGTGGAGGTGGCGTACTTCACGGACGGGCGATTCCCGGAGATTCATGCGCTGGAGACGGAGTGGGCGGTGCTGGCATCGGGGGTCGGCGCGGGGGAGCGGGTGATCGTGTCGAACCTCGACGAGGTGTTCGCGGGGGAGTCGATCGCGGGTGTTCCGGCCGGTGCGGCGGGGGCGGGCGGGTCTCCGCCCGTGGCGGCCGAGTCTGGCCGGGATGAAACGACGACGGTCGGGGGCGGGCGATGAGTCTGGCCTCGTTCGGCGTGCGGAAGCCCGTCGTTGCGAACCTCATGATGTTCGCGCTGGTGGGCGCGGGGCTGATCTTCGGGCTCGATCTTCGGCGCGAGTTCTTCCCCGAGATTCGGCCGAATCTCATCGCGATCACGGCGCCGTACCCGGGCGCTGCGCCTGACGAGGTGGAGCGGTCGCTTGCGGTGAAAATCGAGGACGCGATCGTTGATGTCGAGGGCGTGAAGGAGGTCAACACGGTCGCGACGGAGGGCGCCTGCACGGTCACGCTGGAGCTCGAGGAAGGGGTGAATCTCTCGGCGGCGCTCTTTGAGGTCAAGCGGAAGATGGATGCGCTGCAGGACCTGCCGCCGGAGTCCGAGCGGATCGTGGTGCAGGAGATCGAGCCGAACTTCCCGGTGATCAACCTGTCGTTGTACGGGGATGCGGATCCGAAGGTGCTCAAGCGCGCGCTCCGCGAGATCGAGGCGGACCTGCGTTCGTTGACGACTTCGGGGATGGGCGACCTGGTGGCGTCGGGGCTGAAGACGGACGAGATCACGGTGGAGGTGCGGCCCGGGGCGCTGCTGGAGCACGGGATGTCGCTGCCGGATGTGGCGGCGCGGGTGCGCGATGCGATGGTGGAGTTGCCGGGGGGCGCGGTGCGGTCGGGGACGAGCAACACGGCGATTCGCACGCTGGGGGCGGACGACACGGCGGCGGAGGTGCGGGGCGTCGTTGTGAAGGCGGGGGGCGACGGGCGGGTGGTTCGGCTGGATGAGATCGCGGCGGTGCGCGACGGGTTCGAGGACCTGGATGTGTACTCGCGGCTCAACGGCAAGCCGGCGGTGAGTCTGACCATCTACAAGACCGGCAAGAAGGACGCGGTCGAGATGGCCGAGATGGTCAAGGCTTATGCCGCGGGGCGGAGGGGCGAGTCGATCGAGCTGACGCTCGGTGAGCGGGTCCGCTCGCTGATGCGTCCGCCGGCGAAGGACGGCGCGAAGCCGGAGCCGGTGTCGCCCCGGTTGAAAGCGTACGAACTGGGGGCGTCGCACCCGTCGGCGCTACCGGGTGAATTGACGGTGACGACGGACCTGGCGCGGTTCATCGTGGGGCGGCTGGAGCTGCTCTCGAGGAACGCGCTGCAGGGCGGGGTGCTGGTGCTGCTGACGCTGATTCTCCTGCTGAACATGCGGGTGGCGTTCTGGGTGGCGCTTGGGCTGGTGGTTTCGGTGCTGGGGACGCTGGCGGTGATGCACTTCGTGGGCATCACGCTGAACCTCTTGACGATGTTCGGGCTGATCATCGTGATGGGTCTGCTGGTGGACGACGCGATCGTGGTCGCCGAGAACATCACGAGCCGGCATGAGGGGGGCGAGTCGCCGCTGGAGGCGGCGGTGCGGGGGACGCACGAGGTGAACTGGCCGGTGGTGACGACGGTGCTGACGACCTGCTTCGCGTTCATGCCGCTGGGGTTGATCGAGGGCCAGATCGGCGACCTGCTCGGCGTGCTGCCGATGGTGGTGGTGGTGGCGCTGGGCGTGTCACTGATCGAGTCGCTGTTCATTCTGCCGCCGCACATGGCGCACAGTCTGGCGATGGCGGACCGGAGCAATTCGCGGCTGCGGCGGATCGAGCGCCGGTTCGACGCCGTGCGGGAGCGCTGGATCAAGCGACGCCTTGTCCCCGCGTATGCGTGGCTGCTGGAGCGGTGCCTGCGGGCGCGGTACCTGACGGTGGCGGTCGCGGTCGCGACGCTGGTGGCCTCGGCGGGGATGCTGGTCGGCGGGCGGCTGGCGTTCGACTACTTCTCGAGTTCGGACAGCGAGACGGTGAACATCAAACTCCGGATGCCGGTGGGCACGCCGATCGATGAGACGGACCGGATTGTGCGGCGGATCGAGGAGGCGGCGGGATCGCAGCCGGAGATCAGCGCGGTGTTCGCGGCGGTGGGCGAGATCGCGAGCATCGAGACGGGGCAGGGATCGCAGCAGACGCACCTGGCCCAGGTGATTCTCGAACTGGTGCCGGTGGAGGAGCGGGAGCGGTCGAGCCAGGAGATCATCCGCGCGATCCGCGCGGCATTGGGACCGGTGCCGGGGATCAAGGACCTCCGGTTCGAGGAGATCTCGGGCGGACCGGAGGGGGCGGACATCACAATCGCGGTGGCGGGCGACGACATCGTGAGAATCATGCCGGTGGTGGAGCGGGTGCGCACGGAGTTGTCGGCGTTCGACGGCGTGTACGACATCTCGGACGACAACGACGCGGGCCGGCGCGAGCTTCAGCTGACGCTGCGCGACGGGGCGAGCGAGCTGGGATTCACGACGGAGAACATCGCGCGGCAGGTGCGGGGCGCTGTGTTCGGGCTCGAGGCGCGGACCTTCGCGGGCACGCGCGAGGATGTCGATGTGCGGGTGATGTACCCGAAGGCGGAGCGGTCAAGTCTGGCGGCGCTGGAGCGGATGTTCGTGTTCGCGCCGCCGCCGCTGGGGACGCCGGCGCCGCTTTCGGAGGTTGTGCACCTTGAGGAGACGCAGGGGTACGCGACAGTGCGGCGGCTGGACCGGCGACGGGTGGTGACGGTGTCGGCGAGCGTGGACCGCGCGGTGGCGGGGCCGGTGGAGAAGGTGACGGCGGACCTGGCGCCGATTCTCGCGGCGGTGGAGCGGGAGTCGCCGGGGATCCGGCTGATCGAGCGGGGGCGGCAGAAGAACATGGCCGAGTCGTTCTCAACGCTGCCATTGGGGATGGCCGCGGCGATCGGGCTGATTTACATCTGCCTGGTCTGGCTGTTCGGGAGCTTCACACAGCCGGTGATCGTGCTGACGGCGGTGCCGTTCGCGACGATCGGGATGATCTGGGGCCACATTATCCTCGGGTTCGACATGACCTTTCTGTCGCTGATCGGGTTCGTGGCGCTGGCGGGCGTCGTGGTGAACGACTCATTGATCTTCATGGAGTTCTTCAACCACAAGCGCGGCGAGGGGCGGGGGATCTTCGAGGCGTGCGTCGAGACCGGCCGGGCGCGGCTGCGCGCGATTCTGCTGACGACGATCACGACGGTCCTCGGGCTGCTGCCGCTGATGCTGGAGCAGTCGTTCCAGGCGCGGTTCCTGATCCCGATGGCGATCACGATCGCGTGCGGGCTGATGAGCGCGACGGTGCTGGTGCTGCTGGTGCTGCCGTGCCTGCTGATGATCTTCGAGGATGCACGCCGGCTGGCGCACTACTTGTGGCACGGGCGGTGGCCGGAACGCAGCGCGGCGGACGCGGTCAGCGCGTGATGGGGTGGGAGGCGCCGAAGCCGGGTCCGTAGACGACGGCGTTGCGCAGCACGCGGGCCATGGCGGGCGTGGCGCCGCGAAAAGTCGGCGATGAAGCGAAGAGGATGACCTGCCCGCTGCCGACGCTTTCACGCGTGACCCAGGCCGCGTTGGCCAGGCGTTGGGCGGCCTCGGGCCAGAGCAGACCGGCCATGCGGAGTCGCAGCGTGTGCCCGGGCGGGACGACGCCCCAGCCGACGCGCGTCGGCGCGGGCTCGTCAACATCGCTCTTGTCGAACTGCCCCTCGTAGACGCCCAGGCGGATCGGCGCCTCGGCGGGCGGTGCGGCCATCAGGACGGGGTTGTTGCCCATCAGCACGGGCAGTGAGTCG
>CAZSLT010000119.1:0-801 GCA_964607595.1 uncultured Phycisphaeraceae bacterium
GCTCTTCAATCTTGTTGTCACGGCCCTGTCCGTCTCGCTGGCCGTCGGAATCGCCTGGTTTGTATTCGATCGCGCGGAGTTCGGCCCGGACCCCGAGATCTATCCCGAGTACTACGAAGCCGGTTTCTCTCGGCACGACATCTTCGGGTTTGTCATTGGTCTGCTGACGATGCTGTTCTATTTCTACCTGGTCAGAGTTCTGATGCTCGGCGTGTCGTGGCTGATTCTCGTTCTTCGTCGTGGGTGGCCCATGGTCGAGACGCGCGCGCTTGTGGCGAATGCTCATGCCGCGGCCGCTGGAATCAGAGGATTTCTGACACTCCAGTTGGCCGGTGTCGTGCTCGGGGGGCTTGCGGTCATTCTGCCTGACCTGTGGGACATGGATCAGACGGCGGCGCCGCTCGTGTGGGGGACATTGACCCTCACGGGATTGTTGGCCGGGTTCTTTGGATTCATCATTCTTGCCCTCAATGCGACCAATCAGATTGCGCGCGCCAACCTCCCCGGCTCGGAGGCGCGGCTGGCGGACGCAGAAGTGGCTTCCGGTTAGAGCCGCGAATGGAAATGAGCGGACGGTTGGACGCACTCCTGTCCGCTCGGTTCCCCTCGCGGCTCTAACAAGGGAGTTCCCCTCGCTCGCGCGAGGGGCTCGCCATACGCACACCTGTGAGTCGCGTCGCTCGCGCGAGGGATCGCAGGAACGAAAAGCGATCGTTTGTTGTGGCCCCTCGCTTGCGCTTCGGGCTCGTGTTCCGAGAGCCCGGTGGGCAGGTACCGAGCGCACACACCCCCAACCGGGCC
>CAZSLT010000119.1:811-8668 GCA_964607595.1 uncultured Phycisphaeraceae bacterium
GTCGCCTTCGACGAACCACCCTCTCCCTCAAGGGGAGAGGGGGCGGGGCTCGCCATACGCACACCTGTGAGTCGCGTCGCTGGCGCGATGGGATCGCAAAAACGAGAAACCCCCGTGTGCGCGGGGGTGGTTGAGTCACGATTGGTTGTCGCCCGGGCCCCTCGCTTGCGCTTCGGGCTCGTTCCCCCTCACCCGGTTCGTCTTCGACGAACCACCCTCTCCCGCAAGGGGAGAGGGGGCGGGGCGGCTCGCTTACCGCTTCTCGATCGGCGTGTAGGCGACGCCGTGCGGGCCGGTGTACTCGGCCTTGGGGCGGTAGAGGCGGTTGTCCTCGAGCTGCTCGAGCATGTGGCCCGCCCAGCCGGAGATGCGCGAGAGCGCGAACATCGGCGTGAAGAGGTCGAGCTTGAGCCCGATGCAGTGATACGTGGTGGCGGAGTAGAAGTCGACATTGGGGTAGATCCCCTTGGAAGCGACCTTCTCCTCCATGACCTTCTCGATGGCGCTGGACTTCTCGTAGAGGGCGATGTTGCCGGTGTCCTCGGCGAGCTTCTTGGCGAGGGTCTTGAGGTAGGTGGCGCGCGGGTCGTAGGACTTGTAGACCCGGTGGCCGAAGCCCATGATCTTGTCCTTGCGGGCGAGCTTGTCCTCGACGACCTTGCGGACATCGCCGACGGTGGGGATCTCGTTGAGCATCTTCATGACGCCCTCGTTGGCGCCGCCGTGGAGGGGGCCGCGGAGCGAGCCGATCGCGGCGGTGATCGCCGAGTAGACATCGCTGAGGGTCGAGATGACGACGCGGGTCGTGAAGGTGGAGTTGTTGAGGCCGTGGTCGGCGTGGAGGATCATGCAGGCGTCGAAGGCGCGCTCCATGGTGGGGGTGGGCTTCTCGCCGTTGAGCATGTAGAGGAAGTTGGCGGCGAAGGAGAGCTTGGGATCGGGGTCGATGAGCGGCAGGCCGCGACGGTGGCGGTCGAAGTAGGCGACGATCGTCGGGGCGTACCCGAGGATGTTGAGCGACTTGTCGCGGGCGGACTTGGGATCGTTGGCGTTGGGGTCGCTGTCGAAGAGCCCGAGCATGGAGACCATGGTCCGCAGGACATGCATGGGCTGGGCGTTCTTGGGCAGCGAGGCGATGCGCTGCTTCATGTCGCCGGGCAGCGCGTAGCGCTTGCGGAGGTCGGCGCCGAAGGCCTCGAGTTCGGACCTGGTCGGGAGTTTGCGGTTCCAGAGCAGGTAGACGGTTTCCTCGAAGGTGGAATGCCGGGCGAGGTCGTCGATGGCGATCCCGACATATTCGAGGATGCCCTTCTCGCCGTCGATGAACGACATCTCGGTCTCGGCGGCGACTACACCTTCCAGGCCCTTTGGGGCTGCGGTCATCACGGCTCCTGCCTTCCTTCCGATCAGGGGTCAATCTCTTGGGGGACAACTTCGGCGACTGGGAACGGGGAGAAGAATCGGCGTTTTCGGGCGTCGCCTTTTCCCCGGGATGCCCCTTGCGGTGCGATTCCCGGCCCCACCCCGATCCCGCCCCACAGTCTGGCTCGTCCCGGCGGGGACTATACCCCCCGGCGCGACCGTGCGCCAACGGCCCGGAAAGGCCCGTGAATCGCCCGGCAAATCGGGCGGAACCGGCCCGCGGCGCTACCGCCCGCCGGAACCGGTGGTAGGGTTGAGGCGTTGAGCCGTACGGTTGGCGTGGGGCCATCCGGCGGATGAAGGCGGGCCCGTCCCGGGTTCGGGGTGCGGGCGCGAAGGGGAGCCATGACCCGGCGGGGGAGTGTCTGCGCGTGGTGCGTCGCGGTGTCGGCCCTGTTTGTCGGGCTGGCGGTGTCGTCGGCGCGACAGGCGGAGGATGCTGACCCGTTCGCGGCGATTCGTTCGTCCGGCGGTGCGGGCGGCGGGCGGGCGCTCGAGATTCGCGGCGTGGAAGTTGCGCCGGGCGTGCGCGTCGATCTGGAACTCGAGCGGTTCGAGGTGCTGGCGCCGGATGCGGCGGTGGTCGTCGCGGACAGCGACGGGCAGTACGAGATGTTGCGCCCGGAGGTGGCGCTGTTCCGGGGGCGCGTGGCGGGGGAGGAGGACTCGCGCGTGTTTGTGGCGTCCACGGCGCGGGGCGTGGAGGGATTCATCCAGACGCGGGAGGCGCTGCGGTTCATCACGACGGGCGGCGATGGTGCGTGGCGGATCGCGGACTCGCGGGACCTGGGGCCGGGCGATGAGTTGTTCTGCGCGATGGAGGGGCTGGCGGGGTGGCCCGAGCCGGCGATGCTGGGGACGGGTGGTGAGGGGCCGGTCGCGCCGCCGTGCCGCGTCGTGAAGGTGGCGTTGGAGACGGACTGGGAGTTTGCGGCGAAGTTCGGTGGGGACACGCAGGATGCCGCGGCCTATGCGGTGACGCTGCTGGGGGCGGTGAGCGAGATCTACAGGCGCGACCTGAATGTTCGGCTGAGCGTGCCGTTCCTGCGGGTGTGGGCGGACGACTCGGACCCGTACGGGGCGGGGGCGCTGTACCCGCAGTTGTCGGGTCACTGGAACGCGAACATGGCGCATGTGGAGCGGCACACGGTGCACATGCTCAGCGGCCGGCTGGATCAGTTGCTGGCGGGTGAGGCGTCGATCGCGTCGATCTGCGTGACGGACGATGCGTACGGGGTCTCGACGAAACTCACGGGATCGTTCCCCTACCCGCTGGCGGAGCAGTCGGGCGGGAACTGGGATGTGTTCGTGGTGGCGCACGAACTGGGGCACAATTTCGGCTCGGTGCACACGCACGAGTACGACCCGCCGATCGATGGGTGCGGGCTGGGGGAGTGCGCGGACGCGGACGAGGGGACGATCATGTCCTACTGCCAGGTGTGCGCCGGCGGCGTGGCGAACATCCGGCTGGAGTTCCACCCGCGGGTGGTCGAGACGATGCTGGCGTACCTGGACGGTGTGCCGTGCGCGCTGGAGTCCTTCGGCGCGGCGGCGCTGGACGATCAGGCGTACGCGGTCGAGACGCTGCCGGTGGTGATCGATGTGCTGCTCAATGATGAGACCGAGAGCTGCGAGGCGATCACGATCGAGTCGTTCGATGCGGTGTCTGGGGAGGGCGGGTCGGTGGAGTTGGTGGACGCGGGGTCGTTCGGGCGGGCGCGGCTGCGGTACACCTCGGCGCTGGGTGGTGGTGGGGCAGACTCGTTCTCGTACGGTGTGACGGGCGGGGCGCGGGCGACGGTGCATATCGATGTGGAGCCGCTGCGCCCGCCGGACCTGACCGGGGCGATCGCGCCGGGCGTGGGTGCGTCGTACTTCGTGCTGACCTCGACACCGGCGGCGATGCCGAATTACGCGGCGATGTCGCCGTACCTCACCGGGGTCGCGACGCAACTGAATTACGCGTCGAGCAACGCGCCCTTCGCGGGCAGCGGGCGGCTGAATCTCGTGGGGGCGGTGTTCGAGGGGTTCATCGAAGTGCCGACGCCGGGGATCTACACGATCTTCGTCTCGTCGGATGACGGCTCGCGCCTGTGGCTCGGCGATGACTTGCTGGTCGATAACGACGGCGTTCACACGATGCTCGAGCGTTCCGGCGTCGTCGGGCTGGCGCCGGGCAAGCACGTGGTGCGCGTCGAGTTCTTCGAGGGTTCTGGCGCTGCGGGGCTGATCGTCTCGTGGCAGGGGCCGGGGATCGCCAAGCAGCCGATCCCCGCGCCGAGGTGGTTCCGGCGCATCCCGTGCCCCGGCGACCGAAATCTCGACGCGATGGTCGATGTCGATGACCTGAACCTCGTGCTGGGACAGTGGGGGATGACGGTGCCGCCGACGACCGGCGGCGACGAGACCGGCGACGGGTTGGTGAATGTGAACGACCTGAATGTGATTCTTTCGCACTGGAACGCGGCCTGCCCGTAGCCGGCGCGTCGGGCCGGTACCATCCGGCGGTGCTGATCCGAGGACGGCTGCTCATCGACCCCGAGACCCCGCCGACCGGCCCCGAGCCGGGGTGGCTGCGCATCGAGGGGGGCCGGATCGCGGAGATGGGGTTCGGCGACCCGCCCCGTGACGCGGGCGGGCCGTTGCTGGGCGGGCGGGACGCGGTGATCTGCCCGTCGTTCACGGATACGCACATTCATCTGCCGCAGATCGATAGCGCGGGGTGTGACGGGCTGCCGCTGCTGCCGTGGCTGGAGCGTGTGGTGTTCCCGGCGGAGGTGTGGTGGGGCCGGGGGCAGGCGAAGTCGATGGCGCGGACGGCTGCGCGTCGGATGCTGCGCCAGGGCACGGGCGGGTTCGCGGGGTATCTGACGAGCCACGGGGAGATATGCCGCGAGGTCGGGGTGTGGCTGCGCGACCGCACGCCGCTGCGGTTTGTCGTTGGGCGGGTGGCGATGGACCGGCACGCGCCGGATGAACTGACGGCGGAGGACCGCGGGCGTGCGGCGTCGCGCCCTGTGCCGTCTCCGGTGATGGCGGCGTTGTCGTCGGATGCGCGGCGGGCAGTCAGCGCGAATCCGCGGTTCGCGGTGTCGTGCTCGGAGGAACTGCTGGCGGAGATCGGGTGGTGGGCGGGCGCGAACCCGGGTGTGTTCATCCAGACGCATCTGGCCGAGTCGCGCGCCGAGTGCGCGCTGGTGAGCGAATTGTTCCCGCGCGATGCGCACTACACGGGTGTGTACGACCGCGCGGGGTTGCTCGGGCCCCGGACGCTGCTGGCGCACTGCGTGCATCTCTCGCCGGATGAGTGGCGGGTCATCGCCGAGCGGCGTTCGATCGTGGTGCATTGCCCCGCGGCCAATATCTTTCTGGAGTCGGGGCTGTTCGATTACGGGGCGGCGCTGCGGCACGGCGTGCGGCTGGCGCTGGGGTCGGATGTCGCGGCGGGGTCGGATGTGGCGATGCCGCGGGTGGCCAGGGGGTTCATCGAGACCGCGAAGGTGCGTCGGATGACGGTGGACCCCGATGCGCCGGTGCCGACGCCCGCGCAGGCGTGGCGGATGATCACACGCGGGAACGCCGAAGCGCTGGGCTGGGGGGACAGCGGGCGGCTGGAGGTCGGCGCTTCGGCGGACCTGCTGGTGCTGCGCGTGCCCGAGACCTGGATCGACGAGCATCTCGTGGGCCGGCTGATCTACAACTGGTCGTCGCGGCTCATCGAGGGGCGCGTGCTGGGTGGCGCGGTCGCCGACCCGGATACACTCTGATCGACCGTGTTCATCCCCATCGGCACAGACCGGCCCTGCAAGCGACCGACGCTCGTCACCTATTGGCTGGTGGGCGTGTGCGTGATCGTGTTCATCGCGGGGCTGGCGCTGAAACGGAATGATCCGGGGGAGTACAACCGGTTGATGGACCTGCTGATGCTTCATCCGGTCGAAGCGCGGTTCCGCTGGTGGCAGTTGTTCTCGTACCAGTTCCTGCACGCGACCTGGATGCACCTGCTGGGGAACATGCTGGTGCTGTTCGTGTTCGGGCCGCCGGTGGAGGACCGTTTCGGGCGGCTGGGGTTCCTGGCGTTCTATCTGGCGGGCGGGGCCGCGGCGGGCGGGGTCCACATGGTGTTCGAGCCGTCGTCGGTGCTCGGGGCGTCGGGCGCGATCGCGGGCGTGACGGGCGCGTTCCTGGTGCTCTTCCCGATGACGCATGTGCGGGTGCTGCTGTTCTTCTTCCTGATCGGTGTGTATCAGATCCCGGCGTGGTGGTTCATCGCCTTCGCGATCGCCAAGGACATCTTCTTCCAGGGGCTGGGCGGGGGCGGCGTGGCGTACATGGCGCATCTCGGCGGGTACGCGTACGGCGCGGTGATCGTCGTGGCGCTGCTGTGGGCCAAGGCGATCCCGCGGGAGCCGTTCGACTTGTTCAGCATCGGGCGGCAGGCCAAGCGTCGGCGTGATTTCAAGTCGCTGACGAGCAAGGGCGCGGCGCCGTGGCGGTCGGACATCCCGGTCAAGTCGAAGGTGGCCGCGAACGGCAAGACCAACGCGCGGCAGGAGCAACTGACGGCGAAGCGCGGCGGTGTTCTTTCGCGGGTGGCGGCGGGCGAGCTGGACCGTGCGGCGGATGAGTACCTGGCGCTGCTGGATGAGGACGCCGACGCCGTGATGAGCCGCGATGCGCAGCTGGTGATCGCCAATCACCTGGCGGGGCGGGGGAGGCACCTTGCCGCGGTCGCGGCGTACGACCGTTTCATCGCCAGGTTCCCCACGGACCGCGAGACGCCCCGGCTGAAACTCATGGTGGCGATCCTCAGCGCGCGGTATCTGAATGACCCCGTGCGCGCGTCGAAGATCCTCGGCGAGTTGCGGACGGCGCCGCTGGACGACTCCTTGCGCCGGGTCGCGGCGGAACTGGCCCAGGAGATCGCCTGACCATGCACCGGACCCGGATCAAGATCTGCGGCATCACGACCCCTGAGGCCGCGTGGTGCGCGGTTGAGGCGGGCGCGGACGCGCTGGGGTTTGTGTTCGTGCGGACATCGGCGCGGTACATCGAGCCGGAGCGCGCGTGGGAGATCGCCAGCGTGCTGCCTCCGTTCGTCGCCCTGGTGGGGTTGTTTGTGGATCCGAGTCTGGACGATTACGACGAGGTTCGCGAGGAGTTCCCGTGCGACTACGCGCAGCTGCACGGCAGCGAGCCCGAGCCGCTGGTGCGGGACTGCGGGCCGGATGTCATCAAGGCGGTTCGGTTCGATCCGGCGACGATCGAGCACGAGCTGCTGCGCTGGAGCCGCGTCGCGGATGTGGGGGCGATCCTGGTGGATGGATCGGCGGGCGGCGGTGGTGTGGCGTTCGACTGGGAAGCGCTGGCGCGGGTGCGCGACGCGAGCGATCATCCGCTGATCGTCGCCGGCGGGCTGGACGCCTCGAATGTCGGTGGCGCGATCCGCGCGGTGCGCCCGTTCGCGGTCGATGTCTCGAGCGGGGTCGAGAGCGCGCCGGGGGAGAAGGACCCGCGGAAGATCGCGGCGTTCTGCCGCGCCGTGCGCGAGGCGGATCTGTCGATCGGTGAGTAACGGGGCGTGATCAGCCCACGGGGGCGAAGGTCGAGCCCGGCATGGCGTCGAAACTGATGAAATCGCCCGGCTGGAAGTCCGACGCTTTCTGGCGCGCATCGGTCGGCTTGACGACCACGGGCACGCCGGCGTCCATCGTCAGCGTTCCGTCGGCGCCGTTGACGACGAGCACGGAGCCCTGCACACGGCGCGGGCGTCCGGCGACGGGCTCGATGTAGCGTCCGCCGGAGTTCACCTTGTCGATTCGGCGGGCTTGCACGCGGATCACGCCCGAGACTCTTTTGCCGACCGGCGTGCCCGGCGTCTTGAGGACGGCCAGGTGCAGTTGATAGCTCGTGCCGGGGATCGTGAGTGTGATGAGGTCGTCGGTCGCCTGCGAGAGGATGCCGCGTGCGTGGTGAACGGGGGCGGCGGAGTCGGTCGGGGTCATGGGGATGTGTCCGTGGTTCGTGCGTTATGGGCGGTGAGTGAGGATACCGTCCGGCGCGGGCGGGGGGGGCGGGGGGCGCGGTGGATGGCGCGACGCGGGCGCGGACCATGTTCAGGAAGTTGTGGAGCAGCAGGGGGCCTTCCTCGGTGAGGAAGGACTCGGGGTGGAACTGCACGCCCTCCATCGGGGCGTCGCCTTTGGCGCCGACGCGGCGGAGGCCCATGACGACGCGCGTCTGCACGCCGTCGGCGAGCGTGTCGGTGGTCCACGCGGAGACTTCCCATCCGGGCGGCGGGGGGTCGGGCACGAGGACGACGAGCGAGTGGTAACGGGTGGCGGTGAAGGGGTTGGAGAGCCCGGCGTAGAGCCCCTTGCCGTCGTGGTGGATGGGGCTGGTCTTGCCGTGCATGATCTTGCTGTGGCGGGCGAC
>CAZSLT010000120.1:0-8647 GCA_964607595.1 uncultured Phycisphaeraceae bacterium
CGTGCTCGGGGCTGACCTCGACGCCCGAGGGGGTGACCTCGCTGATCCGCAAAATCGGTGGATTCCGCATCGGCTCGTACCCGGAGTTCGCGGTGGCGACGCAGTCGAAGGATCGCGAGGCGTTCCTGCGGTCGCTGGCGCCGTACGCCAGCGCGATCTCGGCGACGGCGAACGGGGACAACGGGGCGAAGTCGATCGATGTGGCCGCGTGCCTGCGTGCGGTTCGCGCGGTGGGGTACGACGGGACGCTGGCGATCGAGTTTGTGGGGAGCGGTGACCCGTCGAAAGGTGTCGCGGCGGCGCGTATCGTTCTTGAGAAGGTTCTTGAGGAGCAGACCGCATGAACGCCGGGCCGGGCACCTTGGCGGATCGCACCCACGCCCCTAGCCACCCCGCGACGGAGAGTCAGAGGCCCGTGCATCGGCTCATCATTACGATCGACGGCCCCGCGGGCACCGGCAAGTCGACGGTGGCGCGCCGGTTGGCGCGACGGCTGGGGCTTGAGTTTCTCGATACCGGCGCGATGTACCGCGCGGCCGCGGCGATCGCGATCGACGCGAAGATCAATCTCTCGAATGAGTCCGAGGTGGTGCGGCTGACGCGCGAGGCGGACCTGCACTTCGACTGGACGACGGACCCGCCGACGCTGCGGGCGCGCGGGGCTTCGATCATGCATCGGCTGCGGGACGCGGATGTGTCGGCGTCGGTGTCGCCGATCTCGGGGCTGCCGGGGCTGCGGCGGATGATGGTGGAGACGCAGCGGCGGATCGGTGAGGCGCACCCGCGGCTGGTGTCGGAGGGGCGGGACCAAGGATCGGTGGTGTTCCACGACGCGGATGTGAAGTTCTACCTGTACGCGTCGCCCCGGATCCGGGCCGAGCGGCGGGCCGAGCAATTGCGGGCGGTCGGGCGGGGCGCGGATGTGGAACGAATCGAGCGGGAACTGGCGGATCGGGACGAGCGCGACTCGACGCGTCCGGTGGCGCCGCTGCTGTGCCCGCAGGATGCGGTGCAGGTGGACTCTTCATCGATGAGCGAGGACGAGGTGGTCGAGCACCTGGCGTCGATCGTGAGGCGGAGCGTCTCGGCGGAGGCCCTTGCTGGACATCACACGCCTTGAGCGCGCCGGCCGAGGGTCCGACCGGGGGCGGGGAGCGGCGCGGAGGCGATGACGCGGCGCGTGCCACGCTGTGGTTCGCGTTGTCGCGGTTTGTTTCGCTCCAGTTCCTGCGGTTGTTCTTCCGGTACCGGCGCCACGGCGCGCACCACATCCCGGCGACGGGCGCGGTGCTGCTGGTGGCCAATCACCAGTCGTATCTTGATCCGCCGCTGGTGGGGACGCTGTGCATGCACCGGGCGGTCCACTTCGTGGCGCGGCTCGGGCTGTTCGGCAACAAGTTCTTCTCGTGGCTGATCACCTCGTACAACTCGATTCCGATCCGCGAGAACACGGGCGACATCGCGGCGATGAAAGAGGCGATCCGCCGGCTGGAGATGGGCGCCGCGGTGCTGATTTTCCCGGAGGGCTCGCGGACCGAGGACGGGTCGATGACGGAGTTCAAGCGGGGCGTGAGCATTCTGCTCAAGCGTGCGTCGTGCCCGGTGGTGCCGATCGCGGTGGAGGGCGCGTTCGAGGCGTGGCCCCGGTCGCGCCGGTGGCCGCGTGTGCTGGTGACGCGTGTGGCGTCGAAGGCGGCGCCGCCGATTCCGCACGATGAGTTGTTGAAGGACGGGACGGACGCGGCGCTGCGTCGGCTCGAGGGGATCATCGACGCGATGCGGCTGGAATTGCGGGCCGAACTGCGGGCGGAGTCGGGCGGGAAGTATCCGCCAGCGGGACCGGGGGATCGGCCGAGTTACTCGCCGTCGTTGTCGGGGGCGGCGTCCTGACGGATGAGGTATCGGCCGTCCCAATCGCTCGTGAGACGCGTGACGGTGAAGGCGCCGTTCTCGAAGACAGTTGTGTCCGCGGGCGGGGGCTGATGGCGGCCGGAGTTTCGCGTGACGAGGAGTGCGCCGGCGGCGGGCTGCGGGGCGGTGTCGGCGCTGGCCGGCGCGGCGTCGGGCCAGTGTCCGTTCATCAGATAGAGCTGCGCGCCGAGGGATTTGGAGGAGGGCGGGACGCAGTAGCGGTCGTCGGCGTTTGCGGCGACGAATTCGCGGAGTTCGCGCCAGTGGGGGGGGATCGGTTGGTGCGGGGCGGGGCCGAAAAGCGCCAGCAGCAGCCCGAGCGCGGGGGCAGCGGCGACGGCCCACGACAGCGCGTGGTCGGCGCGGGTGTCGGGTTTGGATGCGAACGCGCGGGCGAGCCAGATGCCGCTGACCCACGAGGCGAGCGGGTAGACGGGGATCATGTAGCGCCCGGCCTTGTCGGAGGAGACGCTGAGCATGGCGATCCAGAGTACCGGGAAGAGGACGCCGAGGAGGATCGCGTGGCGCGCGCGCCGGTCAACGGTTTGATTGTTCACAAGGGCGGCGCCGAGGATGAGTGTGATGAGCCAGGGCCAGTAGGTCTCGCCGATCCACTTGAGGTACTTCCACCACGGCTCTGAGCCGTGGGCGTCGGTGGTGACGCGGTCCACGATCTGGGAACCGAAGTACTGCGCGGTGAAGGCGTCGCCGT
The DNA here is from genome assembly GCA_964607595.1 of uncultured Phycisphaeraceae bacterium. Lineage (GTDB taxonomy): Bacteria > Planctomycetota > Phycisphaerae > Phycisphaerales > UBA1924 > JACKHC01. The sequence goes on from CAZSLT010000120.1 coordinate 2,624, forward strand.
GGGTGAGGATCATCGAGAGGTGCCAGGGCAGCGCGACGATGATCGCCACGGCTCCGGCGATGACCAGCCCGATGAGCGAGCGATTCTGGCGGATGATGGCGAGCCACGCGGCCAGGAGCGGGAGCGCGGCCAGGGCGATCATGGGCTTGACCATCAGGCCGATTCCGATGCAGACGCCCGCGGCGGCGCTCCAGCGGAGGGCGCGGCCGGAGACGAGGCCGCGCGTGATGCACCAGACGGCGCCGGCGATCGTCATGGCGAGCCAGAGATCGAGGGAGATGGCGTGCATGGCGCGGAAGAACTCGAGCGTGAGGGCCAGCACAATGCCGGAGGCCAGCGCAGCACGCGGGCCGGCGAGTCGGCGGAGGGCGTCGATGGAGAGCATGAGCGTGGCCAGCGCGACGAGAAACGACGGCAGACGCGCGGCCCAGAGTTCGGCGCCGAAGAGGTGGAGCGGGAGGCCATGTGCCCAAAACGCCAGCGGCGGCTTGTTGAAGTAGTGCTGCTCGCCGGCGTGGAGCGTCCACAGCGAACCTGACTCCCAAGCGTGCTTGGCGACCGCGGCGTAGAGCGGGTTGTCGACGCGCCAGAAGCCGGCGTTGAGGCCGGGGAGGAAGACGGCGAGCAGGATGGCGGCGGGCAGGAGGTAGACCCGTGCCGCGGTCCATCGTCCGCCGTGGAGACGCTCGCGCATGGTGCGGAGTGTACGGGGTGTGCGCACGAAGACGCCCCCGTCCCGGAAGCCGGCGCTCATGAACAGTGAGAGCCGGGCATTCCGGGACGCGGGCGCGTGGGAATCTCGGAGCGGAGATCAGCGTCGGCGGCGTGCGGCGGCGATCCCGCCGATGGCGAGCAGCGCCGCACCGGCGGGGGCGGGCACGACGGCCATGGCGGTGATGATGGACCCGCCGCCGATGGAGCCGAGGGGTGCCGCGGCGCCGGTGGCGAGGTTGATGGTCCAGAAGGTGGACTGGCTGCTGGACTCGTCGAGCACCATGGCGTAAGCGATTCCGGTGCCGCCGGAGATGTCGAAGCCGAGGATGTCGCCGAGGTCGGCGCCGAGCGGCCCGACGGTGCCGAGGGTGCCGGCGCTGTTGGCCTGTGTGACGAGGATGTCGAGGCCGGTGTCGATGCCGTAGAGTTGAGTGGTGGCCGCGCCGGCGAAGGAATTGGTGTAGGCGGAGCCGACGACATTGGGATCGACGCCGAAGTTGGGGTCGGCCGGTCCGTAGAACAGGGGCGTCGCGTTGGTGGCCGCCCCGGTGATCGGGTTGAGGACCAGGTTCTGGTTGGTTTCGCTGACGACGCGGATGCGGTCGATCGTGGGGTTGAAGTCGAACCCGAAGGTCGAACCGTTCAGCGTCGGGGAGAAGGAAGCGCCTCCGACGGGCGAGGCGATGCCCGTGGCGGGGTTGATGGTGTAGAGGTTGCTGAAGGAGCCGAGGGCGTAGAGCTCGCCGGTGGCGGGGCGGAAGTCGATGCCGCGGATCTGCTCGTTGGAGGCGAGGCCCATGATGGGGGCGCCGAAGGTGACATTGCCGGGTGTGGCGCTGTCCCATGTGACGAGTGTCTGGTTCAGGGTGATGCCGTAGACCTGCTCGGCGTTTGCGCTCGGAGCGGCGGCGAAGGCGATGCCCGCGGCGACGCCGGAGGCGGCCCTGATCATTCTGGTATTCATCTTTGTTCTCTCCCTTTCAATGGAACAAACAAACTTTCCCTGGTGCCCGCTTCGTTTCGCCCGGTGCGCACGGGACAGCCGCCGCGTACACGGCGACGGAACTCCCGCCCGCTCACATGCCCGGGTGAAATCGTTCATCCCCCGGGCGTGCATTGCCCGGGGCATGGACCCCACGATTACGACGAGGATGGTCGGCGCGATTCCGACATTCGCGAGAATTCATGCGCTTGGTGATCCGCGTTGGTTGGTTCGGGGATATATTCATTCCCGGATGGCACAGGGCGGCTCGGATACAAACCTGTTGGAGCGGATCGCCTCGGGCGATGCGACGGCGGTGCGCGCGGTGATCGATGCGTACGGCGATCTGGTGTGGTCGCTGGCGCGTCGGTTTACGGGGAACGACGCGGACGCCGAGGACGCGGTGCAGGACATCTTCACGATGCTCTGGCGGAAGGCGGATGTCTACGACCGGGCGATGGGCGCGGAGGTGACTTTCGTGTCGCTGCTGGCGCGGCGGGTCTTGATCGATCGTTGGCGTCGCGAGGGCCGGCGCGTTGCGACGACGACCCTGGATCACGACGGCTCTGCTCCCGGGGGCCCGTGGGGCGAGCGCGAGGAACTGATCCGGTTGGCCTCGAGGGCGTTCGATGAACTGGACGAGGATCAGCAGACGGCGATCCGGCTTTCGTTGTCCTACGGGCTGACGCATGAGATGATCGCGCAGACGACGAATGTTCCGGTCGGGACCGTCAAGACACGGATTCGGCGCGGGCTGGCGCGTGTCCGCGACCGACTGAACGGGGCGCTCTCTCCGGCATCCTCCGAGGGGAAGGGAGGGGCCGGATGACTCAGGAGCACATGAACCAGCACGACGAACATCTGGCCGATCGCGCGACGGGTGATGCGCTGTCGCCGCGGGACTTGCGCGACACAACGGAGCTTGATCTTGCCGCGGCCAATCTTCACGCGGCGCTGACGCCCGCGGCGCGGATGGGCGAGTCGCTTCGCGAGCGACTGGCGGCGGAGGGTGAGGCGATCGTGGCGGCGCGGTCCGGGCGGGCGGTGGTGCGCCGCTCGGCGGTCGCGGCGTGGCTGGCGGCCGCGGCGGCGGTCGCGATCGCGGCGTCGGCGGGCATCTGGGCCTGGACGGTGCAGTCGTCGAAGAACCGGGCGCTGAATGAGGCGCGGGTGGAGTTGGCGGCGATGCGCGAGCGCGCCGAGTCGAACGAGGAGTTGCTGGCCTCGGCGCGGACGCGGATCGATGCGCTCTCGGGTGAGAATCAGGCGCTGGCGCGGCGCGAGGTCGATCTGGCGCAGCAACTGGCATCGGCCACGGCGGATTTCCAGGAGCGGCTGGCGGTGGCGACGGGCGAACTGGACCGGGCGAACCTGAAGATCGCGCGGTACGAGCAGCCGGAGGACCCGGAGGTGCTGGCGGCGAACCGAACGAAGCTGCTGGAGGTGCCGGACACGGTGCGGATCGCGTGGTCGCCGTTCGATCTTCCTGATGCGCCGGCCGAGCAGCGGCTGGTCCGGGGGGATGTGGTGTGGAACGACGAGCTGCAGCAGGGGTTCCTGCGGTTCGAGGGGCTGGCGGTCAATGACCCGGCGGTCGAGCAGTACCAGGTCTGGGTGATCGACGAGCGGGGGATGGAGCAGAAGGTGTCGGGCGGGGTGTTCAATGCGACGGCGCGGGGCGAGGTCATTGTTCCGATCGAGCCGGGGATCGATGTCGGGCGGGTGGCGCTCTTTGCGATCACGATCGAGGAGCCGGGCGGCACCTGGGTGCCGGACCTGCGTCGGCGCGTGGTCGTCGCGCCGCGTGAGGGGTGAGCCGATGGCCGGGGGCGGCCGGGGCGCGGGGGTGGGGGCGCTGATCGGGTAGGATGGCCGCCATGGCCGAAGCGACCCATGTCCGGACCGATGTCGAGCGCGGGGTTCTCGTGGCGACCATCACGACCAATGCGCTGTCGGATTACGAGTCGCGCGTCGTGACGGACGAGATTCAGCGCGAGGCGCCCAAGGGGCTGTGGAACATCATCCTCGACTTCGCGGAGGTTCAGTTCATGGCCTCGGCGGGGATCGGGATGATCCTGACGCTGGTCCACCAAGCCAAGGCGCAGAAGGGCAAGATGATCGTCTGCAATCTGAACCAGGACATCCGCGATGTGCTGAAGATGACGAAGGTCGACAAGCTCTTCACGATCGCGCCGACACTTCAGGAAGCCAAGAGCAAGTTCGCGCCCTGAGTGCGCTGTGCTCACTGTTCGGGGCCGCCGCATGCCCGACGCCGGACACGAGCCGCATCCGTTGACCGCGCCCACCGAGGATGTCGCCGCGCTCTCGCCGGACTTGCCGGCGATCCCCGGTTATCGCCTGGTTCGGGTGCTGGGGACGGGCGGGATGGGGGCGGTGTACGAGGCGATTCAGGAGTCGCCCAAGCGATCGGTGGCGCTCAAACTGATGCGTCCGGGGCTGGCGTCGGAGTCGGCGCTGCAGCGGTTCAAGTATGAGAGCCAGATCCTGGCGCACCTGCGCCACCCGGGCATCGCGCAGGTGTATGAGTCGGGCACGACGGCGCTGGGCGGCGCGATGGCGCCGTGGTACGCGATGGAGTACATCCCAGGCGCGACGCCGCTGACCGACGACGCCGAGCGGCGCGACCTTGATCTGCGGGATCGGGTGCGGATGTTTATGCAGGTGTGCGAGGCGGTGCAGCACGGGCATCAGCGCGGCGTGATCCACCGGGACCTCAAGCCGAACAATATTCTGGTGGACTCCGGCGGCCAGCCCAAGATCATCGACTTCGGCGTGTCGCGGTCGCTGAACCCCGGGGAGATTCGGGAGGGCGATCCTACGATCGCGGGGGAGCTCGTCGGCACACCGGCGTACATGAGCCCAGAGCAGGTCGCGGGCGATCCGCGCGATCTGGACACGCGTTCGGATGTCTACTCGCTGGGCGTCATTCTGTTCCGGCTGGTCACGGGGCGGTTGCCGGTCGATGTGAAGGGGATGAGCATCTACGACGCGGTGCGTGTCATCGCCGAGACATCGGCGCCGCGGGCGTCGGCGGTGGCGGCGGGAATTCCTGCGGATCTGGATCGGGTGATCGCCAAGGCGCTGCGGCGCGACCGGGATCAGCGGTATCCGTCGGCGCGGGCGCTGCGCGACGATCTGGATCGTTTCCTGGAGGACCGGCCGATCCTGGCGCGCCCGCCGAGCGTGATGTACCGGGCTCGCAAGTTCGCGCGTCGGCATCGCGGCTCGCTGGGCGCGGTCGCGGTGGCGCTGGTGATTCTTGGCGCGTTCGGTGCGCGGTCGATCGTGGCCGAGGCGCGGGCGATGTCGCGGGACGCGGACGCGCGGGCGGTCTCGGAGTTTCTCTTCGGGCAGACGCTGGGGGCGCTGGAGCCGCAGCACACCGATGGCGCGGCGACGACGGCGCGGGACATGCTGGATCGTGTCGCGCCTTCGATCGACGAGGCGTTCGGCGACCGCGCGGAACTGAGGCGGTTGGCGCACCAGCGGGTGGGGGTGTTGTATTACGAGTGGGGCGAGCTGGACCGGGCCGGGCCGCACCTGCGTGCCGCGGCGGAGCTGGCGGGCGAGTTGCACGGGCCACGGAGTCTTGAGCACGCCGAGACCTCGATGTTCATCGCGGCGTTGCAGAACTCGCTGGGGCACTTCGCCGAGGCGGACCGGACGATCACCGGGGTGCTGAGTGTGTTCGCGGCGCGGCTGCCGGCGGATGACCCGCGGCACGCGTCGGCGCTGCGGACGGCGGCGCGGGTGGCCGAGCGGATGGGTGAGACGGGCCGGGCCGAGTCGTTGCTGCGGGATGCGATCGGGCGTTCACGCCGGGTCGGCGCGGCGGATCACGAGGGGCTGGCCGAGGGGCTTGTGGACCTGGCGCGGGTGCTGACGACGGAGCGGCGGCTCGATGAGGCCGAGGAGTCGTTCCGCGAGGCGATCGACATCCAGAGGCGCGGCGTGGGCACGGCGCTCGATCGGGCGGTCACGACGCGGAATTACGCGTTCCTGCTGCACAAGCTTGGGCGCAGCCGCGAGGCGCTGCCGTTGATCCGGGATTCGATGGATGAACTGGTGCGGATGTACGGCGACAAGCCGCACGCGGCGGTGGCGGCGTCGGCGGTGAGTTCGGCGCTGGTCTTTGAGGATGTGGGCGAGCACGCCGAGTGCGATCGGTATCTGGATCTGGCGCTGGAGACCTACCGGCGCTGCTACGACGCCGACCATGAGTTTGTGGCGCAGACGCAGGGGGCACGCGCGCAGGTGCTGTCGGCGCGCGGTGATGACGCGGCGGCGGCGATCGCCCTCGATGATGC
>CAZSLT010000121.1:0-8630 GCA_964607595.1 uncultured Phycisphaeraceae bacterium
TCCCCATCGGGAGAGGGTCGCACGCGCAGCGTGCGGGGAGAGGGGCCGTGCAACCCGTGCCTCTTGCCTCTTCCCTGTTGCCTGTTGCCTGCTGCCTGTTGCCTTCCGCCTTCCGCCTTCCGCCTTCCCCTACACTCCACCCATGGTCCGCCACCTGTCCATCGCGATCGCCGCGCTCATGCTCACCGCCTGCAGCGCCACACCCGTCCGCATCCGCATCGTCGAGCAGACCGTCTCGGGCGACCTCGGCGGCGGCGAGGACATCCCCGTCGGCGGCGCCAGAGTCCGCGCGATCATGCTCGACGCCGGCACGATCCCGCTCCCACTCAACGCCGACACCATCGAAGAGATGCTCACCCAGCAGGAGACGGTCGCCGTCACCGACGCCGACGGCGTCGCCCGGCTCTCCCTCATCCGCGACCGCTCCCAGCTCATCGAAGTCGAGGGCCCGATGCAGTTCTCGGGCGATCCGGTCATCACCGCGCGGTGGCTGCTGACCCCCGACTCCACCCTCCGGCGGATCGGGCACGCCAACGAGTACCGCGCCTTCATCGTGCCCTGACCGCGCCCGCATAACCCCACCGACCCCACCGATCGCCAAAGCGGACCATCCGCCGGCGCGGTTCCCCCACCCGCCGTCAATCCGCCGCCGCCGCCGTGCCGATGGCTTCCGCAGATGCTGCGCGTCCCCATCAATCAGGCCAGGCCGGGCATGGTGCTGGCCACACCCATGCTCCACCCCGAGCGGTCGGACACCGTCCTCCTTCAGGAGGGCTTCATTCTCGACCAGCCCACCATCGACCGCCTCGCGGCCATGAAGCACACCGAGGTCTGGATCGAGTACCCCGAACTCGACTTCCTCACGCCGTTCATCAACTCCGAGATCATCGCCGCACGCGGCAAGACCACGCGCCTGCTCAAAGAGTCATTCGCGCACCTCAACCAGGAGACCGCGGCCCAGCTCGAGTACGGCTCGTTCCGCACCGCCGTGGACTCGCTGATCCACACCCTGCTCGACAACCCACGCGCCGCCTTCTGCATGCAGGACCTTTGCGAGGGCGACGACGCCCTGGCCCGCCACTCCTCCAATGTCTGCTTCCTCTCGGTGCTCATGGGGCTCAAACTCACCGGCTACCTCATCCGCGAACGCCGCCGCCTGCCCTCGCACAGAGCCAAGGATGTCGTCAACCTCGGCGTCGCGGCCATGCTCCACGACATCGGCATGCGCTTCATCACCGCCGACGCGCGCAACCGCTGGTACACAACCCACAACACCGACGACCCCGAGTGGCGAACCCACCCGCGCCTCGGCTTCCGCGCGCTCCGCGGCAACATCGCCCCCTCCGCCTGCGCCGCCGTCCTGCACCACCACCAGCACTTCGACGGCTCCGGCTTCCCCGCGATGCAGGTGAGCACCGAGCGCATCACCCGCCCCCTCAAGGGCCACGAGATCCACATCTTCGCGCGCATCATCACCTGCGCCGACCTCTACGAGCGCTACCGCAACCCGCCCGGCGCCGCCTCCCCCACGCCGCGCGTCGCCGCGCTGCGCCGACTCCTCGACGAACCGGCCCGCCACTGGATCGACCCCGTCGTGCTCTCCGGCCTGTTCCAGGTCGTCCCCGCCTACGCCCCCGGCACCATCGTCACGCTCTCCGATGGCCGACGCGCCGCCGTCGCGCGCTGGTCGCCCGAAGCGCCCTGCCGCCCGCGCGTCCTCATCCTCGACGACCGCGACGCCCAGCGCGCCCGCGTCTGGGCCCGCAGCGAACAGGTCTTCATCGAACTCACCGACCGCACCGACCTCCACATCGCCGAGGTCGACGGCCAGAATGTCGCGTCACTCAACTTCGAGCCGCCCATGCCCTATGAACCGGGCGCCACCGGCTGGCTCCGAGTCCCCGACAACGCCGACCTCGACGCCGACGACGATCAACGCCTCGACGCGGCCTAGCGGCTCAGATCTTGCGCTGTTGCGAATCCCCTCCCCGAGGGAGGGGTAGGGGAGGGTGTGTTCTTTACGCCCGTCCCGGCAGCAGCGCGGCGCGCCTTATCCCCCCCGCATCGCCGTCGACTCGACCGTTTCCGGCTCGCTCACCGGCGCTTCGTCAGCCGCCGCGGGCTCTTCGCCGCCCCGGCGTCCGCGCCCATCGCGCTCACCGCCGCCGACCGCCGCGAGGGCTTCCTTCGTGAACTCGCCGGGGATGACCTCGTTGCCCCGCGGTTCACGCAGCAGCAGACGCGCACGCTCGTCAACGCCCGCCAGGATCTCCGCCTGCGTCTCGGAACGCCGGCCCACGCGCACCGGCGCCCGCCGATACCGCGCCCCGTCCTGCATGTACACGAAGTTGATCCCGTTCTCGATGAACAGCGACGCCAGCGGCACCGCGATCACATCCTCGACGCTGTCCATCTGGATCTCCGCCTCGCAGCGCATCCCCGGCTTGAGCTCGAAGTTCGCCGCGCCCATATCCAGCGCGATGCGCACATCGTACTCGCGCCGATCCGGGTCGCGCCAGCTGTCCGACTGCGCCAGCACGCCGACCGAGTCCACCCGCCCCTCCAGCGAACGCCCGTTGGCCGCGTCGATCTTCACGATCGCCCGCTGCCCCTGCTTCACTTTCGAGACCAGACTCTCGTGCACCTTGACCTCGGCCATCATCTCGCTCGTGTCGGGCAGGATGATCAGCGACTCGTTCTGCCGGACCTCGCTCCCCACCGCCAGCGGGCCTTCATTATTCCAGCCCCGCCCCTGGTCGATGCTGCTCGAATACACCACCAGCCCGTCCGACGGCGCCGTGATCGTCGCCGCGGCCATCTGCTCCTGCTCCTCCTTGAGCTCCGCCTGACGCTGGCGGAGGTTGACCTCCGCGTACTCCAGCTCGGACTGCTTCGTCGTCAACTGGCTCTCGTTCCGCGTCTTGACGCGCTCGAGCTCGGCCGTCGCCTCGCGGACATCCGACTCCAGCCGCGTCAGTTCCTTCTTGTACTCGTACTCCTCGAAAGTCACCTGCGCCAGCTTCGCCTTGAAGAGCGTCGCTTGCGCGTCGAGGTGAGCGATCCGGTCCTGCTCCAACTCGTCCTGAGAGTAGAACTCCTGCTCGAAGAGCTCGTTCGACCGATCGAGCTTCTGGCGCAGCCGCTCTTCCTCGCGGATGGCCCGCTCGAGCGCCGTCGTCAGCTCGTTCCGCCGCTGCACGAGATCGCCCTGCTGCCACTTCTCCAGATCAAGAATCGCCAGTTGGAGTTTCACCTCAGCCTGCCGCAGCGCCGAGTCGTTATCGCTCTTCTGGATCTCCAGCGCGCTCCGCGCCACGATCGCCTGGTTCTCCGCCGTCCGCAGGCGGTCCTCCGCCTCGCGCAGCCGGTCCTCGATCGCGTCGGTGGACAACTGGATCAGAAGATCGCCCTTCTTCACCATCGTCCCCTCGTCCACGATCTGCACGATCGTCGTCTGGTTCTTCACCTCCGACCGCAGCTCCGTCTGCTTCCGCGCCGCCAGCGACCCGTTCGAGGTCGTCGTGATCAGAAAGTTCGCGCGCGACACCGTGAACACATCCATCGACGGCCCGGCCGCCTTGTCGCCGCCCTTCATCGCCGAGACCGCGGCCCAGCCGCCCCCCACCACCGCCGCCAGCGCCACAAGCACCACCAGCGCGATCGTCAACGCCCCGCCACCGGTCCGTCTCGAAGTTTCGGTCTTCATCACGCTGCAACGCTCCCGGATCGTGGTTCCTTGCTCAGGGCCGGCACGCCCACGCCAACTCTAGGCGCTGGTCGGTACCGCCACCCGAACAAATGGTTTCATCGGCTCAACCACCCCGCCCCGATCCCGACCCGCCCAGCCGCCGACCGCGCCCGGACGGAGTCGGTCTATGCATCGTCGTCCGGCACAACCGCGGGATCACCCGCGTCGGGGTCCTCGATCCGCAACGGATCGACGATGTTGAGCGGGTCGAATTCGTCCAAGTCCGAATCCTGCCGGACGATCATCCCCGCCAGCGCCCGGAACTCACCGCCCGGACCGACGCGGAGCTGGTCCGTCGCCAGCAGATAATTCAGAATCGCGACCCGTAGGTCCCGCTCCGCGTTCGACAACTGGTTCTGCGCGTTGAGCAGGTCCGCCTGCGCCTGAAGCACATCCTGCGTGTCCACCGTCGTCGGGTCGATCGCGATCTCCTCCAGCCGCTTCTGGTTCTGCTCGACCTGCGCCAGCCGCAACCGGATCGAGAGCCGCGCCAGTTCAATATTCCGCACCGCGGCACGCGCCTCCAGCACGATCGTGTCCCGCCGCTCGTCCACCTCGCGCTCCTGCCGCTGCTCCGCGATCATCACCGCGCGCAGGTTGAGCCGCTCCGTCTCCCGGTCCAGCGGCAGCCCGAAGGTGACCCCCGCCGAGAAGTCCGTGTCGTCGAGGTCGAGCGTGAAGCCCTTCTTGTCGTCCGTGTCCGGGTCCGAGCGCGACGCCGCGGCCAGCGCCACATCGAGGTCCGGCAGCAACTGATTTTTCGCGTTCACCACATCTCGACGCGCGTCGGCCAGCTGGTCCATCGTGTTCTGGAAGTCCAGCCGGTACATGAGCGCCGCCCGCGACGCCTCCTCCAGCGTCACCATCGGCTCGGGCAGCATCAGCGTCACTTCCTCCAGCGCGATCTGCCGCTCCACCGGGATCCCCAGCCGGATCTTGAACCGGTCGAGATTGACGCGGTACGACTCCTGCTGATTGAACAGCGAGTTCCGGCTCCCCAGCACATCCTGCTCGATGCTCGATAATTCGAACGGACGACGCCGCCCCGCCCGCACCAGCGCCCCCATGCGGTCCCGCTCAAACAACAGGTTCTGCAGACGCTGTTCCTCGTTCCGGATCGATTGCGCATCGGCGATCAGATCGAAGTAATCCGTCGAGAGCGACACGAAGAACTCGCGCCGGAACCGCTCGAAGTCCCGCGCCGAATAGATCAGGTCGCGCTCCGCCTGGATCAGGTCCTCCTGCGCGATCAGACCCGCGTTCCGCAGCAGCGGAATCCCCGCGCTGATCGCCAGCTCCGAAGCCGTCCGGTACTGATCCCCCGCCACACCCCGCAGCTGCTGCGTCGCCTGCCACAGCGCCCGCGCCTCGATATCCCCGCCGTACGGGAGCCGCTGCGTCACCCGCAATTCATTCACCACCCGCGCCGCCGAAGAGAAATCGCCCTGACCGTCCGAGGTGATGTCCACGCCCGCGCTGACATCATTGAAGAACCGCGGCCCCCACAGATGCCGCTCGATGAGCAGCCGGATCGCCGCCAGGATGTAATCCTCCTCCGCCGTCAGGTACTCCCGCGCCGAACTCTGGCTGATCCGTAGCACATCCTCGAGGTCCAGCGCCTCGACCACCCCCAGCGGCTGCGCGTACTCGTTCAGCCGCGCCTCGACATCCCGCGCCTCATCGGCGGGGCGGAACTCCAGTTCCTCCGCCGAAGGGTTCACCGTCCCCGGCCGCTTCTCATACATCGCCCGGCCCGACTCGATCCCGCCCGCCGGCTGCACCCGCGCCGGGGTCGCCCCGCCCCCGATCATCTCCGTCCGGTCCCCCAGCACCTGTTCGAGCCGCCGATCGATCCGGCTCATGTCCGCGCACGCGCTCACCCACAGCGTCGGCGGCAGCAGAAGCAGCCACCGGACCCGGGCCGTCGCCCGACCGCGTCCTGTGCGTCCCATGAGCATCATGCGTCGGCGAGTCTACCGAACCAATCGCCGCGCGTTGCGGGAACCGCCGGACCACCGTACCTTCCCCATCCAACGCGGGTGCTCCCCGTGCAGGAAACCTCCTGCCCCGACGCACCACGCCGCGTCCCCTGTCAGATCATCCGTCTTCACAGCGTTGGGTATCCAGGCATGGCGACCATCAGCGCCGAAGGCGAATGCTTCATGATCGACGGTCGTCGATCGTGGATCGTCTCGGGCACGCTCTATCCCGGCCGCATCCCGCGTCCGCTCTGGGCCGATCGGCTCCGCGCCGCGCGCCAGTGCGGGCTCAACACCGTCGAGGTCCCCGCTCACTGGGCCGCGATCGAACCCCGCCCCGGAGAGTTCGATTTCACCGACCAGAACGACCTGGCCTCGTTCGTCACCATCGCCGCCGAACTCGGCCTCCGCTGCATCCTCCGCGCCGGGCCCTATATCGGCGACGACTTCGCCATGGGCGGCATGCCGGGGTGGCTCGTCAGTTCCATCAGCGCACCGCCGCGTTCGGCGGACCCATCGTTCCTCGCCCCGGTCGCCCGCTACTTCAGCGCCCTGGGCGAGCACCTCTCGAAGTTCCAGATCAACGGCCGCTCGCGCCTCCGCGTCGGGCCCATCATCCTCGTCCAGGCCGAGCACGAATGGCTCAGCCACAACCCGGACGACAACTCCTACATGTCCGAACTCGCCCGCCTCCTCCGCGAGTCGGGATTCACCGTCCCCGTCATCTCTCGCAATCTCCTCTTCAACACCGCCGACGGCGTCATCGATACCTGGTCCGGCTACACCAACCTCTTCGCGACCGTCCGCCAGCTCCGACGCATCGCGCCCTCCCAGCCCTCGCTCGTCATGGGGCTCAAGGCCGGCGCACCCAACGCATGGGGCCACGAGAAACGCTCGCACAAGACCCCCAACGGCCTCCTCCGCGCCGTCGCAGAGGTCATCGCCGCCGCGGGCCATGTCAACATCGCCCCCTTCCACCGCGGCACGCTGCCCGCACCCCACGCCGGCGCCCTCCCGGCCGCGCCCGACCTCTTCGCCGCCACCGGCGGCGACACCGACACACCGCTCGACGAGGCCGGCGGGCGCACCGCGTTCTACCACTCCGTCCGGCTCATCTGCACTTTCGCGCGGTCCTTCGAGCGCCACATCGCCGAGGCCGAGCACGACACCGCGTCCGTCTCGATCTCGCCCGACGCCGTCGCGCCCGCCCTCCGGGACGACGACTCCGCCGAGCCGCGACGCGACCCCGCCAACGACATCAGCGGCGTCGCCTCCGTCGTCCGTCACGGCGCACTCGGCACCATCGTCTTCCTCTTCCGCGACGAGTCGCGCAACAGCAAGAACGCCCGCACCACGATCCTCCTGCCCGACGGATCGTCGCTGCCCGTCTATCTCGGCTCGCGCTCCGTCTCGTGGGTGCTCGTCCGCGCCCACCTCTTCGGCCGGTCCACGCTCGATTACTGCAACCTCACGCCCTTCCTGCTCATCGGCGAGTCGCTCGTCCTCGTCGGCCCCGCCGGCACGCCCGGGATTATCTCCGTCAACAACTCGCCCATCGAGATCACCGTCCCCACCGGCGCCCACCCCGTCGTCGAACGGCACGAGGGCGTCACGCTCATCGTCGCCTCCGACGAACAGGCCGCGACGATCTACGCCGCCGAGCACGCCATCTACGCCGGCGTCCGCGGCATCGACGCCCTCGATCAGCCACTCCTCGCCGACGGCCAGGCCCTGCGAATCAACCCCGACGGATCGACCGACCGCATCAACCCGCGCAAGGTCGAGCCGTCGCGACCGCCGAAGATCGACGCGATCGCGGCCGCGCCCTGCGACGACTTCATCTCCGGCGCCAGCGCCCGCTACGCCTCCATCCCCGGCCCCGACACGCTGACCGCGCTCGGCGCCGACTCCGGCTACGGCTGGATGCGTCTCTCGTGGGAAACCGGCTCGGCCGCCAAGGCCAATCTCACCTTCTTCGAGTCCGCCGACCGCGCGCTCGTCTTTTACGACTCGGCGCTCACCGCGACGCTCGGCGCCGGACCCGCCGCAGAAGGGCGCACCGTCGCCGTGCCCGGCGCCAAGGGCGCGCGCACGCTCGCCTTCCTCGTCGAGAACTTGGGCGCGCCCGCCGCGGGTTCGTCGCTCGTCCCGCCCAAGGGGATCTACGGCCCGCCCGCGGTCGCTAAGAAACTCCGCGTCCCGGCGCCCCATCTCGAGAACGCCGAGGTCATCGATCCGCTCGTGCTCTTCTCGCCGCTCATGGGCGTCGAGTCCGGCGAGGTCACCCATCCGCGCCGTGTGACATTCCGGGTCACGCACCGGCGCATCACCCCGCTGGCGGTCCACATCGAGTCCTTCGACGACCGCGCCGTCGTCTCCGTCAACGGCTCCATCGTCGGCTGGCACGAACGCGCCGGCTCAGGCCGCATTGTCATCGCGCCCGAACTCCTCAAACGCGGCATCAACATCGTCCAGTTCGCCGTCTTCGAGGACCCCGACACCGCGCTGGCCTCGCTCAAAAACGCCGTCTCCTTCCTCGAACTCGACCCCAAGCCCTTCGAAAAGGCGTCGTGGGCGTTCGCTCGCTGGGAGCCGCCGGCCGACAGCGCCTTCACCGCGATCCCCAAGGCCGAAGCCACCGCGCCCAAACTCGCCAGATACAAAGGCACGCCGACCTGGTGGCGTCTGTCCTTTTCCACGGACGACATCACACGCCCGCTCTTCTTCGATGCAGAGGGCCTGACCAAGGGCCGGCTGTATCTCAACGGGCGCGATATCGGGCGGTACTTCGTCGCGACACACACCGGCAAGCCCGTGCCCCCGCAGTCGCGCTACTACCTGCCCGAGTGCTGGCTCCACGCCGACAAGCCCAACACGCTGCTCATCTTCGACGAGCACGGCGC
>CAZSLT010000122.1:0-8571 GCA_964607595.1 uncultured Phycisphaeraceae bacterium
GTCGGGGGCGTGGGCTTGGAGCCGCATTCATTCGTGAACGCCACACAGCTTGAGAGCCAGGGTGAGGTGTTTACCATCCGCGCCGAGGGCGAGCCCGCCACCTGCGACGGGGATGTCGACGGCGACGGCGCTGTCGATGTCGACGATCTCAACCTCATCCTCGCCAACTGGAACCAGCCGATGGCGGTCGGTGACCTGTCGCTCGACGGGGTGGTTGATGTCGACGATCTCAACCTCGTGCTGGCCGCGTTCGGGGAGCTGTGCGGCGATTGATGGGCCCGTTGGCCCGGGTTCATCCCCTACAATCCGCCCCATGACCTGGACCCCCAAGACCAACTTCCCCGTCCTCACCGCGCGGATCCCCACGCCACCCTTCGGGCAGGTCAAGGACCGCCGCACCGTCTACTACGACGACTACGCCAGGACCGGCGGCTACGAAGGGCTCCGCAAGGCCCTTTCCATGAAGCCCGCCGATGTCGTGGACACCGTCAAGACCGCCGAACTCCGCGGCCGCGGCGGCGCGGGCTTCCCCACCGGCCTCAAGTGGACATTCCTCCCCAAAATGGAGGATGTGAACCAGCCGGGCGTCCGCTACCTGGCCATCAACGCCGATGAGTCCGAGCCGGGCACCTTCAAGGACCGGCTCCTCATGGACTTCGACCCCCACCTCATGCTCGAAGGCATCGCCATCGCCTGCTACGCCTGCCGGCTCAGCACCGCCTACATCTACATCCGCGGCGAGTACCACCACCAGGCCATGGTCGTCGAGAAGGCCATCCGCGAGGCCTACGACAAGGGCGTCTTCGGCGGCAAGGGACTTCTCCAAGGCGCGATGACCGCCACCGGCGAACCCTTCAAGGTCGAGTGCCACCTGCACCGCGGCGCCGGCGCATACATCTGCGGCGAGGAGACCGCGCTGCTCGAGTCGCTCGAAGGCAAGCGCGGCTGGCCCCGCAACAAGCCGCCCTTCCCCGCCGTCAAGGGCCTCTTCGGCAAGCCCACCATCATCAACAATGTCGAGACGCTGGCGCACCTGCCCTCGATCGTCACACACGGCAGCGACTGGTTCCGCAATCAGGGCACCGAGTCCAAGATCGGCGGCCCGCCCTCCTACGGCACGAAACTCATGGGCGTCTCGGGCCATGTGAACCGGCCCGGCGTCTACGAGTTCGATCTGGGCATCCCCCTGCGCGTCATGGTCGAGCAGTTCTGCGGCGGCATGCGCGGGGGCAAGAAGTTCAAGGGCGCCATCGCCGGCGGCATCTCCACCGGCATCCTCGGCCCCGACCAGTTCGACGCCGAGATGGACTTCGACATCGGGCGCAAGTGCAATGTGCTGGGTCTGGGCACCGCCTGCCCCACGATCTTCGACGAAGACACCGACATGGTCGCCGTGGCGCGCAACATCGCGCGGTTCTTCAAGCACGAGTCCTGCGGCCAGTGCACGCCCTGCCGCGAGGGCTCCGGCTGGCTCTATCAACTCCTTTCCAGAATCGAAAAGGGCGACGCCCGAACCAAGGACCTCGACCTGACGCTCGAGATCGCCTCGAGCATGGGCTCGATGCCGGGCACGACGATCTGCGGCCTGGCCGACGGCAACAACTGGGCCACGCGCACGATCATGAACAAGTACTGGGATGAATTCGTCGCCAGGGTCCGCCCCACCTTTATCCCTGTGACGATGAGCATCGGCGCGGGCGCGAGGGTGTGATGCACCCCCCGGGGCCGGGTGGTAGCATGTCGCCGGGGAATAACGATCGGAGGTTCGCGATGAATCGTTGGATGATGACGACGGTGCTGGCGGGTGTGGTAATGGTCGGCGGCTGCGGCAAGAAGGGCCCGCCCTCAATGCCGCCCTCCGAGCAGCGAGTCGCTGAGATCGTCCCGCCCGATGATCTCGGCGCTGACCAGCGCGCCTCGGAGTATCTGAATCTCCTGGTGCTCACCAACCGCGTGATCTCAGGCTTCAACCGCTTCGCGACCAATGTCGATGGTCTGGGCGACGCCGCCTCGGCGGAACTCAAGCAGGCGCTGGCCGACTTCGAGCCCAAGGTCCGCGATCTGCGCACCAAGGTCGAGGCCGCCAAGACCAGCGGCGCCCTCGCCCCGCTCCAGAGCCAGGCCGAAAAACTTCTCGAAGAGATCAACAAGACCGGCGAGTTGATGGTGCCGTGACGCCCGCCGCCTCCGGCCCGGGCTCGGCCCAACGCGCCGGGTCCTGCCGGTAGAAGTCGCTCAGGTGGCGGTAGAGGTCCGGGTTCGAAGCGCGAAGCGATCGCGGCCGTTCAAAGAACGCCTCGGTGGCGACCGCGAAGAACTCCGCTTCATTCTGCGCGCCGTACGGATTGAGCACCGTCGGCTGGCCGTTCATGGAAGCCCGGCGCAGCGCATCTAGCTCGCGCCCGAGCATCCGCGCCCACGGCGCGAAGTGTTCGCCCTGCTCGAGCGCCGGCGCCCCGTCGATGAGGCCGGACTCCGCGTCCAGCGCGTGCGCGAACTCGTGGAAGACCACATTGTGGCCGTCCCGCAACTCGGCCGCGCCGTGCCGCACATCGCACCACGACAGCACGACATACCCCGAGTCCCACGCCTCGCCCAGCCGCAGGTCGTTGCCCTCGGTCACGATCCCCCCGGGGCCCGTCCTCCGGAACGGGGCGACATACTTCTCGGGGTACACCAGGATCGAGCGCACGCGCGGGTAGTAGTCCGTCTCGCGCCGCAGCAGCAGCAGGCACGCCTGGGCCGCGATCGTGACGCGGACCTCCTCGGTGATTTCCTGCCCGCCCAGCCCCTCGAAGCGCTTCTCAGCGAGAAATACCTTCATGTGCGCGATCAGTTCGTCGCGGTCGGAGGCCGACAGCCGCCCGACCATCGGCACATTGCGCCGGAGGATCGCCTCCCACGATGCGGGCGTGGGGCGTTGCGTGATTCGACGGCGTCGCCGGGCCTTGAGTCCGAACAATGTTCCTCTCCGGGTCGCGCCCCCCCCCCAACTCCCACCCCCCCGCCTCCACTCCCGTCCGGGGACCGAGTCGCGGATCAAGGGTAGTCTTGAGAACCGGGCCGGGGTGGGTGGGGCGGGCCGTTCCGGCGTTTCGGGGGCCGCGCGGCGTCGAAATCGGAGGAGCCATGAAGTTCAAGGGTGGTTACAGGGCGTTGGCAATGGTCGGCATCGCGGCGACGGCGCTGATCTTGCTCGGCGCGGTCCGCCAGCAGCCGGCCGCGGACGCGCCACCCCAACCGCCGCCGCCGGCCGCCGAGCCCTGCGTGGCGGGGGTCGCGCTGCTGGGCTGGATGACCGGCGACTGGTCGCACACCGACGAGAGCGGGGTCTGGGAAGAGCGCTGGTCGCCGCCGCTGGGCGGGTGCATCGTCGGGTCGCTGCGCTGGGTGCGGGGCGGCAAGCCCGCGATGTACGAGATGCTCGCGATCGAGGAGGACGAGCAGGGCCATGTGCGGATGTTCGTCCGCCACTTCAACGCCGGGCTCAAGCCCTGGGCGAAAGAGGACGGCCAGCCGACGCCGACCTGGGTGCTCACCTCCGTCGAGCGCGGGCGTGCGGTGTTCGAGGACCCGGCCATCGGCTTCCCCGCCAAGATGACCTACACCGCCGACTTCGAGAACGGGCGCTCCACGGCGCTGAAGGTCCGGCTCGAGGGCGTCGAGAACGGCGCGGTGCGGCTCATCGACTTCGAGTTCCGTCCCGTCCGGCGCGAAGGCGGCGATGATGAATGAAGACGCGCTCTATCAGGGCGAACTGCCCGTCGCGTTCCTGAGCACCTACCCGCCCCGCCAGTGCGGGATCGCGACCTTCACGCGCGACCTCTCGGGTTCGATCCTCGAAGCGGACGAGGGGATCTCGCGCAGCGTGATCCCGATCGACAACGCCGATGAAGAGCTGGAATACCCGGCGTACGCGCTGATGCGGGTGCGTCAGGGCGTGAAGATGGATTACTTCCGCGCCGCCGAGGCCGTGAGCTACAGCGACATCGGGATCGTCTCGATCCAGCACGAGTACGGAATCTTCGGCGGACCGGACGGCGCGCATGTGCTGGATTTCCTGAGCCACCTCTCCAAGCCCGCGGTCGCCACGCTGCACACCGTGCTCCGCCAGCCCTCGGCCTCGCAGCGCGAGATCGTGCTCCGCATGAGCGAGCGGTGCGGCCGGCTGGTCGTGATGAGCCACCTGGCCTCGGACCTGCTCTCCGAGTTCTACGGCGTCGACCGCTCGCGCGTGGTGATGATCCCCCACGGCATCCCCGATCTGCCCTACGAGTCGCGCGAGCGCCACAAGCCGGCGCTGGGCATGAGCGGGCGGCGCATGGCGCTCACCTTCGGCCTGCTCAGCCCCGGCAAGGGGATCGAGACCGTCATCAGCGCGTTGCCCGCGGTCGTCGAGAAGTTCCCCGACCTGCGGTACTTCGTGGTCGGCGCCACGCACCCCGACATCAAGCGCCGCCACGGCGAGGCCTACCGGAACTCGCTCGAGCGGCTGGCGCACGAGCTGGGCGTCGGCGACCATGTGGTGTTCCGCAACCGCTTCGTCGAACTCCCCGAACTGTGCCAGTACCTCCAGGCCACCGATGTCTACATCACGCCGTACCTGAACGAGGCCCAGATCACCTCCGGCACGCTCGCCTACGCGATGGGCTCGGGCACCGCCGTCCTCTCCACACCCTACTGGCACGCGACCGAACTCCTCGCCGACGGACGCGGCGGGCTGTTCCATTTCCGCGACCACGAAGCGCTCTCGCGCGAACTCATCCGCCTGTTCGAACACCCCGACGAGCTCGACGCGATGCGCCGACGCGCGTACGACTACTCGCGCGCCATGACCTGGAGCGCCGTCGGCGGCGCGTACGCGCGGCTGCTGCGGACCATCGTCGCCGAGGGCGCCCCGCCGTCGGCCCCACCCGTCGTCGGCCCCTCGGCCAGCGTCCCCGAGCTCCGCCTCGATCACATGTCGCGGCTCACCGACGACACCGGGATGGTGCAGTTCGGCAAGTACTCCGTCCCCGACCGCGCCCACGGCTACTGCGTCGACGACAACGCCCGCGCCCTGCTCGTCGCCATGCTCGCCGACCGCGTCACCGGCAGCGCCGAGGCGCGCCGGCTGGCGGGCGTGTACCTCTCCTTCATGCACCACGCCCAGTGCCCGGACGGCGCGTTCCACAACTTCATGAGCTTCGACCGCCGCCATGTCGAGGAGGAAGACACCTCCGACGACTGCATCGGCCGCTCGCTCTGGGCGCTGGGTGTGGTGTGCCAGTTGTCCGCCGATCAGGGGATGCGCCTCTTGGCGCGTGAGATGTTCGAACGCAGCGCCCCGCTGGCGCCGCGTCTCGGGGCACGCGGCAAGGCCCTGTCCATCCTCGGGCTCGACGCCTTCAATGAGGCCGGACGCGGCGACGCCTGGGCGCGCGACATGCTCACCGCTCTCGGGCGCGACCTCGCCGCGATGTACCGGGCCGAGCGCACCGACCGCTGGCGCTGGTTCGAGTCCTCCATGACCTACGACAACGCCATCCTCTGTCTCGGGCTCATGCGCGCCGCCGAGCGCCTCGGCGACGAACCCATGATGGACCTCGCCCGCGAGTCGCTGGACTTCCTCGAGGAGTCCTGTTTCCGCGAGGGGTTCCTCCAGCTCGTCGGCAACGAGGGATGGCACGAACGCGGCGGCCACCGCGCCGCCTGGGACGAGCAGCCCATCGACGCCTCGGCGATGGTGCTCGCCTTCCGATCCGCGTTCCTGGCAACCGGCGATCACCATTATGTCCGGCGGATGCGCGAGTCGTTCGCGTGGTTCCTGGGGTCCAATCGGCTCGGCCTGTCGCTGTATGACTTCTCCACCGCCGGCTGCCGCGACGGCCTCACCCGCGACGGGATGAACGAGAATCAGGGCGCCGAGAGCACGCTCTCGTTCCTCCTGGCGCTGCTGGCGGTGATCGACCTCTCCGGCGAGGACCTGCCGGACCGCCGGCGCGAGTCGATGGCGTCGTTCGGGTGAGGAGCCGGGGGTCAATCAGCCGATCATGGAAGGCGATGGAGTGCCGCCCACGATGACATCACACGCGACCGATATTCAGGTGGTCCGATCCGGCCACCGGCTGACCGCCGAGCCCCGGCGGGTGATGGCGCGCCCGTTCCGCCTCGGCGATGATCTGGCCCCCGACGGGCGCTACCGCGAACGCGTCGTCATCGACCGCGTGCTGGCGATGAGTGAGGACGAGGTCCACGCCGCGTTCTCCGAGGTCATCCAGCGCTTCCGCCACCGGCACCGCGACCTGGACGCCCTGCTGGACGCGCACTTCCAGAATGTCCGCGGCCGCATCGGCGATCACCTCGGCGACCTGCCCGAGTCCCGCCGTCGGCTCATCGGCGCGTACTTCACGATGGAGATCGCCATCGAGGGCGCCGCGCTCTGCAACCCCTCGATGGTCATCGTCCCCGGCGACGCCCCGGAGGGCGACGCGCGCTTCGTCATGAGCGTCCGCGCCATCGGCGAGGGGCACATCTCGTCGATCGAGTTCCGCTCGGGCACACTCGGCGCCTCCGGCGGCGTCGAACTCGACGACCCCGGTTCCTGGCTGACCGCCGGCCGGCGCGTCTCCAACCCCGTCTTCGACTGCGCCACCTTCAGGCGCAAGCTCCTGCACCTCGGCGCCCACCCGCGCTCCGTCGAGAGCGTGCTCACCCGCCTCGGCGACTCCTTCACTCTTGATGCGCTCGACCGCGCCACCCGCGCGCTCTACGAGGGCACCGTCTGCGACCTGGCCGACCGAGAGACCATCCGAATCATCCACTGGCTCGGCAGCTCCAACTACGATGTCCGGTTCGATGAGTCCACCCGCATGAGCGAACGGGTCCTCTACCCCGAGTCGCCCATCGAGAGCCGCGGCATGGAGGACGCCCGCTTCGTCCGGTTCGTCGAGGAGAGCGGCTCGGTCGTCTACTACGCGACTTACACCGCCTACGACGGCCACCGCATCATGCCGCAGATGATCGCCACCAACGATTTCCTGTCGTTCCGCGTGCGCACGCTCCACGGGAACGCGGCCCAGAACAAGGGGATGGCGCTCTTCCCGCGCCTCGTTAACGGCCGCTACGCCATGATCGGACGCGTCGACAAGCAGAACATGTTCTTCCTGACCTCCGATGATGTCCACCACTGGGAGGACGCCAGCGTGCTCCGCGGCCCGGAGTTCGCGTGGGAAGCGAT
The DNA here is from genome assembly GCA_964607595.1 of uncultured Phycisphaeraceae bacterium. GTDB lineage: Bacteria > Planctomycetota > Phycisphaerae > Phycisphaerales > UBA1924 > JACKHC01. The sequence continues at coordinate 7,220 of CAZSLT010000122.1, forward strand.
CCAGATCGGCAACTGCGGCTCCCCCATCGAGACGCCCGAGGGCTGGGTCCTGCTCACGCACGGCGTCGGACCGATGCGCCGCTACACGCTCGGCGCGGTGCTGCTCGACCTCGAACACCCCAACCGCGTCATCGGCGCGCTGCCACGCCCGCTGCTCGAGCCCAACGAGCACGAACGCGAGGGCTATGTGCCCAATGTCGTCTACTCGTGCGGCGGCGCGGTCCACGCCGGGTTCCTGCACATCCCCTACGGCATGTCCGACGGCGCCAGCGGCATCGCCACCGTGCGCCTCGACGAACTCGTCGCGGCGCTGCGGCGCCACCCCGTCAAGGCGTAACCGCGCCCGCGGGCGCCATCGAGATCGGCACCGTCGCGTCGAGCAGCACGCTCGCCGATCCCTCGACCTTGGCGCTCGGCCGGCGGATGTCGTTGTCGAAGAACACCTCGGCGATTGTCCCCGGAACCTGGTACACGACCGTCCCCGAGAGGTCGATGCTCCCCACCGGGCCGGAGAGTTGATCGTTGGCGAGGATCACCGGAACGGTGAACGAGCCGCGGCTGAAGCGGGGAATCGTGCGCTCCGGCGAGCGCTCGGCCGCGAACGAGCCCGCCGCGTCCCCATCCCCCGCCGAGGCGCGGTAGCGGATCGAGTAAAGCGGCAGCGCATCAGGGTTCGGGTTCTCGCCCTCGATCGTGACCAGAATGATCGACGACTCGGCCGACCGCGACGCGAGCGTCGCCCCTGTGACCTCGAAGGTGGGGGGCTTGTGCCCGGCGCAGCCGGTGAGCAGGGAACCCGCGAAAACCGCGGTCCATGGGATCATTCCGCCGAGTCGATTCCGGGCCGTGCGGTATCCGTTCATGCCGCGAACCTACCACGAGGTTTCGGATTCCGGAAATTCATGGAGAACCGAACGCTCCGGCGAGTCATATGAAAGTAGAGGGCCGACCACCGGCCCCGGAAAGGCCGCCTCCATGGAAGCCCATCTCTCGCTGGACCAACTGAAGATCGCATCTCCCTGCGGCGTGTCGTGGGACGACATGCGCGCCGTGGAGGGCGGCGGCCGCGTCCGACACTGCGATCACTGCCGCCTGAATGTCTACAACCTTTCTGAAATGTCCGGCGATGACGCGGCGTCGCTCATCCGCGCCCACGAGGGCCAGCGGCTCTGTGTGCGCATGTACAAGCGCGCCGACGGCACCGTGATCACCGCCGACTGCCCGGTCGGGCTCTCGCGCGCCCGCCGACGCCTGATCCGCCTCGGCGCGGGCGTCGCGGCGCTCTTCGGCCTCGCCGGTGTCGCCGTCGCCCTCGAGCGCGCCGCCGAACAGCGCGGCGTCGCCACCGCGAG
>CAZSLT010000123.1:0-2670 GCA_964607595.1 uncultured Phycisphaeraceae bacterium
GACAAGCTGGGCGGCACCGTCCAGCTCGTCGGCGACGACCTGTTCGTCACCAACCCCGAGCGACTGCGCCTGGGCATCGAGCGCGGCACGGCCAATGCCATCCTGGTGAAGGTCAATCAGATCGGCACCCTGACCGAGACGCTGGAGGCGGTGGAGATGGCGCATCGCGCCGGCTACACCGCGGTGATGTCGCACCGCTCGGGCGAGACCGAGGACGCCACCATCGCCGACCTCGCCGTCGCCACGAACTGCGGCCAGATCAAGACCGGCGCCCCCTGCCGCAGCGACCGCAACGCCAAATACAATCAGCTCCTCCGCATCGCCGAGGAACTGGGCGAGACCGCCCGGTACGGCTTGGGCGTCCGATAACTCTCTGTAACTAGTTGCATTGTTCGTACTTTGTACGATAACTATCCCATTTTTGTCATAGGGCGGCAAAACCGGAGCAACCGGTCCAACCCCACTGCGTATCGCCTCCCACACGATCGTGGGACCGGCGCGACGCGGCCTCTCGATCGGTGTCCGGATGATCCCGGAGAGAGCGGCCGCTTCCCTTCGTTTCAACACCTCACCTCCGAGGGAAACGGCCGGCGGGATATTCCGGGGGCGACCGACGGCCGACCTGGAGGCGGCCGCCGATCGAATGTGCCCCAGTGCCCCGTGGAGGGGAACGGGGGGGCGGGATCGGCGTCGTCAGGGTGACTCGTCATCCGGCGACGATTGCGATGAACGGTTCGGGTGGGAGCGAGGGCTCGTGTGTCCGCCCTCTCGACGCGGCCCCACTCCACGGACCGCCGAACGCCGGCCGGCATCGCCGCAGATTTCGATTCCTCGTGCGGCCGTCATGGGTGCGGCCAAGCGTGGATGTGTCGGTCCCGGGGAGCGCTCACATGTGCGACCATGATTTCCTGAAAGCTTCGTTCGATCTCGGCCGCCTCAGCGGCGTGGCCTTCGCCATCAACAGCGAGGTCCTGCGGGTGATGGCCGAGTCCGTCGCCAAAGTGGTCCCCGCGGACGTCGTCGGCATCGCGGTCTACCGCAACGGCATCGGGGACCACGCGACCCACTGCCATGTCATCGGCACCCACGCCGCCGGCAACGACTGCTCGAACTGCATCGAGGACTCCTCGCGCTCGTTCGATGACCGGGAACTGGCCCGCGCCCTCAACACCCGCCAGCGCGGACGCGTCTTCCGCCGCTCCGACCTCCTGGGCGATGAGCCATCCCTGGCCCTCTCCACCGCACGCCGCAGCGGCATGGGCGATCAGGCCCTCTGCCTCTTCACCCGCTCCGACGGCGCCGAACTCATCATCGGCGTCAACAACATGGAGTCCACCGGCGAGATGAGCAACGCCATGCTCGCCGCGTTCCAGAAGATCGCGCCGTTCGCGGCCGTCGCCTGGGCCGCACGCTGGCGGAACGAGCCGGCCTGGATCGGCCAGCTCAAGCCCCAGGGCCGACGCATCCTCGAACTCGTCCTCACCGGCTACGACGACGAGCAGATCGCCCAGCGCACCGGGCTGACCTACCACTCGGTCCGGGCCCATCTCAAGCGGCTCTTCCGCGAGGCCGATGTCCGCTCCCGGCTGCACCTCATGCAGGTCTGCCGCGACTCCGGCGCCGCGTACCACTCGCTGGTCATGAATGTCAGCGTGCGCCAGCCCGCCGACCGCGTCGCCTGCGTGGGCTGAGCCGCACCGCTCACGACACTCGCCGCGCCGCCGACACTGAGCGGCGCGGCGCGCGCGGATACACTCGTGCCATGCGGGCGCACATGGTGCAACTCGACATCGTCTGGGAAGACAAGCCCGCCAACCACGCCCGGGTGGACGCCATGCTGGGCGACGCGGCCGTCGCCCCCGGTGATCTGATCGTCCTGCCGGAACTCTTCGACACCGGGTTCTCGATGCGAGTCGAACGGACCAACGACGCCTCGGGCGAGTCGCTCGCGTACCTGCGCGGGCTGGCCGGGCGCACCAAAGCGTTCATCCACGGCGGGCTCACCGTGATGGGCAGCGACGGCTGGGCACGCAACCGCGCCGTTGTGATCGCCCCAGATGGCCGGATCGAATGCGCCTACGACAAGGTCCATCCCTTCTCGTTCGGTCGCGAGCCCGAGAAGTTCAAGGGCGGCGATACCGTCACGACTTGGTCGTGGCCGCACGCGGGCGGCTCGCTTTGCGTGTGCCCGGCGGTGTGCTACGACCTGCGATTCCCGGAACTCTTCCGACGCGGCCTGGAACTGGGCGCCGAGGTCTTCGTCATCGGCGCGAACTGGCCCCGCGAGCGCACCCATCACTGGCGCGCCCTGCTGATCGCCCGAGCGATCGAGAATCAGGCGTGGGTCGTCGGCGTCAACCGTGCCGGGGACGACCCGCACCTGTCGTACGCGGGCGGTTCGATCGTGGTGGACCACATGGGGAGCGTCGTCGCCGACGCGGGGGAGGCCGCCGGCGTCATCAGCGTCGAGATCGACGCCGACACGCTCCGGGCCTGGCGGGAGCGGTTCCCGGCGTGGCGGGACCGGCGGCTCTGAGGCGATCCGGGTCGAAAACCGGCGAAAAAGCCCCGATCCGGGGTCTTCGTCAAAATTGACAAAGACGAGAAAATTGAATCGTTCGGGGTTGACCCGCGGGCGTTGGCTGGTAGTTTGATTGGTTGTGAGAAGTA